>DATENZ010000125.1:0-32383 GCA_035274625.1 Gaiellaceae bacterium
CCCCAAACAACGCACCCCCGCCGACAACCAGACCGTCCGCAACGTCTTCGTGATCGGCCCAGACAAAAAGGTCAAGCTCGTCCTCGTCTACCCGATGACCACCGGCCGCAACTTCGACGAAGTCCTCCGCGTCATCGACTCACTCCAACTCACCGCCAAACACCGCGTCGCCACCCCCGTCAACTGGAAACACGGCGACAACGTCATCATCGCCGGCTCCGTCTCCAACGACGAAGCAAAAGAAATCTTCGGCGACTGGGACGCACCCAAGCCCTACATCCGCATCGTCCCCCAACCGGCCTAGCGGCTCGTCACATGGGCGAGGCCCGGCCGCCGGGTCTCGCCCTCGCGACCTTCGAGGATCGCCTTCAGTCGCTCGAGGTCTTTGCGGTTCGCGCGGCGGATCGCTCTGGCCATGAGCGGCGCCGCGAACCTGGCGAAACCGGACGGCTCGCCCCGGTTGCGGAGCGTCATCCGCGTGCCTGCGGGCGCGTCGGCCCACGTGTACGTCGTCTCCATCGCGAACGGCCCCTCCGAGGTGCTCATCACGACGCGCTCGCCCGGAACGAGCTCGCGAATCTCGTACGTGTACGCAAGTCGCCGCCCGAGGAAGCGCGCGACGAACGCGACCTTCGAACCGACGCCGAGCGGCTTCGGCGTCCGCCACTCGGCGGACTCGATGTTCTCGTACCACTCCGGTGCGTTGTCCGGATCGGCCGCGTACGCGGCCACATCCGCGCGCGGACACGCGATCTGGATCTCGTTGACGACATCCACCGGCACGCGTCGAAAAGCTCTATCACGGCGGCGGCGCTGGTTCGCTCGGCACCGCATCACTCTGCCGAGGGAGGCATTTCCCCCGTCTGAGGGATCGAACCGAGTCCGGTCCACTGGTTCAACGAGAGAGCGATGTCGACTGCGGCTGTCGAGGGGAGAGTACGAGGCCTGCGCCGGCGGTCCGGGGGCGCCGACTCGGCGAATTCGGACGTGGCGGTCATGGAGGCCGAGCTCGTTCTGCTGCGGGAGGAGAACGCTAGGCTGCGAGTCCTGCAGGCCCGCGAGGCGAGCGCCGAACGGGCGCTCGAGTCGGCGCGTGCGCTGAGCGCGCAGGCGACGGCTGTCACGAGCGACGAGGGCCTGCGCGCGCTGGCGAACGCGGCCTCGCTGAGGGAATCGCTCCTCGCGGTCTGCGGGGAGGTCGAGGGGGCGCTGGCGGCGGTGCGGGAGCGGCTGACGGAGGAGTCCGCCGCTCCAGCCTCCGCGCCGGGCAGCGAGCCCGCGAGCAGCGGTGTCGCGCCGGTTCCGGTTTCGTGGCGCGACGCGATGCGCTCGTCCGAGGACGCGCACTGGACGGTCGGGCGGTTGTGCTCGCTCGTGGCCGCGGCCGAGGAATCGCTGCCGAGCGACCGCGTCGAGGAGCTGCACGCATACATCGAGCATCTGTCGCAGTACGCGACCGACGGGGTGCTGCCCGCAGCGTTCCACGAGCTCGCAGAAGAGATCTTTTCCGATCTGGTCGACGATCCGACGGCGACCGCCGTCGCCGATAGGAGGTAATTGATGCGTAGGGTGCTTCGCGTTCTGCGGCGTGTGGCGCCGCTGCTGGTGGCGCTGCAGGCGGCGCTGGCACTGGCGGGAACCGCCTCGGCCGCTCCGAGCGGTCCGGCGGTCGGGCTGAAGGTCCTGCTCCTGTCCGCGACCGGCGACGAGCCGACGTTCTCGGGCTGGCAGCAGACGCTCACTCAGTCCGGGGTTCCGTTCGATGCGATCGTCCGGTCGCAGTCGGGCCCGATCACGCCGGCCTCGCTGATCGACGGCGGCCGCGGGCGCTACCAGGCCGTCATCCTCGCGAACGGCGAGCTTCCCTACTTCGACGGAACCGCGTGGCGCTCGGCGCTGTCGGCGGACGAGTGGACCGTGCTGCGCGACTACGAGCGCACCTTCCGCGTCCGCGAGCTCGACGCCTACGTCTATCCCTCCGCGTCGTTCGGGCTGAACACGCCTTCGGGCGCGGGGAGCTTCGAGGGCGTCACCGCGTCGCTGACGAGCACCGGCCGCTCGGCGTTCCCGTATCTCGTCGGCAGCGTGAGCTACGACGCCGCCTGGGGCTACTGGGCGAAGCCGGTCAGCACCACGCAGTTCAAGACGCTCGTCTCGGGCCCGGACGGATCGGCGCTGCTCGGCGTGTACCGGCCGGCGGACGGGCGCGAGCAGCTCGTCTCGACCGTCGACAGCAACCAGTGGATGCTCCAGCATCAGCTGCTCGCCGAAGGGATGCTGCGGTGGGTCACCCGCGGGGTCTATCTCGGCTTCTCGCGCAACTACCTCGGCCTCCAGATCGACGACGTCTTCATTCCGGACGAGCGCTGGGACATGGCCACGAACACGACGACGGCGGATGAGTCGCGCGCGATCCTGATGAACGCCGCCGATGTCGTCCGCGCCGCCTTCTGGGAGCGCTCGAACGGGCTTCGCCTCGACCTCGTGTTCAACGGGGACGGGGCCGACGGTGTCGACGGCGGGCAGTCCGCGCAGCAGAAGCTGAGGCGTCGGGACACGACAGGCCTCGCGCGCACGTTGCTGCTGCTCCGGGGTTCGTTCGGCTGGATCAACCACACCTGGGACCACAAGAACCTCGACTTCCTCGGCGGCGCGGATCTCGCCACCGAGATCGGGAACAACCAGGACTTCGCTCGGCGCCAGCGGCTGCCGTTCGACTCGACGGAGCTCGTGACGGGCGAGCACTCCGGCCTCGCGAACCCGGAGCTCCCGTTCGCGCTCCAGCAGAAGGGCATCCGCTGGATCGCGAGCGACGCGTCGCGGACGCCCGAGCAGACGGCCATCGGGCCGGCGCTGACCGTGCCCCGCTACCCGACGAACGTCTACTACAACGTCGGCACCGCCGCGGAGCAGCTCGACGAGTACAACTACGTCTACTTCGAGGGCTGCACGAACACGGCGACCACGACCTGCCTGCTGCAGCCGGCGACCTGGTCAGAGTACGCGGCGAGCGAAGCCAAGATCATGCTCCGCCACGTGCTCTCCAACGACCCGCGCCCGCACTACTTCCACCAGTCCAACCTGGCGGAGGACGGGGTCTTCTACTCGGTCGTCGACGCGCTGGTCACCCGCTACCGGAGCTACTTCAGGACGCCGCTCGTCCAGCCGTCGCTCGCCGCGGACGGGATGATCCTGCAGCGCCAGGGCCAGTGGCGCAACGCGCTCGCGAGCGGCCAGGTCACGGCCTACCTGCAGGACGGCCAGGTGCACCTCGTCAGCGCGAGCACCGTCGATGCGCCGGTGACCGGCACGACGGCCGGTGATTCCTACGGCGGCGCCCGCTCTGGCTGGATCACGCTCCGCCCCGGCTTCGATCTCGTCCTGCCGGCGCAAGGGTGAGCGCGCTGGCAGTTCAGGCACCGCCTCGGGCACGCCAGTCGTCGCTCGAGGTGCTGCTCGTCACGGAGGGGACGTACCCCTTCGTCGTCGGCGGGGTGAGCTCGTGGTGCGACCTGCTGCTCGGCGGGCTGCCGGATGTGTCGTGGCAGGTGCTCCCGATCGTCACGGCGGGGAGGGCCAAGAAGCCGCTGTTCACACTGCCGGCGAACGCCCGTCTGCTGCCGAGGCTCGAGATCTGGTCGGAGACCCTGCCGGGCTGGAAGTGGCGGGGCTTGGGCCGCGGCGACTTCGACACCTCGCTCCCGGCAACGCTCGTCAAGGCGCTGCTCTGCTGGGAAGGCAGCCGCGATTCGCTCGTCGACGCGCTCGTCTACTGCCGGCAGCATCCCGACGCACTGAGCCATGTCTTCCGCGCCGAGGAGAGCTGGCGGTTGTTCCTCGACGCGCTCGCGCCGGTCGTCTCCGAGCGTGGCGAGACGTTCGGGCCGCCGGCGTCGTTCGATCTGGTCGACGCGGCGAAGCTGTTCCAGACGCTGTACTGGATCGCGCGCACGGCGGCGGCGGAGACTCCGCGCGCCGACGTGGCGCACGTGACGGCTGCCGGGTGGGCGATCCTGCCCGCACTCGTCGACCGCGCGCTGCACGGGACGCCGATCCTGCTCACCGAGCACGGCGTCTACGTGCGCGAGGCGTACCTCGGCGCCGTCCGCAGAAAGCTGAGCCCCGGTGACCGGTTCGTCGCCACCCGCCTCTCGCGCGGGCTCGCGCTCGCGGCGTACGCCGCGGCCGATGCTGTCTCGCCCGTCGCCGAGGCGAACGCACGCTGGGAGCGGAGCCTCGGCGTCTCGCCGCTGAAGATCCGCGTGATCCACAACGGCGTCACGATCGGCGACCCGCCGGGGCCGCTGCCGGGGACCGGCACGGTCGTCTCGGTCGGCCGCATCGACGCGTTGAAGGACGTGCACACGATGCTGAGGACGGCGAGCGAGGTCGTGCGGCGGTTTCCGTCCGCGCGCTTCCTGCATTACGGCCCGGTCTCCGACGGCGAGGATGCGTACGGCCGCTCATGCCGCGTGCTGCACGAGCAGCTCGGCCTCGGCGACCGGTTCACGTTCATGGGCTCGACCAGCGACCCGAAGGGCGTCCTTCGCGACGCCGACGTGGTGATCATGACGAGCATCTCCGAGGCCCTGCCGCTCTCGATCCTCGAGGCGATGGTCGAAGGACGGCCGGTGGTCGCAACGGGCGTCGGCGGGGTGCCCGAGCTCGTGAACGGCTGCGGCGTGGTCGTTCCGCCGGGCGACGTCCACGGGCTGGCCGACGGGGTCGTCGCGCTGCTTCGCAGTCCGGACCTCGCGCAGCGGCTCGGAACGGCGGGCTACGAGAAGGCGGTCAGGGAGTACACGCAGGACACGTGCTTGAGCTCCTACAGCGACCTGCTCCGTGCGGTCGCGGACCGGGGACGGAATTGAGCGCGCTCGAAGTCGGCCGCACGGAAGCGGCGATCACGCAGCGGGAGGCGCTCGCCGTCATCGAGTCCCGTCTCGGCCGGGCGCCGCAGGACATGCTCGAGGCCGCGGTCGTGCTCGAGGCTTGGGGCGGCCTGCGCGCGGAGGAGGCGCTGGCGACGGCCGCCGACACGATGTCCGTGCCGATGCCGAGCGCCCCGGCGAACGACGGACCGGTCGAGGACGAGCCGGTCACCCGGACGCCGATCGACGCGCTCGCGATGCTGCTCTGCTTCCTGACGGTCGTGCTCTGGACGGAGCCGCTCCAACGGACCCTGGGCGGCGCGGGCCTGATGCGCGCGCTCGACGTCGCCGTGCCGGCGGCGATCGCGTTCCAGTGGCTGTTCGCGGCGCGCTTCCCGACCGACGGCTTCTTCCGGCAGCGCCTGTTCTTCGATCGCCGCGTCCTGCTGACCACCGCCCTGGCGGGGGTGGCCGCCGCCGCGGCGGGCGGCACGCCGTACCTGGTCGGCGCCGAGCTCGCGGGCGTGTGGGTTGCCACCGCACTCGCGTTGCGTGCCCGCCCCGTCTGCACCGTGCTGCTGCTGGGCGCTCTGACGGCCGGGCTCTACCGGTTCGAGGACGCGCGGCCGTCGCTCGGGCTCGCGTTCGCCGGGCTGATCGCCGTGCTCGCGTCGGCGCTGCCGCGCGGGGTCAGCTCGACGTTGTACCGCGGCCGGCCGTGGCGGGTTGCGCTTCCGGCCGGCGTGCTGGGGCTGTCGCTGGCGGCGCTGCTGCTCAGCGACCGGAGCGTTGCGCTCGACGCGCACGCACGGGCCCTGGCCCTGGTTCTGCTGCCGTCCTCGCTCGCCGCGTTCTGGGGCGGGTGGCACATGTCGGCAATCTGGAACGCGATCCCGCGGGCGCTCCGCGGCTCCGCTCTCGAGGCGCCGGTGCATCGCTCCTTCCGCAATCCGGTCGCCTCGCTGGCCGGCGGTGCGCTGCTCCGCGTCGTGGGCACCGTCTCGGTGCTGATGCCCCTCGCCGTCTTCGGCGGGCGGCTGATCGGCGAGCACACGGCCACCGCGGCAACTGCCGTCGCCCTTTCGCTCTACGCCGTCGTGGCGGTCGGCGCGGCGCTCCTCGATGCGATCGAGCGAACCCGCCTCGCCGTCATCGCCGTCGGGAGCGGCATCGTCGTCTCGGTGGTCTCCGGGCGCGTGCTCGACCTCGCGGCGGGCGGCGCGCTGCTGGCGGGCACGCTGGTAGCTGCGATCGGCATCGTCGTCTTCGCTTCGCTCTGCCTGCGCCGGCCCGCACTGCTTCTGGTCTGGACGATCGGTTGAGGCGGCTGGTCGCGGTTGCGACGGGAGCGGCGCTCCTGCTGACGGCTGCCTCGGCGGCGGGTTCCCGGACGGCACCGCTGCCTGAGCCCGTTGCCTGCGCCGGCTGCTGGAAGCCGCAGCCGGAAGCCCGGTGGCAGGTGCAGCTCTCGCAGCCGCTCGCCCGCCAGGCCGCTGCCGAGGTCTATGACATCGATCTCTTCGACAACAGCGCCACGACCATCCGGAGCTTGCATGCGCGCGGCGGTCGCGCGGTCTGCTACCTGAGCGCCGGGACGCACGAATCGTGGCGGCCCGATGCGGCGGCCGTGCCGTCGTCGCTCCTCGGCAAGCCCGACTGGCCGGGCGAGCGCTGGCTGGACATCCGGCAGCGCGACGCGCTCGCGCCGACGATCCGCCGCCGGCTCGACCTCTGCAAGGCGAAAGGGTTCGACGGAGTCGAGTTCGACAACGTCGACGGGTTCGTGAACGACACGGGCTTCGCCCTCACGGCGGACGACCAGCTCCGCTACAACACCTGGCTGGCCAACGAGGCGCATCGACGCGGTCTGGCGGCGGTCCTGAAGAACGACCTGCAGCAGGCGCCGCAACTCCGTCGCTACTTCGACGCAGTCCTCGCCGAAAGCTGCCTTCGGTACGACGAGTGCCGCGACCTCGCGCCCTTCACCGGGCTCGACAAGCCCGCGATCGACGTCGAGTACGAGCCGGTCTCCGGGGCGGACTGCGGCCGGCTCGCCGATCTCGGAATCCAGGTGATCCGCAAGCACCTCAGCCTGAGCCCGTGGCTCTGGCGCCCCTGCAACTGACGCCCGCACTCTCGGCGAGGGTCAGCCCGAGATCGTCAGCGGTCCGGTGAAGATGTTCCAGCGGCCGCCCGACCAGCGCGCGAGGGCGACCTGCTGCATCGGAAAGCCGTCGGCCGTGCTCGTCTTGACCACGATCCCCGGGAGGACGAACGGGTTGTTCGCCTCGTTCAACGAGCGGGCCGCGGCCATGATCCCGGCCCGTGTGAGGATCTTCCCGGCCTTCTTCAGCACGTCGACCAGCGTGAACGCCGACGCCATGCCGGCGACGTAGTACCCGTTCCTCACGTCCGTCGCGCCCGCGTACTTCCTGATCACCGCCTGCATCAGCCCGATCCCCGGGTCGTTCGCCCAGCTGGGGTCGCTCGGATCCTTGAAGAAGACGACCGAGACGGCGCCCTCCGCGACCGCCCTCCCACCGGTCAGGTCGGCACGCCTCATCAGCGCCGTCGAGGACGCGACCGCGTTGACGTAGACCTGCGGCCGCCAGCCGAGCCCGGCCGCCTGGATCATCGCCTGGGTCGCGAACTTGCCGAACGCGAAGACCATGAACGTGTCGGCCTTCGTCGCCCGCAACTCGGCGACCTGGGAGTCCACGTTGGCGCCGGTCGGGTCGTAGCCGACCGCCTTCGCGAGCTGCCGCGGCCTCGCTGCGAGGCCGCGCCGGAAGCCGGCGAGCAGGTCGGTCCCGTAGTCGTCGTCCTGGTACAGCACCGCGATCCTCGCGTCGGGCTTCGTCTTCAGCACCTGCCGCGCCAGCACGATCCCTTCCGTCCGGTAGCTCGGGAAGTAGCCGATCGTCCACGGATAGCGCTTCGCGTCACGCCCCCACGTCGTCGCGCCGCTCCCGACGAAGAGCTGAGGCACGCCGGACCTGTTCAGGAAGTCCCGGACCGCCAGGTTGGTGCTCGTCCCGAACATGTTGAAGAGCGCGAAGACGCGGTCCTGCCGGACGAGCTCCCGGACGTCCTGGACGGTCCGCGCGGGGTCGTAGCCGTCGTCGCGGACCTTGTAGACGATCTTCCGGCCGAAGACGCCGCCACGTGCGTTCACGTAGTCGAGGTACGCCTTCGCCCCACGAGAGACCGCGCCCGCTGCGGCGGCCTCACCCGAGAGCGGCGCCGTGCCGCCGATCAGGATCGAGTCGCCGCCGATCCCCGGATCGGCGGAAGAGCGTGCGAAGGCGGCCGGGATCAGGACCAGAACGAGCAGGCAGAGCGCTCGCCTCATCGGCCGCCAAGGGTAACCGGGTGCCCGTCGCTCAGGCCGTTGCCGCGACCCGGAGGCCGCGCTCGGCGATCTCCAGCTCGCGCATCCTGTGCTTCTGCACCTTCCCGGTGACGGTCATCGGGAAGCCGTCGACGAAGCGCACGTAGCGCGGGATCTTGAAGCGCGCGATCTTGCCTGCGCAGAACGCGCGTAGCGCGCCCTCGTCGAGAACCTCGCCTTCCTTGACGACCACCCACGCGCACACCTCCTCGCCGTAGCGCTCGTCCGGAACGCCGATCACCTGGACGTCGGAGATCGCCGGGTGGCGGTACAGAAACTCCTCGATCTCACGCGGATAGACATTCTCGCCGCCGCGGATGATCATGTCCTTGATCCGGCCGACGATGTTGACGTAGCCGTCCTCGTCCATCACCGCCAGATCGCCGGTGTGCATCCAGCGCGCGTCGTCGATCGCTGCGCGCGTGGCGTCGGCGTCGTCCCAGTAGCCGAGCATCACCGAGTAGCCGCGCGTGCAGAGCTCGCCCGGCTCGCCGCGGGCCACGGTCAGCCCGCTCGCCGGATCGACGATCTTGATCTCGAGCTGCGGATGGACGCGGCCGACGGTTCCGACGCGCTTCTCCAACGGGTCGTCGCGCGCGGTCTGCGTCGACACCGGTGAGGTTTCCGTCATCCCGTAGCAGATCGTCACCTCGTCCATGTGCATCGCGGTGCGGACGCGTTTCATCACCTCGATCGGACAGGGCGACCCGGCCATGATTCCCGTGCGCAGGCCCGACAGATCGAACTCCCCGAACGACGGCTCGTTCAGCTCGGCGATGAACATTGTCGGCACGCCGTACAGCGACGTGCAGCGCTCGGCCTCGACCGCCTCCAGCACGGCGCGCGCCTCGAAGGCCTCGCTCGGCACGACGATGCAGGCGCCGTGCGTGACGATCGCCAGGTTGCCGAGCACCATGCCGAAGCAGTGGTAGAACGGCACCGGCACGCACACGCGGTCGTCAGGCGTGTAGCCGAGCGTCTCCCCGATGAAGAACCCGTTGTTGAGGATGTTGTGGTGCGAGAGCGTGGCGCACTTGGGGAAGCCGGTCGTCCCCGACGTGTACTGGATGTTGATCGGCTGGTCGAAGTCGAGCTCGGCCTCGCGGGCGACGAGGGCGTCCGCGCCCACGGCCTCGCCGTCGGCGAGCAGCTCGTCCCAAGCTCCTCCGAGGACGACCCGGCGGCGGAGCGCCGGTGCGTCGACCTCCTCGAGCAGCTGCACGTAGTCGGCGTCCCTGAAGCCAGCCGCGAGAATCAGCAGCGAGCAGCCCGACTGGCGGAGTGCGTACTGGAGCTCGTGCGCGCGGTACGAGGGGTTGACGTTGACGAGGATCGCGCCGATCTTCGCCGTCGCGAACTGGACGACGACCCACTCGGCGTTGTTCGGTGACCAGATGCCGACTCGATCGCCGCAACCCACCCCGGCCGCGAGCAGGCCGCGGGCGCAGCGGGCAACCTGGAGGTCGAGCTCGGCGTAGGTCCAGCGGATCCGCTGGTGCCTCGAGACGAGCGCGTCGCACGACCCGTGTGCCGCGACCACCTCGTCCCACATCTGCCCGATCGTCTGCGCGCGGAGGCGTGGCTCGCTCGGGCCGGATGCGTACGCGGGCGTTGCCGCCATCAGCTACTCCTGATTCTGCGCGATCTCAGCGGGCGGCGGGCTCGAGCGCCCGCTGGCCCGACCCGACCAGCTGCTCGAGCAGCGCATGATCGCCCTCGACCTTCACGGCGTCGAGGCTGCCGCCGACGGCCAGGTGGAAGAAGCCGGTCGGGTCGCCCTCGACGACGACGTCGGGATCCTCGATCGGACCGCTATGGATTTCGCCGTCGACGATCGCGGCGGTCTCGTCTCCGACGCGGAACTCGAACCGGCCGGCGGGTGCCACGGGAGCGAGCACGATGTCGACCGCGTTCTCGAGCCAGCCGGGAACGAGATCCCCCTCCGACGGCGGGCCGAGCGACCGCGCGCCCCAGAGCGCGAGCTCGCGCATCACGCGCTGCAGGTCGCGTCCGTACTCGGTCAGCTCGTAGACCCGCGACGCGGCGGGCGGCGGCAACTTTCGCTTCGCCAGGACACCGCACGTCTCCAGATCGCGGAGCCGCGCCGCAAGGATGTTCGTGCCGATCCCGGGCAGGTGCTCGGCCAGGTCGGTGTACCGCTTCGGGCCGTGCATGAGCTCCCGAACGATCAGGAGCGACCAGCGCTCCCCGACCAGCTCGAGCGCGTGGGCGATCGGGCAGTACTGGTCGTAGCGCCTCATGGCCACAGTGTAGCGGCCGGACTTGCTATTGGGAAGCTTTTGCTTGCAAAAAGAAAGTAGATCCTGCTAGGGTGCAAGCACTAACTTCCCAAGTGAAAGGACTGGAGATGGTGACTACGGAGCGGAGAAAGTGGCTGGCGCTGGCACTTCTCAGCGTCGTCCAGTTCATGGTCGTCCTCGACATCGCGATCGTGAACGTCGCACTGCCGTCGATCAAGGACGACCTCGGGTTCTCGCAGGAGAACCTCCAGTGGGTGATCAGCGCGTACGCGCTCGTGTTCGGCGGCTTCCTGCTGCTCGGCGGCCGGGCGGCCGACCTGCTCGGGCGCCGGCGCATCTTCCTCGTCGGGCTCGTCGTCTTCACGCTCGCCTCGCTGCTCGCCGGGCTCGCGTGGTCGGAGGCCTCGCTGATCGGCGCCCGCTCGTTCCAGGGCCTCGGCGCCGCGATCATCAGCCCGGCGGCGCTCTCGATCCTCTCGACCACGTTCACGGAGGGCCGCGAGCGCAACATCGCGCTCGGCGTCTGGGGCGCGGTCGGCGGCTTCGGCGCGGCGGCGGGCGTGCTCCTCGGCGGCGTCCTGACCGACGCACTCAGCTGGGAGTGGATCTTCTTCGTCAACGTCCCGGTCGGCCTGGCCGCGCTCGCTCTGACGCCGGCACTGCTCCGCGAGAGCCGAGACGCACGCGTGCGCTCGTTCGACGTTCCGGGTGCCGTGCTCGTCACGGGCGGGCTGTCGTCGCTCGTCTACTCGATCACACAGGCGGGCCAGGACGGCTGGCTCGCGGGGAAGACGATCGCCTTCTTCCTCGTCGCCCTCGCCCTGCTGGCCGGCTTCGTCGGCTGGGAGCGGCGCCACCCCGAGCCGCTGATGCGGTTCGGCCTGCTGCGCACGCGCACCGTGAGCGGCGCGAACGCGGCCGGCTTCATCCTCGGCACGGCGCTGTTCTCGATGTTCCTGATGCTCACCCTGTACATGCAGCAGGTGCTCCACTACTCGGCGCTGAAGACGGGCGTCGCGTACCTCGCGGTCGCGGGGACGGCGATCATCTGGTCGGCGGTCGCGGCGCAGCTCGTCACGCGGATCGGCGTGAAGCCGGTGCTCGTCACGGGCATGGTCGCGCTGACCGGCGGCCTGCTGTTCTTCACGCAGGCGTCGGTCGGCGGCTCGTACGCCGGCGATCTCCTCCCCGGCTTCCTGCTCACCGGCCTCGGCATCGGCTTCTCGTTCGTGCCGATCTCGATCGCCGCGCTCGCAGGCGTGCAGCCCGCGGAGGCCGGCCTGGCGTCAGGGCTGATCAACACCTCGCAGCAGATCGGCGGCGCGCTCGGCATCGCGGCGCTGTCGACGGTCGCGACGTCGCTGACGGACGACCGGATCGCGTCGGGCGTCGCCGCTCCGCACGCGCTCGTCGACGGGTTCACCGCCGCGTTCATGGTCGGCGTCGGGATCGCCGCCGTCGGGATCCTCGCGGCGCTGACCCTGATCCGCCGCGACGAGCTCGAGGCCTCGCCCGTCGAGGTCGAGGGCGAGCCGGCGCTCGATCTGGCCGCCTGAAAAGGCCTGCTCTCAGGCAGCGACGGCCCCTGGGCCGTCGCTGCCTCTTCAGGCGGGCGGGTTCTCGACGCTGATCCAGGCCCGCGGGCGGTTCTCTCCCGGACAATGGCGTAACACACCCAGCTGGCTTTTCAGTCCGGCGATTTCGCCGCGCCCAGGCGACAGGCTTGGGGACGCCGCCGCTGCGGAGCCACCAAAAAACAGGGGAGGCGAGATGGGCAGGCGTTGGCAGGCGCGCGGTCCGGAGCCGGGAAGGGCCGGATCGCTGTTGCGGCGATGGACGTACGAGAACGGCAGGGGAAGAGGAACGGTGCTTCGGTGGTTGATGCTGGTCGCGTTGGGCGCGGTCGCCGTCGTCCCGGCGGCCGGACAGGCTCGCACGTCGGCGATGCAAATCACGTCGTGCGGGCAGACGGTGACGACTGACGCCGTGCTGGCGCAGGACCTCGTCTGCGCCGGTGACGGCATCGTCGTCGGCGCGTCCGAGATCACGATCGGCCTGAAAGGGTTCGTGCTGCGAGGAGACGGCGGGGCCGGCGACTTCGGGATCGACAACTCGGCCGGCTTCGACGAGGTGACGATCCTGAACGGCGTTCTGCGCAACTTCGAGAACGGGGTGGCTGGGTTCAACGACGCCGACTCGATGACGATCTCGAACGTCGTGGCGTCAGGCAACACGGCCGCGGGGTTCACCGTCGACGGCGACGGAGCGTTCATCGAGTTCGCCACGGCGGCAGGGAACGGCTCCCACGGGATCGAGGTCGACGGCGACCGCGCGTTCGTCGAGGACTCGCACGCCGAGGGGAACGGATCTCAAGGCATCGACATCACCGGCGAGCAGGCGCAAATCACGTCCTCGACCGCCGCCGGGAACGCCGGGGGCGGCATCTCCGTCGCAGGCGGCGAGGCGTTCGTCACAACGTCGACCGCCGCCGGGAACGGCTCCGACGGAATCTCCGTCCAGGGCGAGAAGGCCAAGCTGAAGACGTCGACCGGCTCCGGAAACGGCGAAGACGGCATAGCCGTCGTCGGCGGCCTCGCCTCGATCCAGTCCTCGACCGCGACCGGAAACGACTCCTACGGCATGTCGGTCGACGGCAACAAGGCGAAAGTCAAGACCTCGACCGCCGCGGGGAACAGCGGCGGGGGCATCCACGTCGACGGCGACGCTCCCGCGGTCGCCGGCAACCGCGCCGACGGCAATGGGTTCGACGGCGGCGTCTCCGACAATTCCGGGCTCGGCATCCTCGCGGAGGGCTTCGCGACCTCGCCGATCGGAACGAACAAGGCCCGCGGGAACGACGACCCGGCGGAGTGCGCTCCCGCCTCGCTGTGCTGAGCGCGTAGCAGCACCGGAGATCCCGGGAGGGAGCCGCGCTCGGAAGGCGCGGCCCCCTCCACCTCCGGTTCCGGTACGCAAGAATGGGGAGCATGTCCGTCGCCGAGCGCAGAGCACGCTTCCGGGAGCTCCACGCAGGCGACGGGCTGTTCGTCCTGCCGAACCCGTGGGACGTCGGCTCGGCGCGCCTCCTCGAGTCGCTCGGGTTCCAGGCGCTCGCGACGACGAGCGCCGGATTCGCGTGGTCGCTCGGGAAGCTCGACCAGCAGGTGACCCGCGACGAGCTGGTCATTCACGTCGCGGCCGTCGCGGCCGCGGTCTCGCTGCCGCTGAACGTCGACAGCGAGCGCTGCTTCCCGGACGACCCGGGCGGCGTCGCCGAGACCGTCCGCCTGCTCGCGGGCGCGGGCGCGGCCGGCTGCTCGATCGAGGACTGGAACCCGGTCGCGGGCCGGATCGAAGACGTCGACCTCGCGGCGGAGCGGGTCGCCGAAGCCGCCGCCGCCGCGCATGCGGGCGACGAGCCGATGGTGCTCACCGGGCGCTGCGAGAACCACCTCCACGGCGTCGACGATCTCGACGACACGATCGCGCGGTTGATCGCCTACCGGGACGCGGGCGCGGATTGTCTCTACGCGCCGGGGCTCAGGGACCTGGAGCAGATCCGCCGCGTCGTCGACGCGGTCGCGGCGCCGGTGAACGTGCTCGCGCTGCCGGGTGGACCGGCGACCGCCGAGCTCGAGTCCGCCGGCGTGCGCCGGGTCTCGACCGGGAGCTCACTTGCTCTCGCCGCCTACGACGCACTCGTCCGCGGGGCGGAGGAGCTGCAGAACGCGGGCACGTCGACCTATCTCGAGCGAGTCTCGAGCCAGGCGCTGAAGGACGCGCTCGGCTAGCGAACGGCCAGGCTCTTCGTATCGATCCGGGCGACGACGCTTTCCGGAGCACGAACGACCAACTCCCGCCCGTCGGCGCTGAGCTGGAGACGGCCGCTCCAGATGTCCGCGCCCTGCGGCCAGCGAGGCAGGTCGATGCAGAACGCGATCCGTCGTGCCGCGTTCAGTGCATGGACGAACGGCAGCTCGTTCTCGCTCGGCCGGTTGTACAGCGTGTAGACCCAGGCACCGCGCTGCGACGCCGCCCGCGCCACGGGGTAGCCGCGCATCGCTTCGCTCGGCTCGCGCTTGTCGACGATCGCGCCGGGAACGAGCCGCCGCGCGCGCAGGTCGTAGGCGCGGACGACGTACCGCACGAGGTCGCTGCTCGAGACGTGCTGGATCAGATAGAGCGTGCGGCGGTCGGGCGAGATCGCGTCGAAGCCGAACTCGCCGCGCAGCCTGATCGTTCCCAGCCGGCTCAGGCCCGGGGTGGAGAGGAGGACGAAGCTGCTCTGGTCGCGCAGCCCCTCGTACTGCGGCGGCTCCGCCAGCACCAGAAGCCGGCCGTCGGGCGACAGGCCCCCGCCGAGACCGACGCTCGTGACGGCGGGAATCCCGTAAGCACCGTCCAGGGTCGCCGACGCGAGGACCGCACCGTTCTTGATCGCCCTGACCGTGGTCTCACCGGCCGCCGCCTTCGCGACGTAGCGCGTTCCCGACGGTCCGTCGACCCACCGAGCGAGCCCCGGCCACGGGCCGACGCCGAGCGCCGTACCGCAGACCACCGCCGCCGCGACCAGCACCGAACCCACAGTCGCCCAACGCACGCGTGTCATCTCCGCTCCTTCGGTTGCTCGAGGCTACTACACCGCCGGCCGTGCTCGGGTTCGCGCGGATCGCAGCTTCCGTCCTCCGACCTGATGGGATCGAGTCGCCTGGAATCGGCATGATCGCGTGATGCCGTCGCCGCCGTTTTCTCCTAACGGCTTCTCCGGTGTCGTTCGTGTCGGAGGCGAAGCCTGGGCATTCGGCTCTGCCGACCGCGCGCATCAGATTCCGAACAGGATCGACACGCAGTTCGCGATCGCCAGTGGCGTGAAGGGGTTCACGGCGCTCGTCGCGGTGAGCACGCTGCCGCTCACACTCAGGGTCCGCGAGCTGCTCGGCGACGATCTGCCGCTCGTGGACGACCGGGTCACGGTCGAGCATCTGCTCCGCCACACGTCGGGTATCGGCGACTACCTCGACGAGGACGTGCACAGCGACTGGGAGGAGTACTTGATGCCGATCCCGGTGCACGAGCTCGCCACGACGTCGGCATACCTGAGGGTGCTCGACGGCCATGCGCAGAAGTTCACGCCCGGCGAGCGATTCTCGTACTCGAACAGCGGCTTCGTCCTCCTGGCGGTCCTGGCGGAGCGTGCGAGTGGACGCTCGTTCTACGACCTCGTGGACGAGCTCGTCTGTCGGCCCGCGGACATGCGCGCGACCGCGTTTCTGCGCTCCGACTCGCTACCGGGGACGGCGGCGATCGGCTACCTCTCCGACGGACGCACCAACGTCTTCCATCTGCCGGTGCGCGGCAGCGGCGACGGCGGCATCTACACCTCTGCGGCCGATATGACCCGGTTCTGGGAGTGGTTCGTGCATCACGACTGGTACGAGCCCATGACCACCGGTGACCGCTACGGGCTCGGATTCTGGCTCGATCCGCTCCACCTCGAAGGGATCGATGCCGGCGTGTGGTTCATGTCGCGGCCGGGGAGATACACCGCGCTCAGCAACGATCCGAGCACCGCGCCGCCGGTTGCGCGTGCGCTGCGCCAACTCGCCGGTTAGGCCAGGTCCGCCCGCACTCGCTCGAGTCGCGACCCAGGTCTCGAGTCAAGCGGTGGGAGCTAGCCGGACTCAAACAGGTCGGCCGGCCTTCGCGGCGCCTGGACGACGGGCAGGGTGACGGTCGTCTTGCCGTCCTCCCAGCCGATCCGGACCGTCCGGCATTCGAGCGTCGTGCAGCTCTCGTCGACCTTCGGCAGCGACCAGTCGTCGATCTCGGTCTGGACGTTCAGGCCGATGAAGTGACCCTTCTTGAAGGTGTAGTCCTGCGGCTTCTCGACGATCGTGATCCCGAACGGCTTGCCCGGCTCGAGGAACGACTGCCGCGCCAGCGTCCTCGCGTACCTCGAGTCGAGCCAGCCTCGCGTGGTCGAGTAGTGACCGCGGTCGTCGAGCGCGATCGCCTGCCCGGGCCCTAGCGTTCGCTGCGCGGGATCGACGTCGACGATCGTCGGCGTGAAGGTGATCCAGCGCCGCTGCACCGTCGACCAGAGGCGCACGCGGATCTCACCGAAGATGCGGAGGTCGCGCGCGAGCGTGGGCGTCTCGAACCAGAGCCAGCCGTCGTTCGCGCGCGGATTGCCGTTCGCCGTGGTCTCCGTGCTCGCTCCCGTGGAGACGAAAGTCGCCTGCGGCGCGCCGGGTGGCGCCGACGGAGGCCGCGGGAGCAGCCGCCACTGGTAGTCACCGCCGCCCGTGTACTGGGCGAACAGGGTCACGTTCGTCGTCTTCGGCCACGGCCCGGCGTACCAACCGACCGCGCCGTCGTAGGTGGACATCTCGCTGTGGACCGCCGGCATCGAGTCGATGCCGTTCGGAATCCCCATCAGGTAGTGGTCGAACCAGGCGTCGACTGTCGCCGAGTACTCGCCGCCGGGCGTTCCGTGCCCGTGCCACCGCGTCCCCATGTACAGCTTCCGGTTCTCCGAGTTCGTCAGCCCGCGGTAGAGCGTGATGCCGTTGACCTGCTTCACGTTCCAGTCGCCCCAGTTGTGGGCGACGAGCACCGGGATCCGGATCTTCGCGGCGTCCCGGAGATAGTCCCGCTCGCGCCAGAAGGCGCCGTAGTCGGGCGTGTCGTCGTAGCCGTACTGCGTGTGCTCGAGCTCGTCGCACGGGGTGATCGTGGTCCGCACGCGATCGGCCCAGTCCGGATCCGTCGCGTCGACCGGCGGCGGGAGCGCCAGGCCGAAGTCGAATGCCAGCGGCGTGTCGACGCCCTCGTCGCTCGGGTCCTCGTTGTTGTCGAAGTAGCGAATCCCGCCCGAGAAGGCGTAGTCGTACCAGCGCACGATCGCTGCCTCGGGCACGATCGTCGTCAGGTGCGGCGGCCTCATCACCGCGGTCGCCGTCGCGGTGGTGCCGTTGTACGACCCGCCGATCATCGCCACCTTGCCGGTCGACCACGGCTGGCTCGCGAGCCACTCGACGAGGTCGTAGCCGCTCTCCTTCTCGCGCACGCCGCCGTAGTCGAAGCAGCCGCCCGAGTTGCCTGTCCCGACGACGTCGGCCCAGACGCGCGCGTACCCGCGCGGGGCCCAGTGGGACGCGTCGCCGTTGCGCCCGAGGACCGAGTACGGCGACATCGTGAGAATCGCCGGCGCGTCCACGGCCTGGCCGTCCGCGTCGACCGGCCGGACGACCTCGACGTACAGCTGCCCGTGCCTCGTGGGCACGACGTACGACTCCTCGGTCGTCGCGTACGGCGGCCCGGCGGTCGAGGCGCTCGGCCAGATCAGTGCCGTCGCAGCGACGGCGGCAGCAAGTGCAAGGACTCCCCTCTTCACCCCGGTTCGACGCAGACATTCCCCGCCGGCCGCGTCGCAAAACGCCGGTGAGCGCCCCGGAGGACGTCAGCCGACGTCCTCGGTGCCGAGGTACGCCTCGATCACCGCGGGATCCTGCTGCACCGCCTCTGGCGTTCCCGCGGCGATCACGCGCCCGAAGTCGAGCACGTGGACGCGGTCGGAGATGCCCATCACGAGGTTCATGTGGTGCTCGACGAGGAGGATCGTCAGGTCGAAGTCCGTCCGCGTCTGACGGATGAAGCCGCCGAGCAGCTCGACCTCCTCGTGCGAGAGCCCCCCTGCCGGCTCGTCGAGGAGCAGCAGCGTCGGCCCGGAGGCGAGCGCCCGCGCGGTCTCGACCCGCTTCAGCGTCCCGTACGGGAGCGAGCCCGCGACGCGCTCCGCGACCGGCCCGAGCCCGACGTAGTCGATCAGCTCGTCGACGCTACGGACGCCGCTGCGCGCGTGGGCGCCGACGAGGATGTTCTCGCGGACGGTCATCGTCTTGAACAGCTCGAGGTTCTGGAACGTGCGCGCGATGCCTCGGCGGATGACCTGGTGCGGCGGCGTCGAGAGCAGGCTGTCGCCCTCGAAGCGGAGGTCGCCGGAGTCCGGCCGGTAGAGCCGCGTGATCACGTTGAACGCGGTCGTCTTGCCCGCTCCGTTCGGCCCGATCAGGCCGACGATCTCGCTCTCCTCGACGTCGAACGACACGTCGTCGAGGGCGACGATCCCGCCGAACCGGCGCACCACGTTCCTCACCTCGAGCAGAGGCACGCGCCTACCTTAAGCTCGGGCCCGCAACCGTGGAAACCCGAGAGATCGTGATCGTCGGCGGCGGGGCCATGGGCGCCAGCGTGGCCTGGCACCTGGCGCAGCTCGGCATCGACGACGTCGTCCTCTTGGAGCGCGACTCGCTCGCCGCCGGATCGACGAGCCGTTCGGCGGGCGGCATCCGCGCACAGTTCTCGGACGAGCTGAACATCCGCATCGCTCTCCGGTCGCTCGACGAGTTCGACCGGATGGACGGGATCGACTTCCACCAGCACGGCTACCTCTTCCTGCTCGACAACGAGGCGGATCTCGCGCTCTTCCGGGAGGCGCTCGCCCTCCAGCACGGGTTCGGCGTCCCGTCGCGCGAGCTCTCGGTCGAGGAGGCCCTCGCGATCGTCCCCCAGCTCGAACCGGACGGCCTGCTCGCCGCGACGTACTGCGAGCTCGACGGCTACGCCACACCGGAGGCGGTCGTTCAGTGGTACGCGCGCGCACTCGACGTCCGCCAGGGCTGGGAGGTGACCGGGATCCGGGTCGAGGACGCCCGGGTCGTGGGCGTCGAGACGTCGAAGGGGCCGATCGCCTGCCGCACGGTTGTCTGCTGTGCCGGCGCGTGGTCGCGGGAGGTGGCGGCACTCGCCGGGGTCGACCTCCCGGTCGAGGGGGAGAAGCGCTGGATGTGGTTCACGCCGGAGGACGGGGGCCTGCCGCAGCAGCTGCCGCTGACGATCGACTTCTCCACCTCGTTCTACTTCCACCGGGAGGGGCAGGGGCTCGTCTTCGGCGGCAAGGAGCAGACGGTCGAAGAGGTCGCGGAGCACGCGGCGCGTCGGCTGCCCCTGCTCGTCGAGCTGCCGGTGCAGTCGTCCTGGTGGGGCTACTACGAGCTCAGCCCGGACTGGAATGCGCTGGTCGGCGAGGCGGAGGAGCCGCACGGCTTCTTCTACGCCACCGGTTTCTCGGGGCACGGCTTCCAGCAGGCGCCGGCGGTTGGGGAGTACGTCGCCGAGCTGATTGCCGCGCGCGAGCCCACGCTCGACCTGTCGGCCTTCGACGCGCGCCGCTTCCAGCGCGGCGGGACGCGTCCCGAGAGCTTCGTCGTCTAGCCCACCACGAGGCGCCCGGCGAGGTTCGGGTCGTTCCCGAAGCGGTAGGTGCCGCGGGCGAGCTGCACGGACCAGACGACCGTGCCGGTGAACGCCTTGCCGGTTCGACGGTTCACCCCAGGCCCGACGAGGTGGAAGTTCCTCACGCGCGAGCGGTCGGCGACCGTGATCCGGTAGCGCCCGGGCGCGACACGCTTGGCGCCCAGCGTCACCGCCTGCGCGTCGACCTTCGCGGCCAGCGGCCGCGGCTTCGGCGCGGCCGGGGGCGGAGGCGGTGGGCTCGGCGCGCCGACGACCTGGAGGCGGCCGTTCATCGTCTGGAAGTGCGGCGAGCACGCGTACGCGTAGAGCCCCGGTACGAGGTCGATCGTGAACGTCTGGTCGCCGACGAACTCGACCTCGGTCGACGCCAGCCGCTCCCCCGTGCGCTTGCTGCCGAGGACGAAGTTGTGGATGTCGGACAGGTCGTGGACGAGGAGCTCGTACTTTCCTGCGAGAAGCTCGTCGACGTGCTTGCCGTTCGCGTCGGCCAGGTCGATCGTGAAGCCCGGCCCGACCGTGCCGACGAGGCGCGGGAGGTCGTCGCCCGCGCTCCCTCCGAACCCGAGGAGAAGCGGCAGCAAGGCGGCGAGGACGACGAGGCGCACGCCGACACACTTGCGAGCCGCAGATCGGCGAGTCAACTGATTCGCCATCAAGAACTTCGGTTCGCGGCCCTTGACGCGGGCCCGAGCGCGGCGGAACGTGTGCCGCATCGCGATCCGCTTCGAGCTCGCGCACGACGAGGAGGGCGCACTCGCCTTCGGCTACTCGCCCCTGCTCGAGACCGTGCTCAGCCTCCACGTCCTGGTCGAGCCGAAGCACCACGCGCTCCAGCACGACTGGGTACGGACGACGCGGTCGCTCCGCCCCGCTCTGCGGCGCGAGATCGCGGCTCTGTCCTTCCTCTACCGCTGGACGCTCCCCAACTGCATCCTCCCGTCCGCGGCGACCGGCTACGACGAGTTCGAGGACGAGCTCGCGCGCCTGCGCGCGCTCCGGACCGACGTCCTCGCCTTCGAGCTGCTGCGCTCGCTGTACGACCACGGCGGGCGGCGGCGGCCCGCGCCGCGGCGCGTCCTCGTCGATCCCGAGGTGCGGGCGCGGGTGCTCAAGCGCGCGACCGAGCTCGGGTACGACCCGCGCGGCGCCGTCCGGCTCCTCTTCGACGACCCGGAGACGCTCGTCGCGCGGCTGGTACGCCTCCTCGAGGCGTACTGGGAGCAGGCGTTCGCGGCCGAGTGGCGGCGGATCGAGCAGCACCTCGCCGACGGCGTCACGGCTGCGGGACGGGAGATCGCGGCCGGCGGCGTCTTCCCGTTCCTGATCGGGCTCGCGCCGCAGCTGCGCGTCGATCCGGACGACTCGAGCTTCGGGCTCGACGTCCCGCACGACCACCGGGTTCAGCTCGGGCCGGAGAACCCGCTGCTCCTCGTCCCGAGCGTGTACGTCTGGCCGCACGTCCGGGTGAACTGCGACGGGCCGTGGCAGCTGACCCTCGTCTACCGCGCGCCCCACCTCGCCGACAGCCTTCGGCACTCGAAGCCGCCGGAGCTCGTGCGTGCCTTCCGCGCCCTCGGCGACCCGACTCGGCTCCGCATGCTCCAGCTGATCGCCCGCCGCCCGCGCAGCACGCAGGAGCTGGCGGCGCTCGTCGGACTGAGCGCGCCCGGCGCGTCGAAGCACCTCCGCGCGCTGACCGGCGCGGGCCTGCTCGCGACGCACCGGGAGGGGTACTACGTGGTCTACTCGCTCGCGCTCGACCGGATCGAGACGCTCGGCGGCGACCTGCGGCGGGCGATCAGCTCCCCAGCTCCACGCCGAGGTCGCGGCGGAGACGCTCGCGACCGAGCGCCGTGACCTCGATCGAGCGGTTCCCGTCTCTCCGTCGCAGCCAGCCGAGCTCGAAGCAGCGGGCGGCGACGGCGGCCCCGAGCGCGCCCGCCACGTGCGGCCGGCGTTCGCTCCAGTCGAGGCATTTCCGCGCGAGCGGCCGGCGCTGTCGCGTGAGCTGCTCGAGGCCGATGCCGAGCGCCTCCAGACGAGCGGAGCCGGAGGGACCAACCGCGTACCCCGCCTCGCCGGACACGAGGACGCCCTGGCGCTCGAGCGCGGCCGTGAGCTCGACCCCGACCCGACCCGCGAGGTGGTCGTAGCACGTCCGCGCGAACCTGAGCGCGTCGCCGACCGACGCGTCGCGCAACGAGAGCACCGGCCGCTCGGGCGCGATCGCCGCCAGCGCCTCGATTGCCGCCGCGACCGCCGGGTCGGCGAGATGAAAGTAGCGGTGACGGCCTTGCCGCTTCGCGACGACCAGTCCGCCGGCGGCGAGCTTCGCGAGGTGGCTGCTCGCGGTCGAGGGCGCGATCCGCGCCCTGGCGGCCAGTGCGCTCGCCGGCAGGGCGTCCTCCTCCGTCAGCGCCTGGAGCAGCGCGGCCCGAGCCGGCTCGGCGATCAGCGCCGCGGCGGCGGCAACGTCGACGTCACACTTCAGCGGACGCTCACAACGACGCGGTCGGGTTCGTCCATTTGCCCAGCCTAGACCGTGGACGCTTCGACTCCTACGGAAGTGTCCTCGTCAGAGTGCAGCCGGATCGGTCACCGGAGCGCGGCAGCAGAAGCGCTCGCACACGTAGACGGCCGGCTTGCCGTCGACCGTGCCCTTCCCGGCGAGCAGCGGGATCCCGTCGCCGGGGCCGAAGGCGACGACCGCGTTCGGGTCGAACGCCGCGAGCGCGGCGCGCGCGACCTCGTCCTCCGGCGAGCCGATGATCGCGATCTCGCGCGGCGCCGAGAGGTACAGATCGAGCGCGCAGAGCGCCCACCCGAAGGCGCTCG
Organism: Gaiellaceae bacterium; assembly: GCA_035274625.1. GTDB lineage: Bacteria > Actinomycetota > Thermoleophilia > Gaiellales > Gaiellaceae > DATBLE01. The sequence continues at coordinate 22,677 of DATENZ010000125.1, forward strand.
GCACGCGGGCGAGCGAGGTGTGCATCAGGCGGAGGACGCCCGCAGCCCCGCGCTCGAGCTCGTCGTCGCCGTAGATCCGCGACAGCCGGAGGAGCACGTGCGCGAGCATCGAGTTGCCGGACGGGACGGGGTTGTCGTCGAGGTCTTTCTTCCGGGCGACGAGCTGCTCCGCGTCGCGGGCCGTCATGAAGAACCCGCCGCGCTCGTCGTCGGCGAAGAGGTCGACCGCCAGCCGCGCGAGCCGGTTCGCCTCCTCGAGCCAGCGCAGCTCGCCGGTGGCGATGTGCAGCTCGAGCAGCCCGTGCGCGACGTCGGCGTAGTCCTCGAGGTACGCCTGGATGCTGGCCTGCCCTTCTCGCCACGTCCGGTACAGGCGGCCGTCGGGCGCCGACAGCGCCCTGAGCAGGAACTCCCCGCAGCGCTCGGCAGCACGTAGCAACGTGTCGCTTGCGAGTCTCCGGCCCGCCTCCGCGAGCGCGGCGAGCGCAAGACCGTTCCAGGCGGCGATCGCCTTGTCGTCCCGGCCCGGCTGCGGACGCTTCGCGCGTTCTTCCAGCAGCTGCGCTCGGAGCCCGTCGTCGAGGTCACCGCGGACGATCGAGCGTCCGTGCTCGAACGGGCGCAGAAGCTCGGCCGGCACGCCCTCCTCCGCCGTCCACGTGTACGTCAGCCCCTCCACGCCCTCCGTGTCGGCGTCCTGCGAGGACGCGAAGCCGCCCTCCGGCAGCGCGAGGTCGCGAAGCAGGTACGCGCAGGTCTCCTCGGCGACGCGCCGGTAGCGCTCCTCATCGGTGACGACCCACGCGTGCAGGTAGGCCGGGACGAGCAGCGCGTTGTCGTAGAGCATCTTCTCGAAGTGCGGCACGAGCCAGTCGGCGTCGACCGAGTAACGGTGGAAACCACCGCCGACGAGGTCGTACATGCCGCCTGCCGCCATCGCGTCCAGCGTCGTCCGGACCATCTCGAGCTCGCCTCGCCGGAGCAGGAACTCGAGCGTCGAGGCGGGCGGGAACTTCGGCGCGCCGCCGAAGCCGCCGCGCCGCTGGTCGAAGGTCGCGCGCAGGTTCCGCACCGCGTCCGAGAGGACGGAGTTCGTGAGCGGCTCGCTCGAAGGTGCGAGGTCGCTCGACGCCCGCACCGCGGCGACCAGCTGCGCGGCCGACCGTGCCACCTCCGCACGGCGCTCGCGAAAGGCCTGCGACACCGCAACGAGAACCTCGCGGAAGCTCGGCAGCCCGTGCCGCGGCTCCGGCGGGAAGTACGTCCCGCCGAAGAACGGCTCCCCCTCCGGCGTGAGGAAGACGGTCATCGGCCAGCCGCCGTGGCCCGTCATCGTCACGACCGCGTCCATGTAGACGGCGTCGAGGTCGGGCCGCTCCTCGCGGTCGACCTTGACGTTCACGAACCGGTCGTTCATCACCGCCGCCGTCTCCGGGTCCTCGAACGACTCGTGCTCCATCACGTGGCACCAGTGGCAGGCGGCGTAGCCGATCGAGAGGAGGATCGGCCGGTCCTCCTCGCGCGCGCGGGCGAGCGCCTCCTCCCCCCACGGGTACCAGTCGACCGGGTTGTCCTTGTGCTGGAGGAGGTACGGACTGGTCTCGGCGCCGAGGCGGTTCACTGCTCGAGGTGCCCCGCCACGTCCCACGTCCAGAGCTCGACGACGTTCCCGTCCGGGTCGGTGACGTAGACGGCGCTGCTCGCGTCGTAGCCGCCGAAGCGCTCCTCGTGCGGCTCGTACCCGTGCTCGCGCAGGCGCTCGACCGCCCCCTGGTAGTCCTTCTCGGGGAGGTGCATCGCATAGTGGACGTGGACCCCGCCGCGGCCGCCCGCGACGCCGACCTGCGGCCGCCAGAGGCCGATCCGCGTCCGGTCGCCGGCCATCAACCAGACCGCCTCGCGATGCTCCCAGCGCTCGACGACCGGCAGCCCGAGGACGCCGGCATAGAAGCGCTCCGCCGCCTCGAGGTCGACGACCTCGAGCACGAGCTCGTTCACGCCGGTCACCGGAATGCCGCTCACAATCCCGCTCCGGCGCCGGCAAAGCCGGCACCTCCGCTCCTGGTGAGCTCCGTCGAGCCTCCACTCATCTCGCCCACGATAATCGGGCTCGTGCCCTTCGCGCCTCTCGCCGGAACCCGCGTCGTCGACGTCACCACGTCGTACGCCGGCCCCACGTGCACGCAGCTGCTCGGGGCGCTGGGCGCGGACGTCGTCAAGGTCGAGCCGATCCGCGGGGACGAGGCGCGCGTGTGGGGACCGCCGTTCGCCGGCGGTCTCGGCACCCTCTTCGTCGCGGTCAATTCCGGCAAGCGGTCGCTGGCGCTCGATCTGCGCCGCGGGCAAGACGTGCTGCTCCGCCTCGTCGACGCCGCGGACGTCTTCGTGCAGAGCCTGCGGCCGGGCCTCGCCGCGGAGCGCGGGCTGGGCCCGGAGGAGCTGCGCGCGCGGAACCCCGGCCTCGTCTATTGCACGATCTCCTCCTACGGCCGGACGGGGCCGAAGCGCGACCTGCCGGGTTACGACCCGCTCCTCCAGGCCGCCGGCGGCCTGATCTCCGTCACCGGCGAGCCGGGCAGCGGCGGCGTGCGCGTGGGCGTCTCGCTGATCGACCACGCGACGGGGATGTACGCGGCGTTTGCGATCCTCGCGGCGCTGAAGGAAGGCGGCGGGAGAACCGTGGACGTCTCGCTGTGGGAGACGGCGCTCTCGTTCGTCTCGTACCACCTGGTCGGGAACCTCGAGACCGGCGCCGTACCGACGCCGCAGGGGACGGCGTTCCACGCGATCGCGCCGTACCAGGTCTTCCCCACCGCAGACGGCGGCCTGATGATCACGGCTGCGAACGACGGCCTCTTCGCGCGGCTCGCCGCCGCGATCGGGCTCCCCGAGCTCGCAGCCGACCCGCGCTTCCTGACGAATCCGGACCGGGTGGCGAACCGCGAGGCGCTTGCGGACCTGCTCTCCACGCGGCTCCGCGGGGACACCCGCGCGGCGTGGCTCGAGAAGCTCCGGGCGGCGCAGGTCCCCGCGGCGCCCGTGCAGGACCTGAGCGAGGTCGCCGCCGACCCGCAGACCGAGGCGATCGGGATCCTCCAGCGGCTCGGCGGGTTCACGACCCTCGGGCCGGGGTTCTCGATCGACGGCGAGCGTCCGGAATACGCGTCGCCGCCGCCGCCGCTCGGCGCGCACTCGGCGGAGATCCTCGCCGAGGCCGGCTACTCCGAGGACGAGATTGCAGCGCTCGCGTCCGACGGAGTCGTCGGCCTCGGCGGCCCTTAGCCCTTGAAGACCTTCGGGATCGTGATCTTCCCCGCGACGATCTGCGCCTGGATGCGCTTCACCGCCGCGACCTCGCTCTTCGGCACCTTCGGGCTGATCTTCCCGAGGCCGACCCCTCCCTGCGCGAGCCCGTAGACGGCGTCACCGCCGCGGAACTTCCCCGCCTTCAGCGACTGGATCGCGAGGAACACCGCGCGGTCGACCTTCTTGGTCGCGCTCGTCAGGATGTGCGGCCCGAGGTTCGACTGGTCCGCGTCGACGCCGATCCCCCAGACGTTGCGCTCCTTGGCGGCGTCGAGCGCGCCGAGTCCGCAACCGCCGGCGACCTGGAAGACGGCGGCCGAGCCGGCCGCGATCTGGTTCAGCGCGATCGCCTTGCACTTCGCCTGGTCGCTGAAGTCCTGGGAGTAGCCGTTGATCGTCTTGATTCCCGGGTCGGCCTTCTTCGCACCCGCCTGGTAGCCGGCGATGAAGCGGTCGACGGGCGGCTGCTTCTCGCCCGCCACCGAGCTGACCACGTCCGGTCCCGGCTTGCGCTTCGCCTCCAAGCCGGCCAGGTAGCCGGCGAGATACCCGACCTGCTCCTCGTGGAAGAGCAGCCCGAGCACGTTCTTCGGCTTCCCGGCCAGATCCTGATTCGACACGTCGACGATCGCGAAGTTCGTCTTCGGGAACTTCTTCGCGACCGCGCCCATCGCGGCGATCTCCGTGTACCCGACGCCGACGACGAGGTTGTAGCCGCGCCGAGCGAACGACGCGAGATTCGGGATGTAGTCGGCGGGCGAGCGCGACTCCGCCACCTGGATGTCGGCGCCGAGCTGCTTCTCCGCCTGCTGGAGCCCCACGTAGGCCAGGTGGTTGAACCCCCGGTCGTTCAGGCCGCCGATGTCCGTCACCATGCCGACCTTCAGGTCGGCCGTCTTCGTAGCCGTGGCGCTGTTGACGCCGGCGCCCAGGATCGCCGCGACCAGCGCCGCCGTCGTCAGGGCCAACATCGTCCCGCGTTTCCTCGTCATCGCGCGTCCCTCCGCTAGTTTACGACTATGGAGCGAAAACCTGCGGAGGACGATACCAGCCACGCTCACGAGACGGTTGCAGTCGTGCTCCAGGTACGCAGTGGACGCCTTCAGGCGCTGCTCTGGCGACGCGCCCTCGCGCCCGCGCGCGGGCGGTGGGCGCTGCCCGGCGGACGCCTCGACCCCGGCGATACGCTCGAGCGATCGATCCGCCGGCATCTCGCGGCGAAGGTGGACGTGCGTGAGCTCTCGCATCTCGAGCAGCTCGACACCCGCGCCGAGCCGAGGAGCGGGCGCGTGACGACCGCGTACCTCGGCCTCGTCCGCACCGGTCTCGACCCTGCCGTTCCCGGGGACACGCTCTGGCACCCGGTCGACGAGCTTCCGCCGACGGCGTTCGACCACGGTGAGATCGTCCTCGCCGCGCGCGAGCGCCTGCGCGCCAAGCTCTCGTACACGAACCTGGGCTTCGCCCTCGCCCCGCACACGTTCTCCGTCTCGGAGCTGCGGGACGTGTACTCGGCCGCCCTCGGTCACGACGTCTCGCCGACCAACCTCCAGCGCGTCCTGCTGCGCCGAGGAGTGCTCGTCTCGACCGGCGAGCAGCGGCCGCCGGGCCGCGAGGGCGGCAGGCCGGCCCGCATCTACCGCTTCCGCACGCCGAGTCTCGAGATCACCGACCAGTTCGCGGTGCTGCGCCCTCCGGCGGCGTAGGATCCTCCCAGCGTGAGGGCGTTCGGGATCGGCGCGCTGATCGCGGGCAGCATCGCGGTCGTGGCCGGCTTGCTCGCGGCGACCGTCCTGATCGGGCCGGTGCTGTTCTGGCTCGCCTGGAACGTCCTCGACTTCGCCTCGGCGGTCGGCCTGCCCGAACTCGGCTTCTGGGGGATCGTGCTCGCCACGCTCTTCCTCGGGCTCGGGTGGATCGGGAAGATGGCGATCACGGCGATCGTCTTCCTCGCCGATCCGTCCTGGTTCGACGGCGCCGCGCAGGTGCACTGGCCGGCGACGACATTCCGGAACTTCGTCGCGATCGCGCTTCTGGCCGTGATCGTCACCCGGCCGCGCGCCTCGCGGAAGTGGGAGCGGCGGCGCAGCACGCGCCGCTACGGCTACCGGACGTAGAGCCCGGGCACGACCGGGCGCCACCCGGGCGGAGGCTCGTACGCGGCGCCGGGACGAACCGGGACCGCGACGAGGTGGCGGCCGCGCACGAACGCGCAGACTCCGTCCGGCGCATCGACCGCCTCGTACTCGCCCTCGATCCGCTCCGCGAGCACCCGCCGGATCAGGTCCTGCTTCGGGTGCCCGCGCTCTGCGCGCAGAGCAGCCCAATCGACCGGGCGCCGGTTGTCCGGGTCGACGAGGTTGAAGCTCCAGACCTCGTCGCCCTGGTAGATATCGGGCACGCCGGGGCAGGTGAGCTTCAGCAGCGTCTGCGCGAGGGCGATCCCCGCGCCGACCTCAGCCAGGCGGCGCGCGAACGGCTCGACGTCCTCGCGCAGCGACCACGCGAAGTCCTGCAGGCGGCGCTCGTACGCCTCGTCCGGCTCGAGCCAGCCCGAGCGGAGCTTGCCCTCGCGGAGCGCCTTCTCGAGGTACCCGTCGAGCCGCTCCCGCGTCAGCGGCCAGGCGCCGACGAGCGTCTGCAGGACGAGGTAGGCGTCGTTCGGGTGGACGCCGGCGGGGATCTCGACCGACCGCACGAGCTCCGCCCACTCGTCCGGCAGCCACGAGAGCGCGACGAGCCGCGCGCGGACGTCGCCGCTCCGCTTCGTGTCGTGCGTCTGCGAGGCGAGCAGATGGAGCGGGAAGCGCCGCGCACGCTCGAGGTTGGCCGCGTGGAACTCGTCGACCGGCAGCGAGAAGCGGCCGGGGCTGCCGCCGACCTCGTTCAGGGCCACCAGGCGGTGGTAGCGGTAGAACGCGGTGTCCTCGACGCCCTTCGCCATCACCGGGGGCGTCGTCTGCTGGAACCGGATCACGAAGGCGTCGTGGCCGCGCTCCTCGAGCAGGAGGATCGCGGCGAGCCGCGGCGGGAGCCGCGCCGCACGCACGGCCTCGCGGTCGAGGCCGTCGACCAGGCCGGTGTCCGGGTCGACGTACGTGCGATAGACGTGGAACGAGGCGAGCGCGAGCGGCAGGTCGAGCCCCTCCGACGCCTCGCCGAGCCGCGCAGCCAGCTGATCCGCCTCGGGGTCGAACGTCGTCCGCGCCTGCTCGAGCTTCGCCTCGGCCGCGAGCTCCTCGAAGCTGCGGGACTCGCCGGTCGCCTCCTCGTAGAGGGCGGTCAGCGGCTCCTCGGCGGCCGGGTCGACGAAGAGCGCGGTCGTGTCGTTCAGGAACTCGTAGCCCGTCGTCCCCTCGACAGGCCAGTCGCGGAGCTGCTCACCGGGCTCGAGGATCTTCTCGATCCAGACGTGCTCGACCCCGGACTCGCGCAGCCGGCGGAAGTACTGGGCCGGATTGGCGAGGCCGTCCGGATGGTCGATCCGCACCCCGTCGACGAGCCCCTCGCGGACGAGCTCGATCACCTTGCGGCTGAGCACCTCGAAGACCTCCGGGTCCTCGATCCGGACGCCCGCGAGCTCGCCGATGTCGAAGAAGCGGCGGCTCACGCCGGTCCGCCAGTCGAGGTCGAAGAACTTCGCGCGCAGCAGCGGGTCGCGCCAGAAGGGGTTCTCGTCCTCGCTCGCGGCCATGTGGTTCGGGACCACGTCGAGCACGACGCCGAGGCCCGCCTCACACAGGCGGCGGAGCTCCTCCTCCCCGCCGAGCTCCTCCGAGACCGACGTCGGGTCGACGACGTCGTAGCCGTGGGTCGAGCCGGCACGGGCCTGCAGCGAGGGCGAGAGATACAGGTGGCTGATCCCGAGGTCGCGCAGGTACGGGACGAGCTCGCGGGCGCCGCGGAAGTCGAGCTGCGGCCCGAGCTGGAGCCGGTAGGTGGCGCGGAGCTCCGCCAACTACCAGCCGCGGCGCAGGATCGCGATCGAGTGGGCCTCGACCTCCACCTCGCCCCGCGCCGCCCACGATCGATCGCCGTCCGCCTCGGGATGGGCGGTCGAGAGGTCGAGCTTCCAGCGCTGCCCGAAGCGGCGTGGCGGGAGCAGGAAGGTGAGGCGCTCGCCGTGCGAGTTGAACAGCAGGAGGAAGGACTCGTCGGTCACCTGCTCGCCGTTCCGGGTCTGCGCCGGGATCTCGTCGCCGTTCAGGAAGAGACCGACGGCGAGCAGGCCCGGGTCGGCCCAGTTCTGCCGCGTCATCTTCCGTCCGTCGGTCCGGAACCACCAGCTGTCCGGCAAGCCGGAGCCGAGCGGCGACGCGCCCGTCAGGAACTGCGTCCGCCGGAACACGGGGTGCGACAGCCGGTACTGGATCAGCCTCCGCGTGAACTCGACCAGCCGTTCGCGGCGCTCGTCGACGGCCCACTCGTACCAGCTGATCTCGTTGTCCTGGCAGTACGCGTTGTTGTTCCCGCCCTGCGTCCGCGCGAGCTCGTCGCCGCCGAGCAGCATCGGCACGCCCTGGGAGAGGAGCAGCGTCGTCAGGAAGTTCCGGATCTGCCGGTCGCGGAGCTCGTTGACGGCCGGGTCGTCCGTCGGGCCCTCGGCGCCGCAGTTCCAGCTGCGGTTGTCGTCGGTGCCGTCGTGGTTGTCCTCGAGGTTCGCCTCGTTGTGCTTCTCGTTGTAGGACACGAGGTCGTTCAGCGTGAACCCGTCGTGCGCGGTGACGAAGTTGATCGACGCGAACGGGCGCCGGCCGTCGTACTGGTAGAGGTCGCTCGAGCCCGTGAACCGCTGCGCGAACTCGGCGAGCCCACACTGGCCGCGCCAGAAGTCGCGGACGCAGTCGCGGTAGATGCCGTTCCACTCCGTCCAGAGGATCGGGAAGTTGCCGACCTGGTAGCCACCCGGACCGACGTCCCACGGCTCCGCGATCAGCTTCACCTGGGAGAGCACGGGGTCCTGGTGGATCGTGTCGAAGAACGCGGAGAGGCGGTCGACGTCGTAGAACTCGCGGGCGAGCGCCGAGGCAAGGTCGAAGCGGAAGCCGTCGACGTGGCAGTCGATCACCCAGTACCTGAGCGAGTCCATAATCAGCCGGAGCACGCTCGGGTGGACCGGGTTGAGGCTGTTGCCCGTGCCGGTGAAGTCCATGTAGTACCGCGGGTTGTCCGGCATCAGGCGGTAGTACGAGGCGTTGTCGACCCCCTTGAACCCGAGCATCGGTCCGAGGTGGTTCCCCTCCGCGGTGTGGTTGTAGACGACGTCGAGGATCACCTCGATCCCCGCACGGTGCAGCGCCTTGACCATGCCCTTGAACTCCCGCACCTGCTCGCCGCGGGTGCCGGTCGCGGCGTACAGCGCATGCGGCGCGAGGTAGCCGATCGAACTGTAGCCCCAGTAGTTCCTCAGGCCCTTCTCGACCAGGTGGTGCTCGTCGATGATGTGGTGCACCGGGAGCAGCTCGACCGCGGTCACGCCGAGGGATTGGAGGTGCGCGATCGCCCCCTCGGAGGCGAGGCCCGCGTACGTGCCGCGGAGGTCGTCGCGGACGGCCGGGTGGCGCGCGGTGAACCCCTTCACGTGCACCTCGTAGATCACGGTGTCGTGCCAGGGGGTGCGCAGGTGCTCGTCGCCCTCCCAGTCGAACGACGGGTCGATGACGACGCACTTCGGGATCGCGGCCGCGTCGTCCTCGTCGTCCGGCTCGAGGTCGGGGTCGTCGCCGCCGCCCGGGACGTACGGAAGCGTGCTCGCGGCCTCCCAGCGCACCGGGCCCTCGATCGACTTCGCGTAGGGGTCGATCAGGAGCTTCGCCGGGTTGAAGCGGTGGCCGCCTTCCGGGGCCCACGGGCCGTGCACGCGGTAGGCGTACCGCTGCCCCGGGCCGACGCCCGGGAGGTAGCAGTGCCAGTTGAACGCCATCCGTTCCACGAGCGGGATGCTCGTCTCGTTGTCCTGCTCGTCGAAGAGGCAGAGCTCGACGTGCTCGGCGTGCTCGGAGAAGATCGAGAAGTTCGTCCCCTCGCCGTCCCACGTCGCGCCGAGCGGAAACGGCATGCCCGGAAAGACCATCAGGCGCCGGCCCTCGGATTGTTAAGGGGTCTGACCCCTGCCATGTCCGAAAGGGTCAAGCGGCGAGCTCCGCCGTGTTCGCCGCGAAGTCGACGACGAGCGTCGCGTCGCCGCGGCGCATCGTCAACGCCTGTCCGTCCCCGTCCGCTCGCACGTCCCGCGGCAGCGTACGTCGCAGCGCGAGCAGCCTGCGGTAGTGGTCGCGCATCCCCGGAGCCTCGCGCCGCGACAGCTTCGAGCGCCGGAACGTCTCCGGATCCTGCGGGTCCGGAATGTCCTCCCCCGAGAAGGCGGAGTACGCGGCGAACTCGCGCTTTCGCCCCTCCCG
>DATENZ010000126.1:0-13680 GCA_035274625.1 Gaiellaceae bacterium
GGCGGCGGACGTCGCGGAGGCGGCGCGCGATCGCGGCCGTCGGGTCGACGTCGAGCACGAGCAGCGCCTCCTCGAAGCCCGGCGCCCGCGCCAGCACGTCGCCCTCGTCGTCCAGCACCAGCGAGTGGCCGTCGAAGATCAGCTCGTCCTGGCCGCCGACCGCGTTGACGAACGCGACGAAGCTGGACGTGTCGCGCGCGCGGGCGGCGAACATCTCCTCCCGCTCCCGGTCCTTGCCGACGTGGAACGGCGAGGCGGAGACGTTGACGAGCAGCTGTGCCCCGGCGAGCGCGAGATCGGTCGCCGGCGGTCCGGGCTGCCACATGTCCTCGCAGATCGTGAGGCCGACGAGCGCCTCGCCCAGCCGCAGCATCACGAGGTCGTGACCCGACGCGAAGTACCGCTCCTCGTCGAAGACCCCGTAGTTCGGCAGGAAGCGCTTCCGGTAGATCGCGTCGATCTTCCCGTGGGCGCAGACGGCGCAGGCGTTGTAGAGGTCGCCGTCGAAGTGCGGCGCGCCGACGAGGGCGACAACCCCCTCGGTCGCGGCCGCGACCTGCTGCAGCGATCGCGCCGCCGCCCGGACGAAGCCTGGCCGCAAGAGCAGGTCCTCGGGTGGATAGCCGGTGACCGCCAGCTCGGGGAAGAGGACGAGGTCCGCGCCGGCCGCCCGCGCCTCCTCGAGCCGCGCGAGGATCAGCTCCCGGTTTCCGTCCAGGTCGCCGACGACCGTGTTGATCTGCGCGAGCGCGAGCCTCATCGAGTTTTCGACTTGTAGTCGAAAACCATGTTACCCGACCGCCGCGGCGATCCCGTCCAGCGCCTCCGGGTTCTCGACCGACGACATGTCACCGGGGTCCTGCCCGAGCACGGTGGCACGCACCGCGCGGCGCACGATCTTTGCGGAGCGGGTCTTCGGCAAGGCCGGCACGAACAGGACGCGCTCGGGGGCGAACGCTTTGCCGAGGTCGGCGGCGACCACCTCTCGGACGTCGGCCTCGGCTGCCTCGGCACCCGGCGCCAGGACACAGAAGACCCACGCGACCTCGCCCTTGACGGCGTGGGGGACTCCGACGGCCGCGGCCTCGGCGACGGCGGGATGGGCGACCGCCGCGGACTCGAGCTCGGCGGGTCCGATGCGCTTCCCTGCGATGTTGAGAGTGTCGTCCGAGCGCCCGTGCAGGAACCAGTAGCCGTCCTCGTCGACCGTCGCCCAGTCGCCGTGCGTCCAGATCCCCGGAAAGCGTCTCCAGTACGTCTCGACGTAGCGCTCGGGGTCGCCCCAGAACCCGCGCGTCATGCCCGGGAACGGCTTGCGGCAGACGAGCTCGCCCACTTCACCGCTGCCGACGAGCGAACGTCCCTCGGCGTCGACGACGTCCATCGCCATCCCCGGCGCCGGCCCGCCGAGCGAGCATTCCTTGATCGGCTCCGCGACGGAGCAGGAGAGGAAGACGGCGGCGACCTCCGTGCCGCCCGAGATGTTGACGATCGGCACGCGGCCGCCTCCGACCCGTTCGTGGAGCCACCGGTACGGGTCCGGATTCCACGGCTCGCCGGTCGTGATCAGCACGCGCAGGGACGACAGGTCGGCGGCGGGATCGCCGTGGGGGATCAGGGCGCGGATCAGCGTCGGCGAGCAGCCGAGGACGGAGATTCGCTCCTCCTCGATCAGCCGCCAGAGGCGGTCGGGCGGCCAGTCCGGCGCCCCCTCGGCGAAGACGAGCGTCGCGCCGGCTGCCCCGCCGCCGACGACGGTCCAGGGACCCATGATCCAGCCCATGTCGGTCGCAAAGTGCACGACGTCGTCTGCGTGAACGTCGCCGAGATACGCGGCCTCGCGCGCGATCGAGACCAGAAAGCCGCCCTGGACGTGCAGCACGCCCTTCGGCTTCCCCGTCGTCCCCGAGGTGTACGTGAGCAGGTACGGATGCTCCGAGTCGACGGCGAGCGGCTCGAGGGTTCCCGGACAGGAGGCGAGCTCGTCCTCCCACGGCGCGACGACGACGTGCTCGAGCGCCCGCGCCTCGCGCCGTGCCTCCTCGAGGATCGCGCGCATCGGCACCGCCTTGCCCCGCCTCGACGAGGTCTCCGCCGTGATCGCCACCCTCGCCCCGGAGTCGACGAGCCGCTGCGCCACGGCCGGTGCCGCGAACCCGGAGAAGACCGGCACCTGGACCGCGCCGATGTGGGCACACGCGTGGGAGGCGATCGCGACCTCCGGCGACATCGGGAGGAAGATCGCGACGCGATCGCCGGGCTCGACGCCCAGCGCGACGAGCCGTTCCGCCAGGCGGGTGACGGCGTCCGAGAGCTCGGCGAACGTCAGCTCGCGCCGCGTCCCGTCCTCGCCGCGAAAGACCGCGGCGACGCGGTCGCTCCGGTGGCGATGCACGCAGTTCCAGGCGACGTTCAACCGCCCGCCGGTGAACCAGGTCGCCCACTCCGGCCCGCGCGAGAGGTCGACGACCTGCTCCCACCGCTCGGCGAACTCGAGGCCGAGATCCTCGACCACCGCCGGCCAGAACCACTCCGGCTCCTCGATCGAGCGCGCGACCAGATCGCGGTAGCGCTCGAAGCTGTGCGCCCGCATCAGCCGGACGACGTTGGCCCGTTCGAGGACGCCCTCGTCGGGTGACCACACCACGTCTGCCACGCCCGGAACCCTAGCCCGCTGATAACTTAGTGCCCGCTAACCATGCGCGCCCGCATCCTCGCCAGCTTCCTCGACGACGAGCACCGCAAGTGGTGGACGCTCGTCGCGGTCGCCTTCGGGCTGTTCATGATCATGCTCGACAACACGGTCGTGAACGTCGCGCTGAAGTCGATTCAGGACGACCTGCACGTCAGCGTGTCCTCGCTGGAGTGGGTCGTGAACGGCTACTTCCTCACGTTCGCCGTCCTGATGCTGACCGGCGGGAAGCTCGGCGATCGCTTCGGCCGCCGCCGCATGTTCATCGTCGGACTCGCGATCTTCACCGCCTCGTCGCTTGCCTGCGGACTCGCGTCGAGCGGTGACATGCTGATCGCGTGGCGCGCCGTCCAGGGGGTCGGCGCAGCGTTGATGAACCCCGCGACGCTCTCGATCATCACCGCCACCTTCCCGCCGCGGCAGCGTGGCATGGCGATGGGCATCTGGGTCGGCGTCTCGGCGGTGGCGCTCGCACTCGGACCGATCACCGGCGGCCTGCTCGCCGAGCATGCCCACTGGAGCTGGATCTTCTTCATCAACGTCCCGATCGGCGTGGTCGCGATCGTCGCGGCGCGGGTCGTGATCAAGGAATCGCGCGACACCTCACGTGAGCAGCGCCTCGACCTGCCGGGCCTGCTCGCGTCGGGCATCGGGCTCTTCGCGCTCACCTACGCGCTGATCGAGGCGAACAACAAGGGCTGGACGTCGGTCGAGATCCTCGTGCTCTTCGCAGTCGCCGCGCTCGGGCTCGCGGCCTTCATCGCGCTCGAGCACTTTCAGCGGCTGCCGATGCTCGACCTTTCCCTCTTCCGCAACCGGACGTTCGCCGGTGCGAACGCGACGATGATGCTCGTCGCGCTGTCGATGTTCGGCGTGTTCTTCTTCGTCTCCCTCTTCGTGCAGGGAATCCTGCGGTACTCGCCGGTGCAGGCCGGCGCCTCGTTCCTGCCGATGACGCTGTGCATCATCTTCTTCGCGCCCGTGGCCGGGAAGCTCTCGGACCGCGTCGGCGCCCGCTGGTTGATGGGCGGCGGGATGGCGCTCGTCAGCGTCTCGCTCGTGCTCTTCTCGCTCCTGGACGAGCGCTCGTCCTGGTGGAACCTGTTCCCCGCCCTGATCGTCGGCGGCGCAGGGATGGCGATGGCAATGACGCCGACCACCGCCGCGGCGATGAGCTCGGTGCCGGTCGACAAGGCCGGTGTCGGCTCGGCGGTCCTGAACAGCATGCGCCAGGTCGGCGGCTCGCTGGGCGTCGCGATCATGGGCGCGATCCTCGGGTCGTACATCAACTCGGCGCCGGGCAGCCCGGCGTATCCGCGCGAGTTCGTCGACGGGTTCCAGGCGGCGCTGCACGTCGCAGCCGGGATCGCCTTCACCGCGGCTCTCGTCGCGCTCCTGACGGTGCGCCGGCACGTCCAGGAGCCGGCGCTCGCGCACGGCTGAGGTGAGCCAGCCCGTCCGGGAGCGGCTGCCGGCCAGCGAGCGGCGGGCAGCCGTCGTCGAAACGGCCTGCCGGGTCTTCGCGCGCTGCAGCTACCGCGGGGCGACGACCGCGGAGATCGCCCGCGAGGCGGGGGTCACGGAGCCGATCCTCTACCGCCACTTCCAGTCGAAGCAGGCGCTGTATCTCGCCTGCGTGGACGAGACCTGGGCCCGCGTGCGCGCCGCCTGGGACGAGGCGCTCGCCGCCGAGCCCGATTCCCGACTCTGGATCCCGGCGATGGGCCGCGCGTTCTTCGAGTTCCGGGAGCAGCGATCCGTCCTGGCCGGCCTCTGGGCGCAGGCGCTCGCAGAGGCGAGCGACGAGCCGGAGCTCCGGAAGCACCTCCGCTGGCACCTGCGCGGCGTCCACGACTACGTCGCCGGCGTGACCCGGCGAGCGCAGGCTCTCGGCGGCATCCCCGCAGACCGGGATGCGCGGGCGGAGGCGTGGATCTTCATCGCCGTCGGCGTCCTCGCGACGATCGCCGGCCGGCTCGGCGGACTGCCGCCGGAGGATCTCGAAGGGATCCGCGCTTCCCGCCGCCGCTGGCTCAGCGGCGACCCGTAGTCGGCCCGCACAAGGCAGAGAGCCCCGGCTGCGGCTCCCGGGGCTCTCTCTGATCAGATTTCGACTCGCCGCTTCGCGTTTCCCGAATTCGGCCCTGCGGCCCGACCGGCCTCGGAACCCTGCGCGACGGCGGCGCGCCCCCCGCAATCCGACCGGTTCCTTCCCCTGCGGCGGTGGTTGCGAAGTGGCACGACTATACGGGCCCTGTCTCGAAATGTCAAGTAGCTCGATGAAGTGATTTTCGCTACGGTTACTTCACTACGGGGAGTAGCGTCGAAAGCACTGCGACGGCGACGGCCGCGATCGGCGAGCGGGTCCGCGCGCTGCGCGTCGCCGCGGGTCTGACGCAGACCGAGCTCGCCGGCGGCCGGTTCTCGAAGGAGTACGTGAGCCAGATCGAGCGCGGGAAGACGCGCCCGACGGCCGAGACGCTCGAGTGGCTGGCGGCCAAGCTCGGCGTCGACGCCGGCTACCTCGAGAGCGGGGTCGGCGCCGCGGAGCGCAGCCGCGTCGAGGCCGCTCTCGCCCGCGCCGAAGCGCTGAACGAGTCGCAGCGGTTCGAGGAGGCGGGGCAGGAGTACGCCGTCGTACGCGAGGCGGTCGACGCCGCCGGCGCGCGCGATCTCGAGCTGCGCGCACTGCTCGGCGAGTCGTGGAGCCTTATCCGGCAGGGGCGGACGCAGGCCGCGCTCGAGGTGCTGCAGCGCGCGCGTGAGCTCGCCGAGGCCCCGGGCTCGTCCGACGTCGACCGGGCCGAGGTCCTGTTCCGTCTCGGCGTCTGCCGCTACCAGCTCTCCAGCATCTCGACGGCGCTCGCCCTGCTCGGCGAGGCGCTCCAGGCGGCGGACCATTCGGGCCTGCCGTGCGACAGTCTGCGCGGCGACATCCTCGATTGGCGCTCGCGGTGCTACCGCCGCCAGCGCGACTGGCAGGCGGCCCGGGAGGACGTCGAGCGCGCGCTCGAGCTCGCCGATGCCGCCAACGACAAGCATGCCGCCGCCCAGGCGTGCTTCCAGGCATCGCTCGTCGCCGAGCGCGAGGGGCACTGGCTTCTGGCCCGGACCTACGCCGAGCGCGCGCGGGCGCACTACGAAGAGCTCGAGGACCGCGGGACGGTCGGCCGGCTGCTCAACAACCTCGGCGGCCTGAACTTCACGCTCGGCAACGCCGACAAGGCGGTCGAGCTCCTCCAGGCGTCACACGACGTCGGTCTCGAGGTCGGTGACGTCCCCGAGGCCGGGCTCGCGATGTGCTCGCTGGCCCAGGTGCATCTCGAGACGGGCGAGGCGGCGGCGGCGGAGGAAGAGGCCCGCAGGGCGCTCGATCTCTTCGCCGACCGGACCGACTACTTGCAGGGAATCGGCACCGCGCAGCTCGTTCTGGGCCGTGCGCTGCTCGAACAGGATCGCTTGAACGAGGCTGAAGAAACGCTCGTGGCTGCCGATAGGAGCTTCGAACAGTTGTCATCTGTCAGCCACCGGGCTGCGGCCTGGGTCGCTCAGGGCGATCTCGCACAGAAGCGCGGACGAGATCGCGACGCGGCCCGCCAGTACCGGCGGGCGGCGGAGGCGCTGCAGGACTTCCGCTTCTAGGCGAAAGGAGACATAGGCGTGTTGGTCAAGGCCTATTCGGACGGCCCCCGCTAGGTCACCCCTGGGGTTACGCCGAATCTAAAGTGGAGGCGTGCCTGTGGCGCGCCTCGCCATCCTCGTCGCCGCGGCGCTCGGCGCCGCGGCGTGCGGAGGCAGCACCCAGAAGCCGCCTGCCGCGAACACGCTCGCTGCGGTGCTCGACCGGCCCGGCCAGGACGTCTCGCTCGTCCAGGGCACGGCCGATTACGCCGTCGGGGAAGTTCGCGTCACCTTCCTCGTCGTCGACCAGCAGGCGAAGGTGATCTCGCGGCCGCGGGCCCGGATCTGGGTCGGCCGCTCGCTCGACTCCCCACCGTTGCTGACGACGGAGGCCCGGCTGGAGTCGATCGGGATCCCGGGTCGGTCGGAGGCGGCATCGGGCGACGCGACGTCGATCTTCGTCGCCCGCTTCCGGCTCGCGGAGGCCGGGCGGTACACGCTCGTCGCACAGCCTGCGGGCGCCGAGATCCAGGGCGTGGGGACGCTGGACGTCCGGAAGCGGCCGCGCGCGCCGGCCGTCGGCGACGAGGCGATCGCGTCGCGAACGCCGACGCTGGCCAGTACGGGCGGCGACACGGCCGCGCTGACGACGGCGCAGCCGCCTGACCGCTCGCTCCTCCGTTACTCCGTCGCCGACTCGATCGCGGCACACGTCCCCTTCGTCCTCGTCTTCGCGACGCCGAAGTACTGCGAGAGCCGGACCTGCGGGCCCGTCGTCGACGTGGCCGAGGCGGTGCAGCAGCGGTACGCCGGCCGCGGCGTCCGTTTCATCCACGTCGAGATCTACCAGGACAACGACCCGTCCAAGGGGCAGAACCGCTGGGTGAGGGAATGGCGGCTCCCGACCGAGCCGTGGGTCTTCCTCGTCGGGCGGGACGGCCGGGTCAAGGCCCGATTCGAAGGTTCGGTCTCCGTGGGCGAGCTCGACGAAGCCGTACGGGCCACCCTGCTCTCGTAGCCCCCGTTTTTCGTCTTTGCGGGCCGGGCAGGACCGGCCTCGTGGGCGTGCGGCTCCAGCGGGCGCGGCGCGCGGCTGAGCTTGCGCGTGTCGCCCGGCGCAGAAAGCTGCTCCGCGTCCTTCGAGAGATCGGCGTCGTCGGGCCGCGCCCGGCGACGAGAGAAGGGGCGCGGGAGTTTCGCCGCGGCCTCGAGGAGCTCGGAACGACCTTCGTCAAGCTCGGCCAGCTGCTCTCGTCACGGCCGGACATGCTCCCGGACGTCTACATCGACGAGCTCGGCCGGCTCGTCGACGAGGTTCCGCCGCACCCGTTCGCGGAGCTCGAGCGCGTCCTCCACGAGGAGCTCGGCACTGCTCCCTTCCACTCGATCGACCCGCAGCCGGTCGCGACCGCATCGATCGCGCAGATCCACCCCGGCTTGC
Source organism: Gaiellaceae bacterium (assembly GCA_035274625.1). Taxonomy (GTDB): domain Bacteria; phylum Actinomycetota; class Thermoleophilia; order Gaiellales; family Gaiellaceae; genus DATBLE01. The sequence goes on from DATENZ010000126.1 coordinate 7,755, forward strand.
TGCACGACGGTCGCGAGATCGTGGTCAAGATCCGGCGGCCCGGCGTCGTCGAGCAGGTCGACCTCGACCTCGACCTGCTCCGGTCGACGGCGGCGGCAGCCGAACGCCGTTCGACCACGGCACGCCTGCTCCAGCTCGACGCCGTCGCGGACGAGCTCGAGACGCACCTGCGCGGCGAGCTCGACTTCCGCGAGGAGGCCTCGAACGCCGAGCTGATCGCCCGCGCGCTGGACGGCTTCGACGAGCTCACCGTCCCCGCGGTCGTCCGCCCGCTCGTCACCGAGCGGGTACTCGTCCTCGAGCGCATCCGCGGCGGAAAGCTCAGCCCGGCACACGGCCTCCCGGCCGAGCACGCGCAGCGCCTCGCGCGGGCGTTCTTCAAGGCGTACGTCCAGCAGGTGTGCGGCCACGGCGTCTACCACGCCGACCCGCATCGCGGCAACGTCTTCCTGACGGACGACGGCCGTCTCGCGCTGCTCGACTTCGGCCTGCTCGGACGGCTCGACGACGACACGCGCCGGTCGCTGGCGCTGCTCCTCCTCGCGATCGCACACAACCACGCCGAGGACGTCGCTGCGCTTCTGCTCGCGCTGTCGACCACGACCCCGAATGCCGACGAGCTCGCGTTCGTCCAGGAGATCCGTCGCAAGCTCCCGCGCTACCACTGGCGCCCGCTCGCGGGAATCCGGGTCGGCGAGGCGCTGGCCGATCTGCAGCGGCTCGCCATCACGCACGGAGTCCTCTTGCCGCCGACGTTCGCCCTCGTGGGGAAGACGCTCGCGCAGGCGGACTCGATCGCGCGGATGCTGGATCCCACCCTCGATCCGGTCGAGCTGATCGGCAGCGAATCCCTGTCGCTGATGCTCCGCGAGGCGACCCGGCGGTTGGAGCCGGGCGAGCTGTTCGGCTATGCCGCCACGCAGCTCGACGCCGTTGTGCGTCTCCCGCGCCGCCTCGGGCGCGCAGCCGCGCTGCTGGAGGCGGGCAGGCTTCGGGTCGGCGTCTCTCCGACCGGGCTCGACGAGCTCGAGCACGTCCTCCGCTCGACCGCGAACCGGATCGGTTCCGCACTGATCGTCGTCGGCCTGCTCGTCTCGTCCGCGCTGATGTCGTTCGTGAACGACTCGATCGCGATCGCCGGCTTCTCGCTCTCCGGCGCGCTCGCGCTGTACCTGACCTGGCGCATCCTCCGCGGACCGGGCGAACTCTGAGCGGGCGGCCTAGCATGACCGTGTGGCCGTCAAGCTGACCGAGCTCGTCACCTCCGGTGGCTGCGCGGCCAAGTACTCCGCAGCCCAGCTGCAGGAGCTCCTTGCCGGTTTCGTCCCCGCCGAGGCGGAGGATCTGCTCGTCGGGCTGTCGCCGGCCGACGACGCCGCGGTCTACCGTCTCGACGACGAGACGGCGCTCGTCTTCACGCTCGACTTCTTTCCTCCGCTCGTCGACGACGCCCGCGAATTCGGGACGATCGCGGCGACGAACGCGCTGAACGACGTCTTCGCCATGGGCGGCCGGCCGCTCCTCGCCCTGTCGATCGCGGAGTTCCCGGAGGACCTCCCGCAGGAGACTGTGGCCGCGATTCTCGACGCGGCCGACCGGCAGGTGCGCGAGGCCGGCGCGATCCTGGCCGGCGGCCATACGCTCCGGGACAAGGAGCCGAAGTACGGCCTCGCCGTCGTCGGCACGGTTCATCCGAACGGCGTGTGGCCGAAGTCGGGCGCGCAGCCCGGCGACGCGCTCTTCCTGACAAAGCCGCTCGGTACGGGGCTCGTCCTCCACGGGGCGGCGCGCGGCCTCGCCGCCGAGGACGCCGTGCGCGCGGCGGTGCGGTGGATGACGACCCTGAATCGCGACTGGGCAGACGTGCTTCGCGGCTTGCGGCCGAACGCGGTCACCGACGTAACCGGCTTCGGGCTGCTCGGACACGCGCACGAGATGGCGGGGCGGAGTGGGGTGCGGCTCGTTCTCGAGGCGGAGCGCTGGCCTGCGCTCGACGGCGCGGTCGAGGTCGCCCTCGCCGGCGAGCGGACCGGCGGCGACCCGCGCAACCGGGCCTTCGCCGCCGACCACGTCTCCGCCGACGGCGTGCCGGACGAGCTCCTCGTGCTGGGCTACGACCCGCAGACCGCCGGCGGGCTCCTCGTCTCGCTGCCGGAGGACAAGGGGGCAGCGCTCGTCGCCGAGCTGGGCGCTCGCGACCTCTTCGTCCGCCGGATCGGCAGCGTGGAAGCAGGCGCGGGCGTCGCGGTGACGTAGCCGTGCACGTCGAGACCAGCCGGCTCGCGAGACTGCGTGCCTTCGAGCTGTCGCCGGTCGCCTTCCGGCGGCTCGCTGCGCTGACGGTCTTCGCGCTCTGGCTGATCGTCTCGACCGGGGCGGTCGTGCGGTTGACGCGGTCGGGGCTCGGGTGCGAGCACTGGCCCGGGTGCGAGCCCGGACGGCCGTTCCCGGAGAAGGACTACCACGCCTACATCGAGTTCGGAAATCGTCTCGTCGGCGGCGTGACGATCGTGCTTGCGCTCGCGCTCGCGGTCGGCGCCTGGATCACGCGCGGGCTGCCGCGGTGGGCGAGATGGCTCGCGGTCGGCGCGTTCGCGGGAACGCTCGCGCAGGCGCCGCTCGGCGCCATCACGGTCTACGCCAACCTGCACCCGGCACTCGTGATCCCGCACCTGCTGCTCTCGATCGCCGTCCTCGGCGCGGCCGTCGTGGTCGGGCTCGAGGGGCTGAGGATCGGGCGGCACGGCGTGGAGCCGCTCGGCCGCGAGCCGCGACTCGCCGGGCTCGGCGTCGCGGCGGCGTGCTTCGCGCTGATCACGAGCGGCAGCCTGGCGACGGCGGCGGGGCCGCACTCCGGCGGCGAGGACGTCGCTCGCCTTTGGTCGCTTCGTCCCGCGTTGATCCTCCACGGCGGCGCGGTGGCGGTGCTCGGCTGCAGCCTGATGTTCCTGCTCGGTTACCTGTTCGCGCGGCGTGCGAGCCTGCGGCCGTACCTCGTCGCAGCGGCGGGGCTCGCCGTCCTCATCCTCGTCCAGATGGCGCTCGGCGACGCCCAGTACCGGACGCACCTGCCGTGGTGGCTCGTGCTCGTGCACGTGGGGGTCGCGGCGACGGCATGGATCTGGACGGTCGCGCTCGTCGCGCTCATGTGGCGGCCGCTGGGCTCCGGATCCGGCCGTTCGGCGTAGACTGGCCGGATGGCCGAGCTGCACGTCGCGCGGCGACCGGCGCTCGAGCGGCCGGTTCTGATCGCCGCCTTCCGGGGGTGGAACGACGGAGGGCAGGGCGCCTCGCTCGCCGGCGGCTATCTCGCCAAGCTCTGGGACGCCCGCCGTTTCGCGGAGATCGACTCGGAGGGATTTTTCGACTTCCAGTCGACGCGGCCGCACGTCCGGCTCGAGGGCGGACACACGCGCAAGATCGACTGGCCGGAGACGGTCTTCCACCACGCGCGCCCTGACGGCCTCGATCGCGACACGGTGCTGCTGCTCGGGGTCGAGCCGAACCTTCGCTGGCGGACGTTCTCGACCCTGATCGTGGACTTCGCGCGCGAGCTCGGCGTCGAGCTCGTGGTCACGCTCGGCGCGTTGCTCGCCGACGTCCCGCACACGCGCCCCGTACCCGTGACCGGCAGCGCGACGGACTCCGAGCTGATCGAGCAGCTCGGTCTCCAGGCGTCCCGGTACGAGGGGCCGACCGGGATCGTCGGCGTCCTCCACGACGCCTGCAAGCAGGCCGGCTTGAAGTCGGCGAGCCTCTGGGCCGCGGTACCGCACTACGTGTCGCTCGCGCCCAGCCCGAAGGCGGCGGCGGCGCTCTGCGAGCGGCTCGGGACGCTGCTCGGCTCTCCGATCGACACGGCCGAGCTCGACCGTGCCGCCGACGCCTACGTCACCCAGGTCAGCGACGCGATCGCGTCGGACGAGGAGACCGCGGCATACGTCGAGGAGCTCGAGCGGCGGGTGGACGAGCTCGACGAGAGCGAGATCCCGTCCGGGGAGACACTCGCGGCGGAGCTGACGCGCTTCCTTCGGGAGCGCGAGGAGGGCGAGCAGGACGGGCCCTCCGGCTCGTCAGAGCACTAACCGAACGTGAAGGCGTAGGCGGCGACGCCGGGCGAGAGGCGGAGCTCGAGCAGCGCATCGCGGATCGACGGGCCGTCGACGAGGGTGTAGAGGCGCGCCTGGGTCACCCGGACGACTCGGTCCGGCTTGCCGTCGACGAGCACCTGCACGGTCCCGCTCCCGCCGAGAACGAGGAACACCTTGCGCGCGTGGAAGCGCAGGCGGATGCGCGCGTCTCGCACCGCGACGATCCGCTGGCCCTCGAGCCGGAGCCGGCCGGCGTAGGCGAGCTCGTCGCGGCCGAGTCTCGCCGGGAACCGGTAGTCGCCGACCTTCCCCGCGTGCAGCGGCGAGCCGGCGTACCGGTCGAGGCGCTCGAAGCCGAGGTACGACTCGCGCGTCAGGTCGCCGCTCGGCGTCAGGTCGCGCAGCTGCTCCGAGGCCGGCGCCGCCGACTGCTCGCCGAGCAGCGCCCTGATGTTCCGCTCGGTCACGTCGTACTCTCCCTCGCCGAAGTGGGAGTAGCGGACGTGTCCGTTGCGGTCGATCAGGTACTTCGCGGGCCAGTACTGGTTGCCCCAGTGGTTCCAGGTGCCGTACCGGTTGTCGAGAGCGACCGGGTACCGGACGCCGAGCCGCTCCACCGCGGTGCGCACGTTCGACGGCACCGCCTCGAAGGCGAACTCCGGCGTGTGCACCCCGACGATCACGAGGCCGTCCCGGCGGTACATCCGGTCCCACGCCTCGACGTGCGGAAGCGTGCGCAGGCAGTTGATGCACGAGTACGTCCAGAAGTCGATCAGCACGACCTTGCCGCGCAGCTGCCGGAGCGTCAGCGGCGGGCTGTTCAGCCACGTGTCGACGCCGGCGAAGTCCGGGGCCGGCCCGAAGTCGTCCAGGCCGCTCGCGTCGGTGCGATGCGAAGCGGGCGTGCGCTCGGTCACGTTCTTCGTCCGCGCGAACGCGTCGCGCCCGGAGGCGCTCGCCTCGGTGTGCCTCTGCAGGAAGTCGGTCCAGTTCGGGAGCCAGGTCTGGAGCTTGGTGTCGAGGTCGAAGACGAGCGCGAACGCCCCGGCCGCGAGGACGACGCCGAAGGCGACCCGCAGCCGCTGCACGCCGGTGCGCAGACGGACGCCCGCCGTCCGCCCACCGAGGGCGATCGCGAGCAGGACGAGCGAGACGCCGACGGTGTAGGCGATCGCGACCGCGAAGGTCTTCGTACCGAACGTCCGTGCCGCGGCAGAGGCCGTGACGAATCCGATCGCGGGTCCTCCGCAGGGCACGAAGACGAAGCCGAGCGCGCAGCCGAGCAGGAACCCGCCGCCGAGGTCGCCCGACGGGCCTCTCGAGAGCCGTGCGAGCGGCCGCTCCAGAAGTCGACCGAGCCGTGGGAAGGCGAGGGTCACGGCGAGGAGGAAGAGCAGTCCGATCGAGACGTCGCGGAGCAGGTCCTTGGGGAGGCCGAGTGCGTCCAGGACCCACGCGGCGAACAGGACCGAGACGAGGAAGCAGACCGCGAGGCCCGCGACGATCGCAAAGGGGCGCCGCCGGTGCTCGCCGACACCGCCGCCGAGCACGATCGGGAGCACGGGTAGCACGCACGGCGAGACGGCCGTGATCAGGCCGGCGACGAAGGCATAGACGACCGCGAGGGCCATCGCTGACTATTCGGTGGCGCCTGCCGCCTTGGTTGTTACGTCTGCGTTGTCCTCGGCGTCGGCGGCCGGGGCTTCCTGCTCGGCAGGCGCCTCGCCTGCTTCGCCTCCCTCGCCTGCCTCGACCGCCTGCTCGGCCGGGGCCGCCGCAGCGCCCTTGCGCTTCCGCCGCCGCCGGCGGCGCCTGCTCGGGTGCGCCTTCGGCGC
>DATENZ010000127.1:0-5925 GCA_035274625.1 Gaiellaceae bacterium
CGACGCCGACGATCGCCTCCACGAACTCCGACGCGGCCATCGAGAAGAAGGGCACGTTCGCCTCGCCTGCCACCGCGCGCGCGAGTAGCGTCTTGCCGGTGCCGGGCGGCCCGGAGAGCAGCACCCCGTGCGGGACGCGGCCGCCGAGCCGGGCGTACTTCTCCGGGCTGCGCAGGAAGTCGACGACCTCGGACAGCTCCGCCTTCGCCTCGTCGATCCCCGCCACGTCGGCGAACGTGACGCGGTCGCCGGACGGCTGGTAGCGGCGCGCCGACGACCGCCCGAACGCGCCGAGCGCGTTCTGGACGCTCCCCGCCCGGCGCATCAGCCAGAAGAGGAGGCCGACGAAGAGCAGCGTCGGCCCGAACCCCAGCAGCAGGTTGACCCACCACGGGCTGCCGTTATCGAGCGGCTCGGCGTTGACGACGACGTTCTTGCTCTGGAGCAGCTGCGAGAGGGCATCCGTGTCCGCGAATGCGGGGATCTCCGTCTTGAATCTCGTCGTCGGCTTCGAGCCCTTGTAGCTCTCCGCCTTGGAGAACATCCCCTGGATCGCCGTCCCCTTGGACATGATCTCCGCGACGTTGCCCGAGCGCACCTGCTGGAGGAAGAACGGCGAGTACGGCACGCGGACGCGCGACTCCGCCTGCGTCGCCCGGGACCCCGCCCAGTAGTTGATCGCGAGCAGCCCGGCGAGGAGCGCCAACCACCAGACGAAGCGCGGACGCCGCTGCTGAGGCGTCGCCGGCGGCGGCCCTCCCCCACGCGGCGGCGGCTGCGGGTTCAGGTCGGGCGTCGGCGGCGAGCTCACAGGTCGACTGGACCCTAGCTCGCCGCCGTCGCCTGCGGCGGGGGCGCGCCCGCTACCCCGTCGTCTGCACCAGGCCCGCGCCGGGCGGCGGCGGCAGCGGGAATCGCTGTCCGCCGGCGGGCGCGTCGACGATCTCGCACTGCCCGACATCGCCCTGTACGAACAGGACCGCGATCGACGTCGGCGTCGGCTCCGCTGCGGGCTCACCCGCCGCGATCGGCTCCTGGGTCATGATCACGAGGGTGTCGTCCGGCGGGAGGTCCTTGCTGATCGTGAACCGCGTCTGCCCGTCCGGCGTGCGCTCGACGCCGCCCTTGATCTCTTTCGTGAAGACCGGCGATGACGCGGGTGCCGGCTCGAAGGCGCGGGTCAGCCACGGCTCCTTGCAGGTCTTGCCGGGCGGCAGGTACTGGACGACCGCCGACACGCCTGCCTCGCGGAGCCGGCGCTGGAGCCCGGACGCGTCGCTCAGCGAGCTGATCTCGACGGTCACGGTCCCGTCGTCGTTCCTGCTGACGGCGTAGGCCGGACTTGCGCCGCCCGAGAGGAAGGGGACGCCCGCGCCGGCGCCGGCCGCCAGCAGGACCGCGACGCTGCCGGCCAGGACGAGACGGCGCCGCCGCGGCTCGACCCATGCCCGCCGCCTGCGCCCCTCCGCCGGCTGCGAGGCCACCACGCTCCGCAGCTCGGCGAGCAGCCGCTCCTCGAAGTCGTTTCGCCGGGACTCCGTCTTCATCACGACACCTCCGGTAGATCGCCGATGCCGAGGGATGGGGCGCCGAGGCGTTCGTGGAGCGAGCGCCGGGCGCGGTGCAGCCGGACCCGAGCCGCGACCGGACCGATTCCGAGCGCCCGCCCGGCCTCGCCGACGCTGAGGCCGTCGAGCGCGACGAGCTCGAGCACCGCCCGCTCGCCTGCGGAGAGGTCGGCCAGGTCGCGGTAGAGCGACCGCCCACTCGACTCGGCGTCGATCCGCGCGTGCAGCGCGACGAGGTCGCCTTCGTCGACGAGCTCGCGACCGCGGAACCTCGCCCTCGCCCGCAGCTCGCGGGCATTTCTCCGGCGCTCGCCGGCGACGACGTTGCGGGCGATGCCGAACAGCCACGCCGCGGGCTCCCCGCGGCCGCGCCGGTACGACCGCGCCGACTCGATCGCCGCGACGAACACGTCCGCGGTCAGGTCCGCCGCGAGGTACGGGTCGTCGACCCGGCGCGCCACGAACCGCTGAACCGCGTCGACGTGCACACGGTAGAAGCGCTCGAAGGCGTCCGGGTCGGTCGCAATCTGCGCGACGTCCGGGCTGCTTGCGTGTCCCTGCACTCGCACCTCCATTCCCTGCTGTCGACGACTCTTCGCCGGAGCGGTGCGGTGCGTTACAGGCGGGCCTACTTGCGTCCGGGCTGCCAGAAGGACTTGACGAGCTCGATCGAGTGCGGCTGCCAGTCGCCGTCCGCGAGCTCGCGCTCGTGCGCGCCCTCCAGCGCGTCGCATTCGAGGACGGCGATCGCGTCGCCGGCGACGACGCCCGACTCCTGTAGCAGCCCGCCGTCGACGAAGATCGGCGACCCCGTACGCGCTGCCAGGTTCAGCGCGTCGCTCGGCCGCGCGTCGACCTCGTGCGTCTCGCCGCCTGCTTTCACCGCGACGACGGCGTAGAAGGTCTTGTCCTCCAGGCGCGTGACGACGACGCGCTCGACCGTCGCCCCGACTGCCGCCAGCAGGGACACCGTGAGATCGAACGTCAGCGGGCGGGGAAGCGACTCGCCCCGGAGCAGGAGCGTGAGCGCATCGCCTTCGGGAGGCCCGATCCAGATCGGCAGCCGCCGCTCCCCGTCGCGCTCGCGCAGGAGCACGATCCGCAGCCGCTCTTCGGCGAGGCGCGACGGATCTCCCGGCGCAACCCGCACGTACACGTCCTCGAGCGTCACTTCGATCATCTCGGTCTCCTTTCCGCTGGCAAGTGTCGGCAAGAGCGTGCGCAGCCGCCCGCGCGCCCGGTGGAGGCGAACCCGGACGGCGCCCGCGGAAACGCCGAGCTGCTCGGCCAGCTCGGCGCACGGCACGCCCTCGACGTAGTGCAGGACGAGCAGCTCCCGCGCGTCGGGCGGGAGCTCGGCGAGCGCCTCGCCGACGCCGAGCTCCGGATCGTCCGGGGCGGCCGCGGCGAGCTCGTCCAGCGGCATCGTCTCCCGCGCCGGGCGCCGTCGCCGCATCCGCGCGAGGTTGACGGCGATCGTCCCGAGCCAGGACCCGAAGCGGGCCGGGTCGCGCAGGCTGCCGAGCCCGAGGTACGCCCGCAGCAGCGCCTCCTGGACGACGTCGTCCGCCTCCTCCCGCCCGCCGACCACTGCGAACGCGAGTGCTCGCACGCGGGGCCGGTGCCGCTCGACGAGCTCGCCGAACGCCGCCCGGTCGCCCGCGAGGGCACGGCCGACGAGCGTTACGTCGTCGTTGCGCATCTGCAAGCTAGATGCATCCCGGCACCTGACACGTTACGCGCACTTCGACACAAGGACGACGCACCTCGGTGGCGAACGAGGCGCGACATGGTCAGACGGCCCCGCGTTCCCCCCGCGCTCGTCGTCGCCGTCCTGAGTGCCTGCGTCGTCGCGGCCTGGGCGGCGTCCGCCTCGCCGGCGGCGCCGCGCTCCGAGCCGACGTGCAAGCCCGAGCGCTACCTCGTCCGCTCCGGCGACACGCTGACCTCGATCGCGCTCCGCTTCCAGACCACCGTCGACGCCCTGGCGCGCGCGAACTCGATGGATCCGAACGGGATCCTCTATGCCGGCGCCAGTCTCGTCATCCCTCGGGCCGCCTGCGGCGTCACTTTCACCGCGAAGCCCGCCGTCGCAGGCGGAGCGGAGCGGCAACTCGTGACGTCGCTGCGGCAGGCGATCGCCGTCCCGGGCGTGTCGCGGGCACGCACGGGCGTCGTGGTCGTCGACCTCGACGCGAATCGCGTCATGTACGCAGCGAACCGCGAGCTGTCGCTCGAGCCGGCGTCCACCGCCAAGCTTCCGGTCGCGATGACCGCCCTGCAACGGCTCGGCGGCGCGTTCCGGATCCGCACCGCCGTTCTCGGCCAGGGCTCGCTGCTCGGCGGAATCTGGCGCGGCGACCTGGTCCTGAAGGGCTACGGCGACCCGATGCTCACCACCGCGGACCTGAACGCGCTCGCGCGCGCCGTCCGCGCCCGCGGGATCACCGCCGTCTCCGGCGCCGTCGTCGGCGACGAGTCCTACTTCGACGAGCTGCGAACGTGCCCTGGCTGGAAGCCGTCGTTCGCGAGGAACGAGTCGCCGCTCCTGTCCGCGCTGGTCGTCAACCGCGGGCTCCTCGACGGCGCCGTCGCCGAGTCTCCCGCCCTGGCGGCGGCGGTGCTCTTCACGCGCGCGCTCCAGCAGGCGGGCGTCACCGTCGCCGGCCGGCCGATGCAGGGCGTCGCGGCGCGCGGAGCCGTCCTGGTCGCACGGCGGGCATCGCGGCCGCTGACGAAGCTGCTCGCGAGGATGGACACCTGGAGCGACAACTTCATCGCCGAGATGCTGCTCAAGCAGCTCGGTGCACGGGTGAGCGGCCGTGGCAGCACCGCCGCCGGCGCAGCCACCGTCGGGGAGACGATGTGGGCCGACGGCGTCCCGCTCACGGGCGTGCTGATCGCGGACGGGTCCGGCCTCTCGACCCTGAACCGGCTCACCGCCCGGTCGCTCGCGGCCATGCTCCAGACGGTGTGGCACGAGCCGAAGCTGCGGCCGCTGCTCGACACGTTCGCGGTCGCCGGCTCGACCGGAACCCTCCGCCGCCGGCTCCTGTCCGTCCCCGGGCATGAGCTCGTGCGCGGGAAGACGGGGACGACCGACCAGTCGTCCGCGCTGGCGGGGTTCGTCGGCTCGCGGTTCGCCTTCGCGATCCTGAACAACGGGTCGCCCGTGAACTGGTCCGCCGCGCACACGCTGCAGGACCGCGTCGTGACGGCGCTGCTCGCCGCGGTCTGAGCCCGTACTAGTCGACCGGAACGAGGACGTGGTCGAGCGAGTCCTCGACCGGCGTCCACTCGAGCGGCAGCAGCTGGCTTGTCGTGTCCTCCTGCCGCTCGGCCTCGAGCCTCGTGCTCGTCCGCTCCTCGACAAGGCGGAGGCGGGCGTCGCGTGTCGCGGACACCGCGGGTGAGTCTGTCACGAACCGCCGCTGTTGCGCCACGTAGGCCCTCTTCCCGCGGCTGCGGGGCGCCTAACATCGGGTAGCGTCCCGGACGTGGCCGGACATGACGTCGTCGTCTGGTCGGACTACATCTGACCGTTCTGCCGCGTCGGCCAGGTGCTGGCCGATTGGCTGGAGGAGCGCTTCGGCGCCGGTGTCGACTGGCTCCCGTTCGACCTGCACCCGGAGTACCCGCCGGAGGGGATCCCGCGTGCGCAGCTCGTGGCGCGGTACGGGCCCGACGCGATGGCACGAACGGCCGCGCTCTTCGGGCAGCACGGCCTCGAGTACGCGCCCAACCCGGACGTCGTCCCGAACTCGCTGCGCGCTCTGCGGCTGACCGAGCACGCGCGTGCGGAGGGGTTGCACGAGCAGTTCCACGACCGAGTCATGGACGCGTACTGGGCCGAGGGCCGGAACATCGGCGATGACGAGGTGCTGCTCGGCCTCGCGGCGGACGTCGGGCTCGAGGGCGCCGACGACGTTCTCGCCGGCGAGGGCTACGCCGACGAGGTTCGCCGCTCGACGGCACAGGCCCATTCGCTCGGAATCAGCGGGATTCCGGCGTTCCTGCTCGGCCGCCGGCTACTCGTCCTCGGCGCCCACCCGCGGGAGGTCTTCGAACGCGCGTTTGCGCAGCTCGACGGCTAGCTGTCGGGTGTCACTTTCCTTTGTATAGTGATGGACTACGTACCCCAAGGAGGCGACATGGCACTAAAGCTCGGTGACGAAGCACCGAACTTCACCGCCCAGACGACCGAGGGCGAGATCGACTTCCACGACTGGATCGGCGATTCGTGGGCGGTCCTGTTCTCGCACCCGAAGGACTTCACCCCCGTCTGCACGACCGAGCTCGGCTACATGGCCAAGATCAAGCCCGAGTTCGACAAGCGCAACGTCAAGGTGATCGGCCT
>DATENZ010000128.1:0-20036 GCA_035274625.1 Gaiellaceae bacterium
CCGCGCGCGGCGGCGTCACGACCGCCGGAACGCCCACGCCCACCTCGCGGGCCGGCGTGGCCGCGGCGGAGGCGGCGGCGTTCAAGCCGCCGGCGGGGCAGAGCCAGAAGCCCTCGGCGACGGCGACCAGCAGCGGGATCCGCGGCATCGCCTCGGCGAAGCTCCCCTTCACCGGGCTGCCGCTCTGGTTCGTCACGCTGCTGGCAATGAGCCTGCTTGCTTCAGGCACGGCACTTCGACGGCTCGCCGTCAGGCGGACCGCCTCGTACTAGGCAAGACCGCGGGGCGCCCCCGGCGGCGGGGCGCTCCGCGTTTCCCGCTCGAGCCCTGCGGTAAGTTTCCGCTCATGCCCGGTCTCAAGCTGAACGGCGTGACCATCGCGGCGAAGGAGCTCGTCGACCGCGCGCGCTCGGTCGTCCGCCTCGAGATCGAGCTCGCGCTGATGGAGATCAAGCGCAAGCTCATCCGCGTTGCGCTCGGAGTCGGGCTCGGCGCTGCCGCCGCGCTTTTCGCCCTGTTTGCGGTCGGGTTCCTGATGGCGGGAGCGGCGGCGGGAATCGCGACGGCGCTGCCGGTCTGGGCCGCGCTGCTGATCGTCGGCGGTGTGCTCCTCCTCGGCGCGCTCGTCCTCGCGATGCTCGGTCTCCGCTCGATCAAGGCGGGGACGCCGCCGGTGCCCGACGAGGCGATCGAGGAGGCTCGGCTGACGACCGAGACGATTCGGGCGAATGGCCGCTAGGACCAAGGAAGAGGTCAAGCGCGAGCTCGAGTCGGAGCGTCAGCGCCTGGGCAATGCGGTCAGGACGCTCCGGTCCCAGGGGCAGTCGATCGTGCGGCGCCTACCGCTGATCGCACTCGGCGCGGCCGGCACCGGGCTCGTCGCGCGCACGCTCGGCAAGCGCGTCTTCCATCACGACTCGAAGGCCGAGAAGCGCGGGCGCCGGCCCTTCGGCGGCCGGGACTAGCTCAGACCGCTCGGAAGGTGCCGCGCAGCTTCGGGTTCGCGTCCGAGCGGTAGACGTACGTCCCGCGCTTCAGCGTCAGCTTCCAGCTCGCCTTCGTCAGCCCGGCCTTCGTCGTCAGACGGTTCACGCCCGGACCCGTCAGGTGGAAGTTCTGCGTCTTCGAGAGATCGGCGACCCGGATCACCACCGCACCTGCTTTCAGCGACAGGACGCGCTTGCCGGCGAGGCTCTTCACCGAGATCGCCGTCGAGCTGACCGTCCCGAGCAGCGTGACGGGCTTCGGCACCGGCTTGGGGGTCGGCGTCGTCGTCGTGGTGGTCGTCGTCGTCGGGGGCAGGGCACTCCCGACCCTGAGATCGCCTCTCATGCTCGTGAAGTGCGGGTCGCACTGGTAGTGATAGGTGCCGTCCTGCAGCGTGACGTTCCAGGTGGCGTCGCCGGTCAGACCGACCTCGGTGGTCATGTCGACGCCGGGGCCCGTGAGGTGAAAGTTGTGCTCCTCGCTCAGGTCGTGGACCTGGATCGTGTACGCGCCCGGCGCGACCTGCGTGACCCGGTTTCCGGCCGAGTCCGCGATCCTGATGCTGAAGCCGGGCCCGACGGTGGCGACCAGGACGTTGCTCTGGGCGCCGGCCGAACCGGCCGCGAGCAGCACGGCGAGCGAGGCCAGCGTGACGGCGGCGAGTCGCATCGTGAGGGCACTACGTAGCACACCGCGGATTCGGATTGCGTCAGGTGCGAAGCTCGGCGCCGAAGCTGTCGGCCAGCGCCTGGACGATCCGGCCTCGCAGCGCGGCCGCATCCTCGTCGGACATCGTCCGCTCGGAGGACTGGAACGTGAGCGCGATCGCGACGGACTTCTTCCGCTTGCCGACCTGGGCGCCGCGGTAGACGTCGAAGATTCGCGCCTCGCGCAGGTCGGGGCCGGCAGCTTCGCGGGCCGCATCGACGAGCGCCCCGGCCGGCACGTCCTCGGCGACGACGACGGCCAGGTCCTGCCTCACGGGCGGATACGTGATCACGTCCTCGTAGAGCGGGACGGGCCGCACCGCGGCGAAGACGGTCGGCAGATCGAGCTCGAACACGCCCCAGGTTCCCTCGAGACGAGCAGGGTGCAGCTCGCCGAGCCAGCCGGCGTTCGTCCGCGCCGCCTTGCCCGGATGCAGGAACGGCTCCTGCGTGCGCTCGACGCGCAGCTCGACCCGGAGCGTGTCGTAGAGCGCTTCGAGCACGCCCTTGGCGCGCTCGAAGCCGCCCTCGACGATGCCGCCGAGGCGCAGCCGCTCTTCCGGCAGCTGCGCGCCCGACGCGAGGTACACCCGCGCGATCTCGAACAGCGCGATCCGCTCGTTGCCCGCGTTGAGGTTGCGCTGGGCGCTCTCGACGAGCCCGTCGAGGAGCGTCGTCCGCAGAGCCGCCATGGTGACGTTCATCGGGTTCTCGACCCGGACCGCTCCGTCGGCGACGAGGCTGGGCGTGTACGCCTCGGAGAGGCCCGCGCCGACGAGCACCTCCTCGCACACCCGTCTGAGCCGCTGCTCGACGGACAGCCGACCGAACATGTCGCGCCGGAGCGGGAGCGTGAACGGCACGTGCTCGAGCCCGTGGATCCGCACCACTTCCTCGACCGCGTCCACCTCTCGCGTGACGTCGCGCGCGCGCCACGTCGGGACGGTGACGAGCGCGCCCCCCTCCTCGACCGCGAATCCGAGCCGCTCGAGGATCCGGTGCTGCTCCGTGACGGGGATCTCGATGCCGCAGAGCGCGTCCGTACGCTCGGCCCGCAGGCGGGTCACGGGGCGCACCGGGAGATCTCCCTGCACGTCGCTCTCGCCGACGTACTGCGCCTTCGTCAGGTCGACGAGCAGCTCGGTGGCGTAGATCGCCGCGTGCTCGGCGAGGTAGGGGTCGACCCCCTTCTCCCAGCGATTCGACCCCTCGGTGCGCAGCCCGAGCCGTTCGGAGCTACGCATGATCCCGACCGGCTCGAAGTTCGCGGCTTCGAGGAGCAGGTCGGCGGACGCATCCCCCACCTCCGTCTCCTCGCCGCCCATGATCCCGGCGAGCGCGACGGCGCGCTCCGCGTCCGCGATCACGAGGTCGGCCGGGTCGAGCCGGCGGTGCTCGCCGTCGAGCGTCCTCAGCTCCTCGCCCGGCGCAGCGCGGCGGACGACGATCCGGCCTTCGGCGAGCGTCCGGTGGTCGAAGACGTGGAGCGGATTGCCGAGCGCGAGCATCACGTAGTTCGTCACGTCGACCGCGTTCGAGATCGGCCGCATCCCGGCCGCCGTCAGCCGCGCCTTGATCCATTCGGGCGAAGGGCCGATCCGCGCGTCGCGGAAGACGCGGCCGATGTACCGCGGACAGCCGATCGTGTCCTCGATGCGGATGTCGACCGGCTCTGGCGCCGCCGCCCGGTCCGGCTCCCGTCCCGGCATCGGCCGCAGCTCGCCGTTGAACAGCGCGGCGACCTCACGCGCGATGCCGTAGATCGAGAGCAGGTCGGGCCGGTTGAACCCCGTCTCCGCCTCGATCACCTCGTCCCCGAGCGGCAGGACGTCCGCGAGCGGCGTGCCGGGCTCCCACTGCCGCGGCAGAACGATGATCCCCGCGTGGTCGGGCCCGATCTCGAGCTCGCGCTCCGACAGGATCATCCCGTCGGAGACGGTGCCTCGCAGCTTCGCGCGCCCGAGCGTCTGCCCGCCGGGGAGAACGGCGCCCGGCAGGGCGACCGCGACCGTCGCGCCGGCGCCGAAGTTCCATGCTCCGCAGACGATCTGGCGCGGCTCCGGCTCGCCGACGTCGACCGTGCAGAGCTGAAGGCGGTCGGCGTTCGGATGCTTGCCCGCCTCGAGCACCTGCGCGACCCGGAAGAGGCCGAGGTTTCCGTCCTCGTCCGGGACGCCGCGGTACGAGATGCGCTCGAGCTCGAACGTCGCGATCGAGAGGCGCTCGGCGATCTCCGCCGTCGTCGCGGCGACGTCGACGTACTCGCGGAGCCAGGAGACGGGGATCTTCATCGTCTAGAACTGGCGAAGCAGCCGGAGGTCGTTCTCCCAGAGCTCGCGCAGATCCGGGAGCCCGTGACGCAGCATCGCGATCCGCTCGAGCCCGAGCCCGAACGCGAAGCCCGAGACCTCCTCGGGGTCGTAGCCGACGTAACCGAAGACGTTCGGGTCGACGACTCCGGCCCCGCCCATCTCCAGCCAGCCGCTGTACCGGCAGGACGGGCATCCCTCCTGACCGCAGCGGAAGCAGGAGACGTCGAACTCGATCGAGGGCTCGGTGAAGGGGAAGTAGCTCGTCCGGATGCGGACCTTCCGGTCCGGGCCGAAGAGCGCGCGGGACAGGTACATCAGCGTCCCCTTCAGGTCCGCGAGCGTGATCCCCTTGTCGACGGCAAGGCCCTCGACCTGGTGGAAGATCGGGTAGCGCGTCGGGTCCGGCGTGTCCCGCCGGTACACGCGCCCGAGGCTGATCATGTAGACCGGCGGCTCGTGCGACTCCATGTACCGCACCTGCCCGGGTGAGGTGTGCGTCCGCAGGACGAGATCGTCCGCGACGTAGAACGTGTCGCCGTGTGAGCGCGACGGGTGCCACTCGGGCGTGTTCAGCGCCGTGAAGTTGTAGTAGGTCGTCTCGACCTCCGGCCCGTCGAAGATCTCGTAGCCGAGGCCGACGAAGACGTCCTCGACCTCGCGCCGGATCTGCGTGATCAGGTGCAGGTGCCCGCGCTCGAGCGCCAGGCCCGGGAGGGTGACGTCGACCTGCTCCTTCGTCAGCGCCTGCTCGATCGTCGCGCGCCTGAGCTCCTCCCGAGCGGTCGCGACGACCCCCTCGAGCTGGGTCTTCGTCCGGTTCAGCTCGGCGCGCTCCTCGACCGAGATGTCCTTCGCCCCGCGCAGCGCCTCGTTCAGCCGGCTGCGGCGGCCGAGGTACTTGACGCGGGCCTGCTCGAGCGCCGTCTCGCTCCGAGCCCCTACGATCGCCTCCCGTGCCTCGCTCAGATAGTCGGTTTCCCAGCCCACCGAACGAATCTAGCGCCTACGACCGCCTCGCGAACGTCTACGACCCGTGGAGCAGAAGCGTCACGGAGGACATCGCGTTCTACGTGGCCGAGGCGCGCAAGGCGCGGGGGCCGGTCGTCGAGCTCGGCGTCGGCACGGGCAGGATCGCCGTCCCGACCGCGGAGGCCGGCGTCGCCGTGATCGGCGTCGACTCGTCGGCCGGCATGCTGGCCGTTTGCCGCGCCCACGCCGAGGCCGCCGGCGTCGCCGATCTCGTCGAGCTCCGGCTCGGCGACCTCCGCCATCCGCCGGTCGAGGAGCGCGTCCCGCTCGTGACGTGCCCCTTCCGGTCGTACCTGCACCTCGGCGACGACGCGGAGCGGCTCGCAGCCCTGCGTGCCGCCCGGGAGCTGCTCGTCCCCGGCGGGCGGCTCGTCTTCGACGTCTTCGCGCCGTCGGCGGAGGACATCGAGGAGACGCACGGCCGGTGGCTCGAGCGCGAGCCCGGGATCTGGGAGCGGGCGGACTGGGACGAGCGCGAGCGCAGCCTCACCCTGTCGGTGCGGAGCGGGGTCGTCGAATCGTCGATGCGGCTCGCGTGGCTGACGCCGCGCGAGTGGAAGGCGCTGCTCGAGCGCGCGGGCTTCGAGGTGGAGGCGTGCTTCGGCTGGTTCGACCGCCGCCCGTACGACGGCGGCGAGGACTCGGTCTGGCTGGCGCGGCGGCCGTGACGTAGGCTTGGCGCCGTGATCTGGGTCGTCGTGGTGATCGTCGCGGTCGTCGTCCTGCTCGGGCTCGTCCTCGTCGCCATGTTCAACAAGCTCGTCCGGCTGCGGAACCGGGCGGAGAACGCGTGGGCGCAGGTGGACGTGCAGCTCCGCAAGCGCTACGACCTGATCCCGAACCTCGTCGAGACCGTGAAGGGGTACGCGTCCCACGAGCGCGCGACGTTCGAGGAGGTCACGCGGGCGCGGACGGCGGCGCAGCAGGCGCAGGGCGTCGCCGAGCAGGCGCAGGCGGAGAACGCGCTCACCGCGGCGATCGGCCGGCTCTTCGCGGTCGCCGAGGCCTACCCGGAGCTGCGCGCGACCGAGAACTTCCAGCAGCTCCAGGCGCAGCTGAGCGATGTCGAGCAGTCGATCGCGATCGCACGCCAGGTGTACAACGACACGGTGCTCTCCTACGACAACGCGCTCGAGACCGTGCCGACGAACGTGATCGCCGGTCTCTTCAACTTCCGTCCGCGCGAGTACTTCCAGACCGAGGACGCCACGCGCGCGGCACCGCGCGTCGACTTCGGGACCGCTCCGGCGAGCTGAACAGGATCCGCGCAGCGCTCGTCCTCGCGGCGGCGCTCCTCGCGCTCGCTGCGCCGGCGGTTGCCCGCGCATTCGACCTGCCGCGGGCCGACATCGCCGCCACGCTCGCGCCGGACGGATCGCTCGGGATCAAGGAGACGATCACCGAGTCCGGGTTCTTTCACGGGATGTACCGCGACATCCCGCTGATGCCCGGCGAGTCGGTCGACCGGATCGAGGTCGGCGAGAACGGGAGGCCGTACACGCGCGGCGGCAGCACCGAGCTCGGGAGCATCGACACGCCGGGCACCTTCAACTACGAGACGGGCGACAGGCGCGTACGCGTTGTCTGGCACTTCGACGCGCCGCGCGGCGAGGAGCGCACCTTCACGCTCTCGTACCGGTTCCGCGGAGTCGCCAGGGCGTACTCCGACGTCGTCGACGTGAACCTGCGCGTGTGGGGCGACCAGTGGGACGCGCCGGTCGAGGATCTGACGGCGTCGCTGCGCTTCCCGAACACGGTCCCGTTCGGGCCGGGCTACCGCGTGTGGGGTCATCCCCCCTGGGTGCACGGGATCACGCGCGAGCACGAGCGCGGGACGACGCTGCACGCGATCGACGTGCCGGCCCACCAATGGGTCGAGCTGCGCACCGTCTTCCCGCGCAGCGTGCTGTCGTCGACCGCGGGCGCCCAGGTGGCCCGCGGTGCGGGCCTGGCGAAGATCCTCGCAGAGGAGCACGCGACCGAGGCCTCGTACGCCAGCGACCGCAAGCACCTCGACGACGCCAAGAGCCACATCGGGCGCACGCTTCTCTACCTGCTCCTGCTCGGGGTCGGGCCCGCGCTCGCGATCGTCGTGCTGGTCTGGCTCCTGTACGGGCGCGAGCGCGCAACGGGCTACGACCGCGAGTACGAGCAGGCGCCGCCCGACGACGTCGAACCCGCGCTCGTGCCCGCTTTGCTCCGCCAGGACATGGCTCCGGGATCGCCGGAGTTCACGGCGACGCTGTTCGATCTGGTCCGGCGCGGCCGGTACACGTCCGAGCCAGTCTCGACGGAGAAGAAGGTGTGGGGCGGGCTCCGCACCGAGACGGTCTCCGACCTCCTGCTCAAGCCCGGCGACAGCGGAGTGCAGCTGACGCGGTTCGAGGAGCCGGTCGCGGACGTGATCGACTCGGTCGTCGACGCGGACGGCGAGCGGCTGAGCGAGTTCCGGGAGAAGATCGAGCAGGATCGGACGTCGAACGCGAAGCGGTTCACGACCTTCAAGGACCGCGTCGGGACGGCGATCCGCGAGCGGCGGTGGTACACGGACGCAGGGGCCGGGTTCCTCGGGCTCGCGCTCGCGGCGTTCGTCGTCGCGGCGGTCGTGCTGCTCTGGATCGGGATCGACGGCTGGCGGTCGGAGACGCCGCGCTGGACCGACGTGCTCCTCGTCGCGCTGGGTGGGTGCGCGGTCGCCAATGCGGCCGTGCTGGCCGTGGCGTTCACGCGCGTCAGGCTCTGGCGGCGGCGCACGAAGGCCGGGCAGACCGAAGCCGAGCGCTGGGATGCGTTCCGGCGGTACCTGACCGACTTTCCGCGGTTGCAGGAGGCTCCGCCGGCGACGCTCGAGCTGTGGGAGCGCTACCTCGTCTACGGCATCGCGTTCGGGATCGCCGAGCGCGTCCTGCAGGGCGCGCAGCTGCACATGCCGCAGGCACTGCACGACCAGAGCTCGATCTACTGGATCGCGCCGATCGGGGGGAACCTCGGCTCGGGGCCGACGGCGCTCGCGATCTCGGATCTCTCCTCCGGCTTCGGGTCGGCGCTGACACCGCCGAGCTCGTCGGGCTCGTCGGGCTTCGGCGGCGGGTTCAGCGGCGGTGGCGGCGGCGGGAGCGGCGGCGGTGGCGGCGGCGGCTGGTAGTCAGGCGCGTCGGCGCGTCGCCTCGTAGAGCGCGATCGCGCCGGCGACCGCGACGTTCAGCGACTCCGAGCGCTCCGTCGTCGCGATCGACGCGACGGCGTCGCACGCTGAGACGACGTCCTCGGGCAGCCCCTCGCGCTCGGCGCCGAGGACGAACACCGTCTTCTCTCCCAGCTCGACGGCGGCGAGGGGCTCGCCGCCTCGGGCGACGAGGGCGATGCGGCGGCCGGAGGCTTCGTCGAACTCGCCGAGCGGGACTCGGAAGATCGCACCAGCCGACGCCCGCAGCGCCTTCGGACCGGTCGGATCGGCGCACCCGGCGGACAGGGCGACGGACGCGCCGAAGGCGTCGGCGGTCCGGATCAGCGTCCCGCTGTTTCCAGGGTCGGCAACGTGCCAGAGCGCGAGCGTCGCCGAGCGCGGCTCGTAGGCGCGGAGGTCGGCGCGCCGGAAGACGCCGATCACGCGGGACGGGTGGGCGAGGGTCGAGACCCCGGCCAGCAGCTCGGGCTCGACGTCCTCGCCGGCGACGAGCAGATCGACGGGCTCGATCCCCTCGGCCAGCGCCGCGTCGACGAGATCCTCCCCTTCGCAGACGAAGAGCCCGAGCTTCGCCCGCTGCCGTCGACTCTCGAGCCGGCGAACGAGCCGCAGCCGCGGATTCGCCGGCGAGGTGATCACGACGCGGACATTAAGGGGTCAGACCCCTTCACAATCGAACCCCGGAACGAAGCCGGATTCAGCGCCCCGCCGTCGTCGTACGAAGCGTCCAGGGGTCAGACCCCTTAACAGTTGTGACGGAATCCGCACGCGCTCGATCCCGCGTACAGTCGATCGAGCAGGCGTTCGCGCCTGCGTGCTCTCAGATCGCAGGTCGACGAACGAAGGAGGGGAGAAATGCCTCGCAGGCTTCGGCTGTTCGTGCTCGCGGCTGCCGCGGCGTCCGCGCTCGCGCTCGGCTCGTACGCGCTGGCGGCTGCCGTCGGTACGCACGCGGATTCACCGGGCGGGTCGTTCCACGCCAACCTGACCGGTTACCAGGAGACACCGGCCGTCTCGTCGACGGGGTCCGGCCACTTCAGGGCCACCCGCGTCGAGGAGGAGAAGCTCCACTACGTCTTCACCTACGAGGGCCTCGAGGGCGGAGCGTCCCTGTTCGCGCATGTCCACTTCGGCCAGCGCTCCGTCGCGGGCATGGTCTCGTTCTTCCTCTGCGGCGGCAGCACGAAGCCGGACCCGTGTCCGAACGTCGCGGGTCGCGTCGAAGGAGACATCACGCCCGCCGACGTGATCGGGCCGAGCGGACAAGGAATCGAGCCCGGGTCGTTCGCCGAGATCGTCAAGGCGATGCGGGCGGGCATCGCCTACGTGAACATCCACACGACGCGCTGGCCGGGCGGGGAGATCCGCGGCCAGATCACGCGGGACGCCGGGGACTAGTCGAAGCTGCGCGGAGGCTCGGCGGATCGCCGCCCGCCGAGCCTCCGAACGTCTCAGGCCTGGAGCGCGGCCTTCGCGCGGTCGGCGATCGCGCCGAACGCAGCGGGGTCGCTGACGGCGAGGTCGGCGAGCACCTTCCGGTCGAGCTCGATCTCCGCCTTCTTGCAGCCGGCGACGAACTGGTTGTAGGACAGGCCGTGCTGCCTCGCCGCCGCGTTGATGCGGATGATCCAGAGGCTCCGCATCGTCCGCTTCCGCGCCTTCCGGTCGCGGTAGGCGTAGACGAGCGAGTGCTCGACCTGCTCCTTCGCGCGCCGGTAGGAGGTGGACTTGAGCCCCCAGTAGCCCTTCGCCTGCTCGAGGACCTTGCGGCGCTTCTTGCGCGCGTGGACGGATCGCTTGACGCGCGGCATCGCTACAGCCCCAGCAGCTTTCTGACCGTCTTGCGGTCGCTACCCGCGAGCGGCGTGTCCTGACGGAAGCTCCGCTTCCGCTTCGGCGACTTCTTCTCCAGCAGGTGGCTCTTCATCGCTCGGCGCCGCAGGAGCTTCCCGCCGGCCGTCACCTTGAACCGCTTCTTCGCTCCGCTGTGTGTCTTCTGCTTCGGCATCTTTTCTCACTCCTGCATTCTTCGACGGCCCGAGCACCATCACCATGTTCCGGCCGTCGAGGAGCGGTGGCTGCTCGATCAGCCCGATCTCCTTGACGTCCTCGGCCAGGCGCATGAGCAGGTCGCGACCGCGCTCCGGATGGGTCGTCTCCCGCCCCCGGAACATGATCGTCACCTTGACCTTCGCGCGCTGGTTGAGGAAGCGCTGGACGTGGCCTTTCTTGGTGTTGTAGTCGTGGGCCTGGATCTTCGGTCTGAGCTTGATCTCCTTGACGAGGATCTGCGACTGGTGCTTCCGCGCCTGCTTCGCCTTCTGCTCCTGCTCGTACCGGTACTTCCCGTAGTCCATGACCTTCGCCACCGGCGGCTCGGCCTGGGGCGCGATCTCGACGAGATCCAGCCCCTTGCCGTAGGCGAACTCGAGCGCTTGGGCGATCGGCGTGATCCCCACCTGGGCTCCGTTCTCGTCGACGAGCCTCACCTGCGGGGCACGGATCGCGTCGTTGATCCGGGTCTGCGGGGC
Source organism: Gaiellaceae bacterium (assembly GCA_035274625.1). GTDB lineage: Bacteria > Actinomycetota > Thermoleophilia > Gaiellales > Gaiellaceae > DATBLE01. The sequence goes on from DATENZ010000128.1 coordinate 10,754, forward strand.
CGGGCGAACCGGAGGTTCCGGACTCCGCCGCGGTCTCAAAGGCTATTCACCAAGCTCGCTTGCTCCTCCTTCGTGGCTAAAACACAAAGCCGCTGCAAGCAGCGGCCCGTGATCCTCGTCCTTCGACTCGGTTGAACCCCGCGCGGGTGTTCGCCTTTCAGCCGGCATTGCCCGGGAGGTGAGGAACGGGTCGTCCCTGCTTGAGCAGAGTCACATCGTACCGAACTCGGCGGCCAGTTCATCGATGGATTTCGTCGACTGTCCCCCACCGCGCTCGCGCACGGCGAGCGCCTCGGGCGACTCGCGGTCCCCGTAGACGACGACGCGGGGGATCTTCTCCAGCTCGGCGTCGCGGATCCGCTTGCCGATCGTCTCGTCGCGGTCGTCGACCTCGGTGCGGACGCCTGCGGCCTTCAGGCGAGCCCGCAGCTCCCCCGCCGCGGAGCGATGGGACTCCCCGACCGGGAGGATCCGCACCTGCACCGGTGCGAGCCAGAGAGGGAAGTCGCCGCCGAAGTGCTCGATCATGATCCCGATGAAGCGCTCGAGCGACCCGAACAGGGCGCGGTGGATGGCGAACACCTGATGCTCCGTGTTGTCGGCGCCCATGTAGGTGAGCCCGAAGCGGGCCGGCATCTGGCGGTCGAGCTGGATCGTGCCCAGCTGCCAGGAGCGGCCGAGCACGTCTGTCGCGTGGATGTCGATCTTCGGCCCGTAGAAGGAGCCCTCGCCCTCGCCGACCTCGTAGTCGATCCGGTGGCGCTTCAGCGCCGCCTCGAGGTGGCCCTCCGAGAAATCCCACTCCTCGTCGCTGCCGAGCTTGTTGTCCGGGCGGGTCGAGAACTCCGCGCGCGCCTGGAGGCCGAAGAGCCCGTAGAGGTAGTTCAGGTAGTCGATGCAGCCGTCCAGCTCCTCGCTGATCTGGTCTTCCGTGCAGAAGATGTGCGCGTCGTCCTGCGTCACGACCCGCACGCGGGTCAGTCCGTGCAGCGCTCCGGCGAGCTCGTTGCGATGCAGCGGCGCGGCTTCCGCGTACCGGATCGGTAGGTCGCGGTACGACCGCAGCTCGCTGCCGTAGAGCAGCATGTGCCCCGGGCAGTTCATCGGCTTGATCCCGTAGATCTGCTCGCCCTCCATCGGGATCAGGAACATGTTCTCGCGGAACTTCTCCCAGTGACCGGACGTGACCCAGAGGGCCCTGTCGTAGATCAGCGGCGTCCGCACCTCGAGGTAGCCGCGCTTCGCGTTCTCCCGCCGGCGGATGTCCTCCAGCACGTTCCAGATCACCATTCCCTTCGGGTGCCAGAACGGCGAGCCGGGCGAGTGCTCGTCGAAGTGGAACAGGTCGAGCTGACGGCCGAGGACCCGATGGTCGCGCCGGCGCGCCTCCTCGAGCGCCGCCAGGTGCGCCGCGAGGTCGTCCTGCGAGTAGAACGCGGTGCCGTAGATCCGGGTCAGCTGCGTGTTCCGCTCGTCGCCCCGCCAGTAGGCACCCGCGAGGCCGGTGAGCTTGAGCGCCTTGATCGGCGAGGAGTTCTGCAGGTGCGGGCCGCGGCAGAGGTCGGTGAAGTCGCCCTGCGTGTAGAGCGAGATGTCGCCCTCGGCCGTGTCGACCAGCTCTACCTTGTAGGGCTCGTCGGCGAACCGCCGCTTTGCCTCGTCCCGCGAGACCTCTTCGCGCGCCCACTCCCGCCCCTCCTCGAGCTCGCGGAGCATCTCCGCCTCGATCCGTTCCAGATCCGACTCGTGCACCGGCTCCGCGAACTCGAAGTCGTAGTAGAAGCCGTTCTCGATCGGCGGCCCGATCGCGATCTTCACCCCGGGATAGAGGCGCCGCACAGCCTCGGCGAGCAGGTGCGCGGTCGAGTGGCGGAGGACGTAGAGCGCGTCCGGGTCGGCGCGGTCGCGCGTCGTCAGGATCTGGATCCGCTGCCCGTCCTCGAGCGGCAGGCGCAGGTCGCGGAGGTCGCCGTTCGACCGGACGAGAACGGCCTGCTCGGCCAGCTTCGGACCGATGGCGCGCGCCGCGTCGAGGCCGGTCGCGCCGTCGGGAAGTTGCAGCTCCGAGTCGTCGGGTAACACGACACGCATGGCAGATGAGGATACTTCGCAGCCCCGCGAGGACGACCGCAACGAGGAGCTCGAGCAGCCGCCGATCCCGGACCCCGAGGAGGACGGCGACGCCGAGGACGTGCCCGGGGCGGACTGACTCAGCGCAGGCGCGCCCGCAGGTCGGGCCGGTCGAGCACCTCGACGAACACGATCTCGCCGTCGATCGTGTCGACGACGAGCTCGCCGACGGCGACCTGCTTCCCGCGCCGGAGCCACCGCTTCATCGGCGTGCCGGTGTAGAAGCTCGCACAACGCTCCACCTCGCACGCGCAGGCGGCCTTGATCCGCAGTCCGGGAACCTGCTCCGCGAGGTCGGGCCGGCCGGCGGCTCGCAGCCCCGCCTCCAGTTCGGCCGCGAGCTCCGGGAGCGTCTCGGCCACGAGCGGTCCCTTCACGACGGAAGTTCTAGCCGCCGTTTGCCGACCCAGCTGTCCGGGAACGCGAGCCGCGGAAAGGAGGCAGGAAATGGGGAAGCACATACGCGATGTAATGACGCCGAGCCCGACGACGGTCAAGGCCGACCAGCCCGCCACAGAGGCGGCGAAGCTGATGCGCGAGGCCGACGCCGGAATGATCCCGGTCGTCGACGACGGCGACATTTTCGGGACGGTCACCGATCGCGACATCGTCGTCCGCGTCGTCGCTGCCGGAAAGGATCCGCAGTCGACGCCGGTGCGCGAGATCGCCAGCACCGACCCGATCACGGTCGAGCCCGACCAGGACCTGAACGACGCGCTCGAGCTGATGGCGCGCCACCAGGTGCGGCGGCTGCCGGTCGTCGAAGAGGGCCGGCTGATCGGCGTGGTCGCCCAGGCCGACCTTGCTCGGGAGGCAGACGAGCGGAAGGTCGGCGAGGCGGTCGAGCAGATCTCGAAGTAGGCGAGGAAAGGGGGGTCAGAGATGCCCGGGAAGCGGGCCAACGTCAAGAACGAGAAGCAGTACGAGAAGCTGAAGGAGAAGGGCATGTCGAAGGAACGCGCGGCGAAGATCGCGAACTCGCCGGGCGCCTCGAGCCGCGGTGGAAAGAAATCCGGCTCGTCCTCCTCCCGCAGCAGCTCGTCACAGGGCGGCACGACCGCCCAGAAGAAGGCAGCCGGTCGCAAGGGCGGACGCGCGACCGCGCGGAAGAGCAGCTGAAACGAGGCCCCCGCCGACGGCGGGGGCCTCTAAGCTGTTCGGCGGATGGCCGTAAAGCTGGGGGGACTTTGCGCCGCGCTCGTCGCGGCGCTCGTGCTCGGAGTCGGCGGAGCCGCCGGCCGGTCGCTCGTCGATCCTCCGACGACGCTCGTCGTCCAGGTGATCGGCGGCGGCAGCGTCACCGGGACCGCCGGGACGATCACGTGCGGCGCCGGCAACAAGACGTGCTACTACACGACCACGGCTGAGACGGGGACCGTCGTCCTCACGGCGACGAACCAGGGAATCTGGTCGTTCAGCAACTGGGACTGCGGCGCCGCCGGCGAGAGCGTCAGCAGCAACACGTGCACGATCACGTTCGACGCGACGTCGCGGGAGCACGAGGTCACGGCCGAATTCACCCCGTCCCCGGCGCAGGGGACGAACACGCTCACGCTGGAGATCTCGGGTGACGTGAACGACGACGAGAGCGAGGTCGTCGGCGGCGACATCGACTGCACGGTCGGCGACGACGAGTGCACGTGGGAAGACGTCTACACGGGCTCGACGCTCACGCTCGTGGAGACGGCAGGCACCGATGCGGCATTCAGCGGCTGGGGCGGCGCATGCTCGGGCACGGCCACGAGCTGCACCGTTCAACTCAACTCCGACCTCACCGTCAGCGCGACCTTCGCCGGCGCGCCGACCAATCAGACGCTGTCGGTGGCGGTGACGGGGAACGGCACCGTCGCGGGTGGCGGGGTCTCCTGCACCTCGGCGGGTGGCTCCGGCTGCACCGCGAGCGTGCCCAACGGGCAGACGGTAACGCTGACGGCGACGCCGTCCTCGGGCGCCGGCTTCACCGGCTGGGGCGGCGCGTGCGCCGGGTCGTCGACGACCTGCACCGTCACGATGGACGCTGCCAAGAGCGTCACGGCAACCTTCACCGGGACCGGCGGTGGCGGCACCTCGACGTTCCCCCTCTCGGTCTCGGTCACCGGCAACGGCAGGGTGACCGGATCGGGCATCGACTGCGGCGGCGGCAACACCAGCTGCAGCCAGAACATCACCTCGGGCACCACGGTCACGCTGACGGCGGCGCCCAGCTCCGGCGCGTCGTTCTCCGGCTGGGGCGGCGCGTGCTCGGGCACGGCGACCACCTGCACCGTGACGATGTCGGCCGCTCGCAGCGTGAGCGCGACCTTCACGGGCGGAACGACCGGCTCGACCTTCGCGCTGACCGTGTCCGTGAGCGGCGACGGAACGGTCACCGGATCGGGCATCGAGTGCGGGAGCGGCAGCACCGACTGCTCCGCGAGCGTCACCGCCGGCACAACGGTGACGCTCACTGCTGAGCCCGACTCCGGCGCGTCCTTCTCGGGGTGGGGCGGCGCGTGCTCGGGCACGGCGACCACCTGCACGGTGACGATGACGGCGGCGCGAAGCGTCACCGCGACCTTCTCCGGCGCGAGCGGCACGAAGGTGCTCCTCCAGGTTTCCGTCCAGGGGCCGGGCAAGGTCACCGGCGGCGGCATCGCGTGCGGGAGCGGCTCCACCACCTGCAGCGCCCAGCAGAGCCAGGGGGCGACGATCACCCTCGCCGCCGCGCCGGCGGCGGGCGCGACGTTCGTCCGCTGGAGCGGCGCATGCAGCGGCGCGACGCTCACGTGCACGGTCGCGATGGCTGCCGCGAAGAGCGTGACGGCCACCTTCCGCTCCGGCTCGGGCGGCGGGGCAGCTGGACGAGGCTTGCTCAGCCGCGGGCGCCCGATCGTCACGAAGACCAGGTCGGGCTTTGCCGTGACGCTGCGCTTCCAGACGAGCGTGCGCGGGACCGCCCGGGTCCGTGCTCTCCGGGCCGGCCAGCTTGAGACCGCGTTCTCCTTCGCGGCGCCGGTCGGGCGGGCCAACGTCGGGCCGTTCCCGCTCGCGAAGGCCGGTTTCTACCTGTTCGAGCTCCGCCTCGGCGGCCGCGGCCTGAACTGGACGGCCTGCCTCGGCCGCTGCGCGCAGGCGGCTGCCGCCGCGGGGCCGTTCACCCTCTCGAGGCAGCCGTCAACGGTCGCGCGCGCCGGTGCGTTGTGGTCGGTCCTCCTTCACTTCCGCTCGACGCAGCCGGCGGGCGCCGACCTGCGGGTTTACAGGAGCAAGAGGCTCATTCGCGAACTCAGATTTCCAACGCATGCCGGTCTCGTCTCCCCCAACCCGCTCCTGCTCTCACCCGGGAGCTACAGCGTCCGACTCGTCGCGTTGGATGCATACGGACGCGTCCGGACGCTGACATGGATAGCCCTCCTCCCTTGAGCCGTAGCGCATGACCCGATCGAGTGCGTATCCTCCCCAGGCCTTGGAGGGGTGTGTCCGCTTGAGAAGAGCAGTACTTCCGCTGCTCGCGTTGCTCGTGCTGATCCTCGGCGTTGCCGACGCCGGCGGCAGGACCGTGGTGAGCGGGACGGTTACGGTCCAGGTGATCGGCAAAGGCCGGGTCGACAGCACCCCGTCCGCGATCCACTGCGGCGCCGGTGACAAGACCTGCTTTCTCACGTTCGCCACCGGCGACGTCACGCTGACGGCGACGGAAACCGACGGAGATTACGACTTCGGCAGCTGGAGCGGCTGCTCGTCGAACTCGGGCAGGACGTGCACGCTTTCCGGCGCCGGCAACTTCCTCGTGACGGCGACCTTCACGTCACCTGCGACGACAACGCACACGCTCACGGTGACCTACAACGATTCCACCGCCAGCGGCAGCGGCAATGTCAGCGCTCCGGAAAGCAGCCCCGCCGGAACGCAGATCAACTGCGGATCGAGCCCGGCAGGAGGAGACTGCACATGGACCGTCGCAGACGGGTCGACGCTGACGGTGTTCCAGACGCCTGCAAGCGGCAGCGTCTTCGCCGGTTGGGGAGGCGCCTGCACCGACATCACACAGGCGTGCACTGTGCAACTGGAGGGCGACCGGCTCGTGAGCGCAGCCTGGAGCCTGTCGACGGCGACGGTCTTGCTCACCGTCAACGTCGTCGGCAACGGCAGCGTCTCGGGAACGGGCATCGACTGTGCCCCTGCCTGTAGCGCCCGCGTCCCGACGAACTCGAGCGTGGTGCTGACCGCCGAACCCGACGACGGCTATACGTTCACTGGCTGGTCCGGGGGAGGTTGCGTCGGTACGAGCACGTGCAGAGTCACTGCCGACGCAGCCACGGAGGTCACGGCGACGTTCTCGCCGACGCTGACGGTCGAGGTCGTCGGGAGCGGCATCGTCACCGGCGGCTCGGGGGCGATCAACTGCGGCAGCGGCGCCGACGTCTGCTCCGCCGGAATCGCGAACACGACGACGACTCTCGTCGCAACCCCTGCGACGGGCGCGACCTTCCTCGGCTGGACCGGAGCGTGCGGCGGAACGGCGACAACCTGCACGGTCCTCGTGAACCAGCCCAGATCCGTCAAGGCGATGTTCACGGTCGTCGCGCCGGCACCGACGCCGACGCCGACGAGCGGCTTCGCGCTCACGGTCACGGTGAGCGGGAACGGGAGCGTCAGCGGCGGCGGGATCAGTTGCGGCCTCGGCGGAACGACGTGCTCGAGCCCGAACCACGCGACGAACTCGACGGTTACCCTGACCGCCACGCCCGGTTCCGGCGCGACCTTCACCGGCTGGGGCGGCTCGTGCACCGGCACGGCGACCACCTGCACGGTCACGTTCAACGCAGCGAAATCGGTCACGGCCACGTTCTACGGCGGGACCTCCAACTTCCAGCTATCGGTCGCGGTCACCGGCTCCGGCAGCGTGGCCGGCGGCGGGATCAGCTGCGGCAACAGCGCCACCACCTGCAGCGTCTCGGTCGCCTCCGGGACCGTCGTCACGCTCACCGCCACGCCGGCGACGGGCGCGACCTTCACCGGCTGGGGCGGTGCCTGCACCGGCACCGCGAGGACGTGCACGGTCACGGTCAGCGCCGCGAGGAGCGTCACCGCGACCTTCTCCGGCGGCGGCGGAGCCGCGGGCACCCTGACGATCGTCGTCGGCGGCCGGGGCACCGTCTCCAGCTCGGCCGGTAAATGCACCGCCGCCGGCTCGCCGAAGACGTGCACCCAGCGCTTCAGCTCGGGTGCGAGGGTGACGCTGACGGCAACTCCTGCGGCGGGGAACACCTTCCTCGGCTGGAGCGGCGCCTGTGCCGGCACGAAGACCGCGACCTGCACGGTCACACTGACCGCCGCGAGGACGGTGAACGCGAACTTCTCGAACCGGACCGCGCCGGCCGGAGGAGGAAACGCCGTTCTCGCCTCGCTGGCACAGCCGGCCGTCGCGCGCGCCGGGACCGGCTTCCGGGTCACGCTCCGCTTCCGCACGTCGATCGGCGGCCTCGCCGAGGTCCGCGGGCTGCGCGCCGGACGGCTCGCCGCCTCGATCAAGCTGCGCGTCGCCGCCGGGCGCGCGACGATCGGCCCCTTCCCGGCCTCGAAGGCGGGCTTCTACAGGTTCGAGCTCAAGCTCGGCGGGCGCACGCTCCGCTGGACGGCGTGCCTCGGAGTCTGCGGCGCGGCGCTCAAGGATCCGCCGTTCATTCTCGTCCGCGAGGCGCCGACCGTCGGCCGCTCGGGCGACGTGTGGTCGGTGACGCTGCGCTTCCGGACGAATCTCCTCACGGAAGGCCGCGTCCGGGCCTCCCGCGGGACCGCCGTCCTCGTCAATCAGCGGTTCCTCGGGCATACGGGCGAGATTGCCGTCGGCCCCTTCCTGCTCGGCCGCGGCAACTACACGCTCAGGATCACGCTGGCCGACCCGTACGGGCGCGCTCGCACCCTCACCTGGATCGTCGCGCTGGCCTAGAAGGTGTACGAACGCTCGCGGCTGAGGAAGAAGCCGCGGCCGCTCGAGTTCGCACAGCGCAGGCCGATCGACCGTGACACGCAGGTGAACGGGCCCTTGCGCCACGTGCGTCCGTAGTCGAGGACCGGCGCCTTCGGATCCTTCGCCGTGTCGCCGGCGCAGAACGACTTCGCCCGGCCGGCGGCGAACATCGCGAAGCCGTACCCCCAGTCGAGGTCGCAGGACTTCGGCTTCGGCGGCAGGGGACGGAGGCCGCTGCCGATGTCGCAGCGGAGGTACGGCTTGTCCAGAGCGCCCAAGCCGGCGACGAAGATGCAGCCGATGTTGCGTGACGGCGTCTGGAAGAAGGGCGGCGTCGCGGCGGTGGCCGCGGGCCCGCCGAGCGCGAGGGCGGCGACAAGCAGAGCGACGAGCCTCACCTCCACCCCATGCTATCCGTCGCTCAGCCGAGGGATTTTTCGCGGTGCGGAACGCGCAAGCTCGCCAGATTTCGCGTAGCCCAGCCCCTCGAAACCTGCCGGAACCTGCCGGTCAAGGTTCGAGGCCGAGGGCCGATGACCCTTCCGCAAAGCCGAAGCGACCTGGGGAGGTAGATCCGACCATGATCCGCGTACTGGTATGTGACGATTCCGCGGAAACGCGGAGCATGCTGAGAACGGTGCTCACCGAGGACCGCGAGCTCCTGGTCGTCGGCGAGGCCGCGAACGGCAGCGAGGCGATCGCGCTCGCCGCCGACGTGGCGCCGGACGTGGTGCTGATGGACGTGGCGATGCCCGTCCTCGACGGTGTCGAGGCGACGAAGCGGCTCCGGGAGCTGCAGCCGTCGACGCGTATCGTCGCGCTCGCGGGGTCGGACGACTTCGAGGACGTCGAGCGCATGCTCGCCGCCGGCGCGGATGCGTACTGCGTCAAGGGAGCGCCGCTCTGGGAGCTCGAGCGGGCGATCGCGGGGGCGAGCGAGCCGCTCGTCCGCCTCGCCCACTCGCTCGGTCGCGCTCTTCCTGGCGGCCACGGACAGATGCTCGCCCGCGAGCTCGTCGAGCTGACCGGCGGCCTGTGCGCCGCCGTCTACCTCAGCTCCTCGGACGCCGGCCTCTCGCTCGCAGCGAGCGCCGGGACCGCGAACGCCGACGCGCTCGCGAGCGCCCCAGGCGTCGTCCTCCGCGCCTTCTCCGGCGCGGCCGCCGCGCGCGCGGAGGGCCGCGAGCTCGCGGAGCTGTA
>DATENZ010000129.1:0-6201 GCA_035274625.1 Gaiellaceae bacterium
CGGGCACGCCGCGAGTGGGAGCGCGCGCAGAAGCGGGCCGACGCGGCCCGCGAGCGGGTCGCCGGCGCCGAGGAGGCGGTGCGGGAGGCGGAGGCGCTGCTCAGGAGCGTGTGAGTGGAGCCCTTCCGCCGCACGGCAGGCGACTGCGCGATCGAGAGCGTTACGGCCGCTGCTTACGACGCGGCGCGGAGCTCGTAGCGCAGGAAGAGGTGCCGGCCGCTGCGGCGGACGCCGAGCAGACGCGCGGCCTGCGACACATCGGGGAGCAGTGCCTCGCCCTCGACGAGGCCGAATCGCGTCTCGCCTTCCGCGCGACCCGCGAGAAGCGGCGAGATGGTCAGAAAGAGCTCGTCGACGAGACGCTCGGCGAGCAGGGATCCGAGGACATGAGGCCCCGCCTCCGCGAGTACGAGCTCGTGTCCCTCTGTGCGCAGGTGGTCGACGGCGCGCGCGAGATCGACGAGCGGCCCCGGCCCGAGCGAGACGACGTGGGACGCATCGGGTAGCCGCCCCTCCAGCGCCTGCGCGCCGCCGTCCGTCGTCAGCACGACGGCGCCGCGCTCGAACGCGGGATGGGCCGGGTCGACCATCCCGCTCCCGGTGACGATCGCCAGCTCGGGGAGCGGAGGCTTGCCCAACCGGCGGCGGAGCTCCTCGAGCGCCGTCGCCGCATCTGGGAACGCACCCTCCGGCGTCCAGCGGCCGCGCGGCGACCCCTGCAGGGTCCCCGAGCCGATCAGCACCACGTCCGCGCACGCACGCAGGAGCGCCATCACGAACCGGTCGGCGTCGCTGTCCGCCGCGATCAGCTTGTTCGAGCCGGCGACTGACGGGATCGCGACGACGCCGTCGATCGTCGCGACGAAGTTCGTCACGACTCGAGGTCCGTCGAATCCGATGTCGCCGCCGTAGCGCCGCTGCAGCTCGTCGGGAAGGCCGAGCCCGGGCAGGCCAGGCTCCTCGTACAGCAGCTCGAGCTCGGCGGCGCTCAACGGCGCCCGCGCACCTCGTGCAGGAACTCGCTGCGCAGCGCGGGGTCGGCGAACGCGCCCCGCCAGAACGTCGTTGCCGTCCGGGAGTGCTCCTCGACGCCGCGCATCTGCGTGCAGAGGTGCGACGCGGCCAGGTGGACGGCGACGCCGCGCGGCTGGACGAGCGTCACCAGCCCGTCCGCAATCTGCTCGCCGAGGCGCTCCTGCACGGTGAACCGGCGCGCGAAGAGGCGGACGAGCCGGGTCAGCTTCGAGATGCCGATGATCCGCTCGCCGGCGATGTAGCCGATGTGGGCTTCGCCGTGGAACGGAAGCGCGTGGTGCTCGCAGAGGCAGACGAACGAGATCGGACCTTCGACGATCACTCCAGCCAGCGGGTCGGGCAGGTCCGGCGCCTCGCTCGGAAACGCCGTTAGGAGCTTGTCGTCGCCGTCGTAGCCGGACGTCGCGTCGAAGAGCGCCTGGACAAACCGTCGCGGCGTGTCGCGTGTGCCTTCGGTTCCGGGCTCCATCCCGAATGCCGTGAAGATCTCCTCCATGTACGCCTCGTACCGGCGCAGGTCGGCAGGCTCGACCCGCCGGGGCATGGAGAAGAGCGGCGCTGCGGCCGGGTGCAGGTCGACGACCTTCGTCGCGACCGCGGCTGCTTCGTGATCCATCGTCACCACCTCCTCAGGTGTGAGCACGGCGGAGCCGGAGCCCGCGCCAGAGGGCAAGAGGGACAAGCAGGCCCGCGCAGGCGACGGCGAACCAGGCGAACGCTTGCGGCCGGCCGGCGGCGAGGCAGAGCCCGAATACCGCGAGCTGCGTCGACAGCCCCAGGTTGGCCAGCGTCTCGACTCCGAGGCGGTCGTGGTACACGAGCCGCGCCGCTCCGTCGCGTCCGCGCAGGCGCCACTCGCAGAAGCGCTCGACGAGCCGGTCCTGCCAGGCGTAGAGCAACCCGTAGACACGCTCGAGCAGGTGGACCCCGCCGCGCGCGACCGGCATCGGGTCGCTCGCCTCGCCACGCTCCAGACGGTAGAGCCGCTCGAGATTGAAGTTGACGCCGAGGACGACCGTCAGCGCGAGGAACGCGCCGGCGGCGAGCACCCAGCGACCGGTCGTCCACCCGAGCGCCGCGCAGAGCGCGGCGTTGACGAGCAGATCGGACTCCGAGTCCAGATACCGCCCGAGCACGGAGATCCGCCCCGTCGCGCGGGCGAGCTGCCCGTCGGCGTTGTCGAGCACCGTCTTCGCCTGGAGCAGGAGCGCCGCCAGGACGAGCTCTCCGCGCGCAAGCGCGAGCGCCGCAGTCAGGCCGGTGCCGGTCGCTGCGACGACGACGGCGGGAGGTGGAATCCGCAGCGGCGCGAGCGCCAGGACGAGCAGCTGGGCGACGGGCCGGAAGACGAACTCGCAGAGGAGCTCCGTGCCGACTCGAGGCTTGCGCGCCGGCCGGAGCAGGCTCGCCGGCGGTGTGCCGGTGTACGGCATACTCGGCTCCGTGAGCGCGCCTGCAGGCTGGACCGAGACCGCCGAGGCGCTCGAGCGCGAGCTCACCTTCGACTCGTTCTCGGCCGCGATTGCCTTCGTGAACCGCCTCGCCGAGCTGGCCGAGGCCGAGAACCACCATCCGGACATCGACATCCGCTTCCGGCGCGTCATGGTCCGCTGGTCGACCCACTCGGCCGGCGGCGTCACCGACCGCGACCGGGAGATGGCGGCACGGACGGACGAGCTGGCTTGACCCGCGTCAGGCGAGCTGCGCAACAGTCTCCTCGTCGACCGGCTCGCGGGCCGCGATCAGCTCGCGGGCGGCGTCGACCTTCCCCCAGACGTCCCAGAGCAGGAACCCGACGGGGCGGCCGTCGTCGTCCACGTAGGCGACGACGCCCTTCCCGTGCGGCTCGACCCAGTGCGTCACCGTGCGCAGCCGCGAGTCGGTGTCGCCCACCGCCTCGTACCCCAGGTCGAAGAGGTCGGAGTAGAAGAACGGGAGGTGGTCGTAGCGCTCCGCCGCCCCCGCCATGTTCGCCCCGACCACGCGGCCGTGCGTGTTCGCGTGGTCCTCGTGCTCGACGCGACCGTTCCGGCCGAGCAGTGCGATCGGGAATCGAGCGACATCGCCGGCGGCGAAGACACCGTCCGCTCCGTCCACACGGCCGTACTCGTCGACGACGATCCCGTTGTCGGTCGGCAGGCCGATCGCCTCCGCGAGCGCCGTCGTCGGCTCGATGCCGAGGCCCGCGATCACCGCGTCGGCGCGGACGCTTCCGCCTGATCCGAGCCTGATGACGGCTTCGTCTCCGTCGCCCTCCACCGTCGTGACCGTCTCGCCCGCAAGCACTTCGACGCCGCGGTCGCGGTAGACCGTGTTCACGGCCTCGGCCAGGTCCGAGGGGAAGATCCGCCACGCGATCCCCGGCTCCGGGAAGACCATCGTCACGCGGCAGCCGTTGCTCGCGAGCGCAGCCGCGAGCTCGGAGCCGATGAACCCTCCGCCGATGACCGCGAAGCGAGCCTGTCGGTCCGCGAGCTCGCGCACCCGGCGGTAGTCCTGAAGCGTCCGGTAGTACACGACGTCGGCAGGCGCACCGGCGAGCTGCCGCGGCGTTCCGCCGGTCGCGAGCAGCAACCGCTCGTAGCTGTACTCCTCGCCCTGATCGTCGGTCGCCGACCGCGCCGCGGGATCGATCGAGACGATGCGCCGTCCAAGGCGGAGGTCGACGCCGGCCTCGTCGGTCTGGCGCCAGATCTTCGCCTCGTCGCCGCCGGACCAGAGTCCCTTGGTCAGCGGCGGGCGCTTGTAGGGCGGGTCCGGCTCTGCGCCGACGAGCGTGATCGTCCCGTCGGTGTCGTGCTCCCGGATTCCCTTGCAGGCGGCGTCGCCCGTCATCCCGCCGCCGACGACGAGGTAGCGCGTGCCCGTCATGCCGCACCTCCCGGCGTATCGGCGACGACCAGGGCGCGCAGGCTCTCGTGCTCCTCGGCGCAGGCCGGGCAGCCGCGCAGGTGTGCGCGCAGGCCGGGGATGACACCGTCCGCATCCTCACCGGCGAGCTCGAGCTCCACGTACCGGTCGAGCTCGGCAAAGCAGTCGTCACAGCTGACCTCGGGCTCGCCCGGCCCGAGGAGGCGAAGGAGTTCGTGATCCATCTCCGGTCCTTTCGTCATGCGCCCATCTCCAGGGCCTCGAGGTCAAAACCCTCGGCCGCGAGGTGTGCGCGGAGCTTCTTGCGCGCGTCGTGGAGTGTCTTGTAGAGGGCGCCTCGGGTGGTGCCGAGCCGCTCGGCCAGGACGTCGATCGGGACGCCGTTGAGGGCGAGCGACACGAGCACCTGGCGCTGGTGGCGGCTCAAGGCCGCCTCGATTCCGTCGCGGATCGCGCTCATCAGCTCCGCGCGCTCGGCGACCTCGCTCGGCTGCGGCGCCGTGCTGGGAACGACGGTCCAGCTCTCCGGCTCGAGCGGGAGCTCGCGGCCCTGCCAGGCGCGCCGTCGCAGCTTCACCGCCGCCTCGTAGAGCGCGAACTTGTAGGCCCACGTGGTGAACCGGCTCGCCCCCCGGAAGTCGTCGAGTCGCGCCAGGATCGAGACGGCGGCATCGCCGGCGGCTTCCTCCACGATCTCCGCGAGGTCGCCCCCGCGCAGGTGCGGCAGCGATGGCCGGCGGCCAGCGACCTCGAACCGCGCTGCGCGGACGAGCAGCTCGTGCAGCCGGGCGACGGCCTCGTCGCGCTCGGGGCCCTCGCCCCGCAGCGCTGTCAGCCAGGCCTGCGACTCGGCGTCGAGCGGCCGTGCCGCACCCTGCTCCGGTCCTGCGGTCTGGCCGTCGATCGCGACCGCCGCGCGGCTGCTCGGGGCCGGCGTCATGACGCATCCCTTGAAGGCTCGTCGAGCGGAGCGAGGATCCGTGCCGCGAGGCTCGGCGGACACCCGCGCTCGACGAGCTCGATCAGCTCGTGCAGGTCCCAGCCGGGCTCGCGGGCGAGGCGGCCGGCGAGCGTCGCGGGGAAGCCGGCTTCGGCCAGCCGCTCGCGCCGCCACTCGACGACGTCCTGCGCTTCGCGCGTGTGCTCGAGCATGTCCACCATTCCTCCCGATTCCTACCTCGCGGCTCTGTTACTCGGCGGCATCGACTAATTGGTGTCGCGAACCGGCTGGTCCTTACGTAACGACCGCCGCGTTCGCCGCCGCGCCTGTGTGAGGATGGGCGTCGTGAAGCTCGGGGCGCTGGTGTGGCCGCAGTACACCGACTGGGAGGCGCTCCGGGACACCGGCGCGCTCGTCGACCGGCTCGGCTACGACTCGCTCTGGACTTGGGATCACCTCTACCCGATCATCGGCGATCCCGAGGGGCCGATGTTCGAGGGTTACCTCGTCCTCGCCTCGTGGGCCGAACACACCGAGGAGGTCCGCCTGGGCCTGATGGTCGGCGCGAACACGTTCCGGAACCCGGCGCTGGTCGTGAAGATGGTCACCACCCTCGACCACATGAGCGGTGGACGGATGTGGCTCGGGATCGGCGGCGCGTGGTTCGAGACCGAGCACACCGCCTTCGGGATCGACTTCGGCTCCGGCTTCGGTGAGCGCCTGGACCGGCTGGACGAGGCCGTCGAGCTGATGCGGGCGATGCTCCCCGGTGGGCCGGCCTCGGCACGCGGTCCCGTCTACGCGGCGAAGGACGTCCTGAACAACCCGCCGCCCGTGCAGTCAAAGGTGCCGATCCTGATCGGCGGCAGCGGCGAGCGGAAGACGCTCGCGACCGTCGCGCGCTATGCCGACGCGTGGAACACCGGCGGCGACCTGGAGCGGGTCAAGCACAAGGACGAGGTGCTGCGGCGGTGGTGCGACGAGGTCGGCCGGGATCACTCGGAGATCGAGCGGACGGTCGGCGGCGGGATCCCGATCATCCGCGACACCGAGGACGAGGCGAGGAAGGTCGCCGCCGCGATGACCGAGCGCAACCGAGGCTGGAAGGGGCCACAGGACGGTCCGTTCGGCCCGCCGGAGCTCGTCGCCGAGCGCTGGGCGCCCTACCTCGACCTCGGCTTCGAGCACGTCTACGTCGACTGCCCCGCACCCTTCGACCACGAGACGCTCGAGCGCCTGGCGCGCGAAGTCAAGCCGATGCTGGAGGCGCGCTGATTCCGCTCTTGGGTCGTGTGGTTGTTCGCCGCCGCGACCGACATGGCGGGCGCGGCACCTCACGGCTTGCCGTGAGGACC
>DATENZ010000130.1:0-33701 GCA_035274625.1 Gaiellaceae bacterium
CGCGAGCTGCCGACCACGCACTCGCTCGGAATGGCCGTCCGGCACGCGCTCGGGCCGCTGCCGCGATACGTGCACGTGTACTTCCACGACACGGATCTCCTCGACCGGCGGCGCCGCCTCGCGCTCCAGGCCGCACTCGCCCTCCTCGGCCGCCGCTGCACGCCGGCCCACCCGCACGACGTCGACGTCGGGCGCGAGCTCGACTTCAGCGCGGCTTCAGTGCCCTGAACAGGATCTGGTTCGCGAACAGCCGCCGGTGGAGCCGGATCAACCGGCCGGAGGCGAGGCGCAGCTCCGGCTCCTCGAACCCGGCCAGCAGCTGAAGTACCGCCGCCGGCGAGAACATGTGCAGGTGGGTCGGGTCGGGATCCGGCGGCCCGCCGAGCAAGAACCGCAGCCGGTTCTTCAGCCGGTAGGCGTTCGGCACCGAGCCGACCAGGACGCCGCCCGGGCGCAGGAGGCGGTGCGCCTCGGCCACGGTCTTCTCCGGAAGCGGCAGATGCTCGAGCAGCTCCCCGGCGATGACCACGTCGAAGCTCGCATCGGGCAGAGCGAGCGGCAGCGCCACGTCGGCCCAGAGCGTCTCGATGCCGAGCTTCGCGGCCTTCCCGAGCGCCCGGCGATCGACGTCGACGCCGACGACCTCGTTCCCGCTCAGATAGGCGCGGGTGAGCGCCCCGTAGCGGCAGCCCAAATCGAGCACGCGCCTGCCCGTGCCGACCCACTCCCGGAAGATCGCCGCCCGCTGCGGACCGCCGGCCACGAACCCCGGTGAGCGGTGCTGCTCGTGGTGACGGCGGTAGGTCTCGTCCAGCTGCTCGAGACGGGACACGCCCCGAGGGTAGCCGCCCGGGGCCCCTGAGTAACATTCGTGCTCGTGGCAACGAAGGCTCCGCCGGCGGATCGCCCAGCCGCCCCCGCCGAGACGACGCTGCTGGACCCGGCTCCGGAGGACATCCGCAGCAGCCGGCCGTACCTGCTCGCGCGCAGCCCGTTCCGGCACCTGGCGTTCCGCCTCGGCAGCGTGGTCTCCCTGCTGCTCCTCGATCTGGTCGCAGTCGGCATCGGGCTCTATCTCGCGCTCGTGATCAGGGAGATCTACTACGGCCACTCGCCGATCTTCTGGGGCATTCTCTGGCGCGACGCGGAGTCGGACTACTTTCCGTTCGTCGCGCTCGTGACGGTGCTCGTGTTCTGGCAGGCAGGGCTGTACGCCGAGCGCGAGCGGCGCGCCGGCTTCGGGCGAGTCGTCTCGTCGCTCGTCATCGTCGCGCTGCTGGTGCTCGCGTTCGGGCTCGGAACGGGCCACGACTTCACCACCTTCGGCCTGATCCCGACGGCGTTCGTGTTCACGGCCGTCCTCGACGGCGTCCTCCGTGCGAGCTACGACACGCTCAGCCGCGAGGCCCTGCACCTGCTCGGCGTCCGCCGGCGGGCGATTCTCGTCGGCGAGGGCGAGCACCTGACGCGCCTGCTCAGCGGGCTCGGCGCCGGACGCGGCGGGATCGAGTACGAGTTCGTCGGCGCGGTGACGACGAGGCCCGTCGAGGAGTCCGGATTGCGGCACCTCGGGCGCGTCGAGGCGCTGCGGTCGGTGCTCGACGCCTACCCCGCGGACGAGGTGATCGTCACCGACTCCGACTACAGCGACCGCGAGCTGCTGCAGATCGTCGAGACCGCGCATCGCGGCGGCGTCAAGGTGCGGATCGCACCGAAGACGACCGAGCTGCTGATTCAGCGCGCCGAGTACGTGCCGGGGCAGGGCGTCCCGCTCTTCGAGTTGAGGCCGCCCGTCTTCGTCGGCACCGACTGGGCGATCAAGCGCACGTTCGACGTCGTCGTCAGCGGCCTCGTCCTGCTGATCGGATTGCCGGTCTGGCTCGCGATTGCCGCCGCGATCAAGCTCACCTCCCCGGGGCCCGTCTTCCATCGCGATCTCCGGGTCGGCCTCGGCGAGCGCACGTTCTCGATGGTCAAGTTCCGGACGATGGTCGCCGACGCCGCCGAGCAGCAGGCCGGGCTCGAGCTCCAGAACGAGGCCGGCGGCGCGCTGTTCAAGATCCGGCAGGACCCGCGGGTGACGCGCATCGGCCGGCTGCTGCGGCGCTTCTCGCTTGACGAGCTCCCGAACGTCCTGAACGTGGTCCGCGGCGAGATGAGCCTCGTCGGCCCCCGCCCGCTGCCGCTCCGCGACCACGCGCTGCTCGAGGACTGGCACCGCAAGCGCTACCACGTCCTCCCGGGCATGACCGGCCTCTGGCAGATCTCCGGCCGCTCCGACCTCTCGTTCGACCACCTCGTGCGGCTCGACTTCTTCTACCTCGAGAACTGGTCGATCTGGCTCGACATCTCGATCCTCGCCAAGACGCCTGCGGCTGTGCTCGCCCGCAGAGGCGCCTACTGAAGCTCGACCGCTCGGCGGCCGCCGCCTTCGGGAAGGTGGCCGAGAGCTACGAGCGCCGGCGGCCGAGCTACCTGCCGGAGCTGGTCGACTGGGTGGCCGCCCGGCTCGCCCTCGGTCCGGGGAAGACCGTGGTCGACGTCGCCGCCGGGACGGGGAAGCTGACGCGCCAGCTCGCCGCGACCGGCTCTCGGGTGATCGCAGTCGAGCCGCTCGACGAGATGCGCGCCCAGCTCGAGGCGGCTGTCCCCGGGGCGGAGTCGCTGCCGGGACGGGCGGAGGCGCTGCCGCTCCCGGACGGCAGCGCCGACGCGATCACCGTCGCCTCCGCGATCCACTGGTTCGACCTGGATCGCGCGCTGCCGGAGTTCCACCGCGTCCTGCGGCCCGGCGGCGGGCTGGCCGTGCTCGGCCAGGGGCGGGCGCTCGACGACCCGCTGCAGCGGGCGCTCCAGGAGATCGTCGGCCGCTATCTGCCGGATCCGGCCGAGTACGGCTCGTGGCGCGGGGAGGTGGAGCGAAGCGGGCTCTTCGGCCCGCCGGAGACGATCCACGGGTCGTTCGAGCAGATCCTCGACGCGGACGGACTCGCCGAGCGGATCGCCACGATCAGCTACATCGCGCGACTGTCGGACGAGGAGCGCGCCGACGTGCTTGCGCAGGTCCGCGCGGTCGGCGAGGCCCAGCCCGAGTCGCCGTTCCCGTTTCGCTACGGGGCGTCGGCGTCGGTCTGCTACGCTGTTAGCTAGATTAGCTAACTAAGCCATGGCCACGATCGTCAACATGCACGAGGCGAAGTCGACGCTGTCCAAGCTCGTCGCGAAGGCCGCTGCGGGCGAAGAGGTCGTGATCGCGAAGGCCGGAAAGCCGGTCGCAAAGCTCGTCAAGTACGAGCAACCTGCTCGGAGACTCGGTCTCTTGGAGGGCAAGATCTGGATCGCCGACGACTTCGACGAGCCGGACGAGGAGTTGATCGCGCTCTTCGAAGGATCGGACGACGAGGAATTCTGAGACTCCTTCTCGATACGCAAGTCATGCTCTGGGCGGTTGGCGATCCTGGCCGTATACGCCCAACGACGCGGGCCACGATCGACGATCCGAACAACGACGTACTTGTCAGCTCGGCCTCCGTCTGGGAGTCGTCGATCAAGATCGCAAGCGGGAAGCTGAGGCTGCCGATGGATCTCGGCGACGCCGTGGATCGATCCGGATTTCGCGCGCTTCAGATCACGCACAACCATGCGATCGCAGCTGGTGCGCTTCCCCGTCACCACCGCGACCCGTTCGACCGAATGCTCGTCGCCCAGGCTCAGCTCGAGGGGCTTACGCTCGTCACCACCGATCGGCAGCTCGCCGCCTACGACGTGGCTGTCCTTCCCGCCTGACGGCCATACTGGAGGCCGGTGAAGGCTCCGAAGATCCTCGCGGTCGCCTCCGCGGTCGACCTCGACTTCCGCTACGGGTGCACCCCAGCCTGGTGGCAGCTGTGGAAGGGCCTGCACGAGGCGGGCTGCGACCTGATCGTCACGCCCTACCGCGGCCGGCCGGTCGCGTCGCCGTGGTGGCGGACCGCGCCGAACCCGTGCTACCGCGAGGGGGAGGCGTTTGCGAAGGCGCGCGACCTCGTCGCGCGCGTCAAGGGCGACCGGCTCCTGCGCCGCGCGGAGCAGGATCCCGGCGACACCGACCGCTGGGTGCGCGAGGCCGTCTGGCGCTGGGTCACGCCCCGCTGGCGCCGCCACCTCGTCGGCCTGCTCGAGCGCGAGCGCGACGTGACCGCGGTCGTCGTCTTCACCGTTCCGATGAGCCACCTGCGCGGGATCCCGACGATGCTCCGCGAACGGTTCGGCGTCCCCGTCGTCTTCTACGACGGCGACGTCCCGATGAGCCTGCCGGAGTTCGGCGGGCACGACACCGGGTTCAACTACTACTTCGGCGCCGATCCGTCCGAGTACGACCTCGTCGTGTCCAACTCCGAGGGCGGGCTCGACCGGCTGCGCGAGCTCGGCGCCCGGCGGGCTGAGGCGGTCTTCTGGGGTGCCGACCCCGAGCTCTTCCAGCCGCTGCCGGTCGAGAAGGAGACGGACGTCTTCTTCTACGGGTACGGCGACAAGTTCCGGCAGGAGTGGACGCAGGCGCTGATCGGCGAGCCGAGCCGGCGCCTGCCCGAGGTCGACTTCTCGATCGGCGGGCGCGACTTCCGCGGCGACACCGGCCGCGCGCGACTCGTCGGCGACGTGCCCTTCAACGTCTTCGGCCGCGCGATCTCGGCGGCGCGGATCAACCTGAACGTCACGCGGCGCGCCCACGCCTCGGTCTACGCCTCGTCGACGTCGCGGCCGTTCGAGCTGGCGATGGCCGGAGCGGCGATCGTCTCGAATCCGCATGAAGGGATCGAGCGCTGGTTCGAGCCCGGGCGCGAGCTGCTCGTTGTCGAGGACGCCGACCAGGCGGCGGCCGCGTACTCGGAGCTGCTCGACGATCCCGGCCGCGCCGAGGAGCTGGGGCGGGCGGCCCGGGAGCGCGCGCTCGACGAGCACACGTTCCTCCACCGGGCGCGCCGGCTGCTGGAGCTGCTCGGCGCCGGCGTGCCGGAGGCGGTTCGTGGCTGAGGTCATGGACGTCGCCGCGCCGCGCTCGGTCGATCCGCGCCTCGCCGCGCTGAAGCGCATCGCGATCGTCCCCGCCATGAACGAGGAGGAGTGCGTCGGCCGCGTGATCGACGAGATCCACGCGTTCGACCCCGACTTCGACGTCGTGGTCGTCGACGACGGCTCCGTCGACCGCACCGCCGCCGTGGCCGAGCAGCGGGGCGCTCACGTCGTCCGCCTGCCCTTCAACCTCGGCATCGGCGGCGCTGTCCAAACGGGCTTCCGCTACGCGTTCGAGCACGGCTTCAAGCTGGCGGTGCGCCTCGACGGCGACGGCCAGCACGACGCGTCGCAGCTGCCGTTGATCCTCGAGCCGGTGCTGGCCGGGGAGGCGGACATCGCCGTCGGGTCGCGGTTTTCGAGCGGCGGCGGCTACCGCTCGTCGCGCTCGCGGCGGTTCGGCATCTCGATCCTCGCGAAGACGGTGTCGCTGCTCGTCGGCCGCCGCGTGACCGACCCGACGTCCGGCTTCCAGGCGCTCAACCGCCACGCGATCGCGCTCTTCGCCGCCGACTACCCGCACGACTACCCCGAGGTGGAGGCGACGCTGATGGTGCACCGGCACAAGCTCCGGCTCGCCGAGGTGCCGGTCCAGATGCGCGAGCGAGCCGGCGGCCGCTCGTCGATCGGCGCCCTTGCGTCCGTCTACTACATGGTCAAGGTGCTGCTCGCCCTGTTCATCGGCCTCGTCCGGAAGAACGTCACGCCCCTGGAGGACAAATGACGCCGCTCGTCGTCTCCATCGTCGCCGCCGTCGCCTCGGCCGGCCTGATCGTGATCGTCCTCGAGCTGATCCGCAGCCGCCGCCTGCGCGAGCGCTACGCCCTGCTCTGGCTCCTGACCGCGATCGTGCTGCTGGCGCTGTCGATCTGGCGCTCCGGCCTGAACACGATCGCCGGCTGGGTGGGGATCGAGACCTACCCGCCCGCCGTCCTGTTCGCGGTCGGCGCGCTGTTCGTGCTCGTCGTGCTGCTGCACTACTCGACGGTGATCTCGAAGCTGCACGACCAGAACACGGTGCTCGCCCAGCGCCTAGCGCTGCTCGAGCAGCGGCTGCGCGAAGAGCGCTAGCCGGGTACGACCACGTTCACCGGCGGGCTGACCACCAGCATGTCGCCGAGGTTCGGATCGTCGATCCAGTTCGCCGAGAGCGCGACGCGATAGGTCCACCGGCCGGGGGGCGGGCGGTCGCTGAACGCGCGTCCGTGCGCGACGCCGATCCTCGTCATGAACAGGCGGCAGTCGACCGACGAGCGGCCCGAGTGCTCGATGCACGAGATCCCGTCGCGCACCGTCCTGCCTTCGGGGTTCGAAGGGTCCGGAAAGGCTGTGCGCGACCGCAGGACGGCGTAGAAGACGCGCGATCTTCCCGAGTACGGCTCGTTCCACGAGAGGTGCTTCACGTCGCCGCCGGTCAGCGAGAGCCGGAAGGACTGCCGCACGGGCACGTACACGCCCTGGTCGATCTCCGACACCGCGCTCGCGTCCTTCAGCGGCGAGGTCGCCGCGACGATCACGAGCGGCGCGAGCACGAGCAGGACGCCCGAGCCTCCGAGCAGCCGGTTGCCGAACCGCCGCGCCGAGACCGCCGGCGGCACGAGCAGGCGGCGCGTCAGGCCGAAGCTCGGCACCAGCAGCGGAACGGCGGCGAGCAGCAGGAGAAAGGCGGGGAAGCTCGGCATCAGCAGCCGGAAGAAGCTCGCGTCCTCCACGCTCGCCTGCTCGCTCGTCCCCTTGATCACCAGGTACGCCGCGAACCAGCCGAAGACGAGGAGCGCCTTCGGCCACGAGCGCCGGCCGATCGCGAGCAGCCCGGCGAGCGGCACCCACTCGAGCGGCCGGACGGCCCAGAAGAACTCCCGGATCTCGTCGAGGTTCTCGTGCAGCTGGTGCCAGTCGAGGTCGACGTACTTGCGGAAGGGCGTCAGCAGCGAGCCCACGGGGACGACCGGGCCGGCGGCGGCGAGCGTGCGCGTGCTGCCGCCGCCGTAGCCGGCGAACGCGGGCAGCTCACCGAGCCCACGCTGCTTCCAGATCGCCAGCACGACGAGCGCCGGCACGAGCGTACCCGCGAAGACCGCGATCTGGCGCCAGCGCCGGGCAGCGAGGAGCGCAAGCCCTGCGCCGGCGAAGAAGAGGGCGGTCGACGGCTTGATCCCGATCGCGAAGCCGCCGGCGAGGCCGGCGAGCGCGGCGTCGCGCCAGTCCCGCGTGTCGAGCGCGCGCACCAGCAGGTACGCGGTCAGCAGCAGGCAGACCATCGAGGGGAAGTCGGCGAGGATGGTCAGGCCGAGCTGCTGCGGCAGGGCGATCTCGACGTACTTCTGGTGGTAGCGCTGGTCGAAGAGCGGGATCGCGACGTAGGGGACGGCGATCCAGAGACCCGCCGCCCAGTAGCCGAGGACGCGCCCGCCGATCCGCGCCGCGATTCCGTAGACGCACAGGAGCGCGACCGGGAGCAGCACGAGCGTGTTGAACAGGATCACCGGCGCGAGACCCGACAGCGCGATCGGACCGGAGAAGAGCGCCACCGGCGTGATCAGGTAGGTCCACCCGTAGCCGACCGGCGTCGTCGGGAGCCTCCAGTCGGAGAGCAGGTGGGCGCCCGTGTAGTAGTAGGTCTCGTCGCCGCCCTGGTAGTAGAGCCAGCCGTTGTGCTTGACGCTCAGCGCGAGCGCGAGCAGGGCGAGCCACTGGACGGCCAGGAGCGGCCCCAGCACGCTCCACGGTTGCCGATCGCCAATCTCCGCGGCTGCGCCGCGAAGCTTGGCTAGAAACCTACGACCCAAGCCGTTCTAGCGATTCTTGCCGCAGGTAAGAATCGCTGCGGAACCAATCGATCGTCCTCTGGAGGCCGTCGCGCAGCGGCGTCCTCGCCTGCCACCCGAACAGCTCCTTGGCGCGAGACGCGTCGACGCTCCGGCGCGGCTGGCCGTTCGGCATCGAGGTGTCCCAGACGATCCGTCCCTCGAACCCGACCAGGTCGGCAACGAGCTCCGCGGTCTCGCGGATCGAGGTCTCGACGCCCGTGCCCAGGTTGACCGGCTCCGCGCCGTCGTAGCGCTCGCCGGCGAGCAGCAGGCCCTCGGCACAGTCCTCCACGTACAGGTACTCGCGCGTGGGGGTGCCGTCGCCCCAGAGGACGATCTCCTCCGGCGACTCGATCATCTTCCGGATCAGCGCCGGGATCACGTGCGAGGTCGCGAGGTCGAAGTTGTCCCGCGGCCCGTACAGGTTCGTCGGTAGGAGGAAGATCGCGTTCAGGCCGTACTGCTCGCGGTATCCCTGCGCGCCGACGAGGATCGACTTCTTCGCGACGCCGTAGGGCGCGTTCGTCTCCTCCGGGAAGCCGTTCCAGAGCTCATCCTCTTGGAAGGGGACGGGGGTGTACTTCGGATAGGCGCAGACGGTCCCGGCGAGGACGACCTTCTCTGCGCGCTGCTCGCGCGCGAGCTCGAGGACGTGAGCGCCCATCATCAGGTTCGCGTACCAGTAGCGGCCGGGGTTCGCGCGGTTCGCGCCGATGCCGCCCACCTCGGCGGCCAGGTGGAAGACGAGCTCCGGGCGCGCGTCGGCGAAAAGCCGCTCCGCGTCGTCCCAGCGGGTCAGGTCGTAGTCGTCCCGGCGCGCGACGAACGGATCCTCGCCGTCGGCGCGCAGCCGCTCGACGAGGTGAGAACCGAGGAACCCGCCGCCCCCGGTGACCAGGATCTTCATGCCTTGGCAGGTGCGGGCTGGCGCCAGTCGACGCGGCCGATCCAGCGCTCGCGGTTCTCCGCGTACCAGCGGATCGTGCGCAGGACGCCCTCTTCCCAGCTCACCTTCGGCTCCCAGCCCGTCTCGCGGTTCAGCTTCTCGTAGCCGACGCGCAACGCCATCACCTCGCTCGCGCCCGGCCGGTAGCGCTCCGGCGTCGTCGCGATCCGGCGGCCCGCCGGCCAGTAGCCGTGCTCCTCGCCGACCTGGAGGATCAGGTCGCACCACTTGCCCATCGAGATGTTCTCGCCCTGGCCGTAGACGTAGACGTCGCCCGGGATGCCGTGCGCCGCGACCGTCAGGTGGCCGCGGACGCCGTCGGTGCAGAAGCAGAAGTCGCGCAGCGGCTCGAGCTGGCCGAGCTCGATCTCCTCGCGCTCGAGCGCCTGGGTGACGATCGTCCCGGTGACGTAGCGCGGGTTCTGGCGCGGCCCGTAGTTGTTGAACATGCGGGTGACGATCCCCGGAACGCCGAAGGCGTCGTGGTAGTTCATCGTCAGGAAGTCGGCGGCGACCTTGGACGTCGCGTAGACCGACTTCGGGTTGATCGGCGAGCGCTCGTGGAGGATCAGGCTGCCGCTCTCGTCGAAGTCGTGGTGGTGGGCGACCGCCTCGCGGACGTTGCCGTATTCCTCCGACGTACCCGCGGTGTCGAACTTCTCCAGCTCGAGCGCGTGGTCGACGATCGACTGGAGCAGGTTCAGCGTCCCGACCGTGTTCGCCATCACCGTCTCGTAGGGGCGGTGCCACGACTCGCCGACGTGCGCCTGCGCCCCGAGGTGGAACACGTACGGCCGGTCGGGCGCCTGCTTCAGCTCCTTGACGAGATAGTCCACCGAGGTCTTGTCGGTCAGGTCGGCGAAGTGCACCTTCAGCCGGTCGCGCAGGTGCCAGATGTTGTTCAGGGCGCCGCTCGAGGTCGCGCGGACGAAGGCGTGGATGTTCGCGCCCAGGTGGGAGAGCGCGTCGGTCAGGTGCGAGCCCATGAAGCCGTCCGCGCCGGTGACGAGCACCGTCCGGCCCTCGTAGATGTCCCGGAACTCGTCCGCCAGGTCGGCGAGCGCCTGGTCCGTCCAGGCGAGGTCGGGCGCGACGTCGGCCATTTCGCGGCCTAGGTTAGCCGCGGCCGTTGTCGGACACTCGTCCGATCAGCGGGCGCGCCAGCTCGAGCGCCTTCAGCCCGAGACGCGTGCTGAAGACGCGCTGGCGGACGGCTGCGACGGCGCGGCGCTTCGGCGGCAGGTAGGCGAAGCTCATCCGCCGCCCCTTCCACTCGCCCTCGGGCACCTCCTCCGCGAGCTTGCGCGCCACCGCGGTGCGGAAGCTGGCCGGCGCCTCGAGCCGCCAGGCGCTCGAGTCGCGCAGGTGCTCGACGACTGCCGCGACCGGCGGCATGTACGCGTCGTCGAGGAGCATCAGCCCCCCGATCTTCAGGTGCGGGGCGAGGAACCACCAGTCGAGCGCGGGGTAGGGGAAGGCGTGCGCGCCGTCGACGAGGACGAAGTCGAGCGGCCGCGGGTCCCAGCTGCGCAGGACGTCCGCGGAGGAGCCGATCCGGAAGGTCAGGTTCTCGGTGGAGATCCCCCGCCGCTCGCACTCGGCCGTGATCCGCTCCGCCTCCGCCGCCGACGGCGTGATCGTCTCGTGGGAGGCGCCGCGGGCGGCGAAGACGATCGTGCTCGCGCCGGCGCCGGTCTCGAGCGTGGCCATCCCCGGCTGGACGGCGCGCTCGATGAACGCCAGCGCCTCCCACGCCAGGCCCCAGAACTCGGCCTCTCCGTGCAGCGTCGGCGGCGATGCCTTCAGCTCTGCCGTGAGCGACATCGCACCAAAGGCTAACCCTTCGCGGCAACCGCGCCGATAGCTTGGCCATGGCGAAGCGGAAGCTCTACGTCGACGCCCACGTCGTCGCCACGCTCGAGCTCGCGCGCGAAAAGCTCGCCGCCCTGCTCGATCCGTATGCGGAGGATTGCCGCGTCGGGGCGACCGACGGCCTGAGCGAGTCCGGGCCGCGCTGTGAGTGCTGCGGCGCCGGAATCTCCGACCACACGATCAAGGATGCGATCAGGGCGTACGTCCAGCTGTGGACGGTCTTCCCGTTCGACACCGCGCTTGCCCGGATCAAGGGCGAGGCGACGGACGGCGAGCGCGCGTACCTGGAAGCCGTCGCGGCGGGACTGTCGGCGTGACGGTCCCGCTCCCGACGCGGCCGTCGCGCGTCCTCGTCACGGGCGGCGCCGGCTTCATCGGCTCGCATCTCGTCGACCGGCTGCTCGCGGCCGGCCACGACGTTCGCATCCTCGATTCGCTCGACCCCCAGGTCCATCCGCACGGGCGCCCCGGCTACCTGAGCACGGAGGCGGAGCTGATCGTCGGCGACGTGCGCGACCGCGACGCGGTCCGGCGGTCGCTCGTCGGCGTCGACCGCCTCGTCCACCTCGCCGCCGCAGTCGGAGTCGGCCAGTCGATGTACGAGATCGAGCGGTACACGTCGGTCAACTCGATCGGCTGCGCCGTCGTGCTCGAGGCCGCCGTCGACGTTCGCGACCGGCTGGAGAAGGTCGTGGTCGCGTCCTCGATGTCGATCTACGGCGAAGGCCTCTACCGGTGTCCGGCCGAGGGAGTGGAGGTCGCTCCCGAGCCGCGCTCCGAGGCCCAGCTCGCCGACCGGCGCTGGGACCTCGGTTGCCCCTCGTGCGGCGAGCGGCTCGAGCCGCTGCCGACGAGCGAGACGAAGCCGCTCGCGCCGACGTCGATCTACGCGGTCGGCAAGCGCGACCACGAGGAGATGACGCTCGCCTGGGGACGCGCCTACCGCGTGCCCGCGACCGCGCTCCGCTTCTTCAACGTCTACGGCCCCCGGCAGGCGCTCTCGAACCCGTATACGGGCGTTGCCGCGATCTTTTCGAGCCGCCTGTTGAACGGCCGCGCGCCCGTCGTCTTCGAGGACGGCTGGCAGAGCCGCGACTTCGTGCACGTGAGCGACATCACGGCGGCGGTTCAGCGGGCGCTCGAGCCCGGCGCTGGCGACGGCGCGGCGATCAACGTCGGCACCGGCCGCTCGGTCAGCGTGCTCGACGTCGCGGACGTCCTCGCCCGCGAGCTCGGAGTGCCGATCCGCGCCGAGATCAGGAACGAGTTCAGGGCCGGCGACATCCGTCACTGCTTCGCGTCGATCGAGCGCGCGCGCACGCTCCTGGGCTACGAGCCCGCGGTCGCATTCGAGGACGGGATGCGCGAGCTCGCCGGCTGGCTCGCCGGCCAGGAGGCGGAGGACCACGTCGACCGGGCCACCGCGGCGCTCGTCAGTCGCGGCCTCGCCGGCTGATGGACCACGTCGCCGTCGTCGTCCTGTCCTGGAACGGCCGGGAGGACACGCTGCAGTGCCTCGAGTCTCTGCGAAACGTCGACTACCGGCCGCTGACGCCGATCGTGGTCGACAACGGCTCGACCGACGGGACGAGCGAGGCAGTCCGCGCCGCGTTCCCGGAGGTCGACATCGTCCGGACGGAGGAGAACCTCGGCTTCGCCGAGGGCAACAACGTCGGGATGCGCCGCGCGCTCGAGCTCGGCGCCGACTACGTGCTCGTGCTGAACAACGACGTCGAGGTCGACCCGGGCTTCGTCGCCCCGCTCGTCGAGGAGGCGCGCGGCCGGCCGGAGGCCGGGGCGCTCTGCTCGAAGATCCTGTACATGGAGCCCGACGACCTGATCTGGTTCGCCGGCGCGACCTTCGACCCGCGCTCGGGCTACAACGGCCGCCAGATCGGCTACCGCGAGCGCGACGACGGCCGGTTCGAGGACGTGACCGAGACAGACCGCGCCTGCGGCGCCGCGATGCTCGTCTCTCGCGAGGTGCTGGAGCAGGTCGGCCTGTTCGACGCCGAGCTCTTCTTCTACTCCGAGGACGTCGACTGGTCGCTGCGCGCGCGGGACGTGGGCTACCGCCACTACGTCGTCCCCGCGTCGAAGCTCTGGCACAAGGTGTCGGTCACCTCCGGCGGCGAGAACTCGCCGACGACCCTCTACTACGGCGTGCGCAACACGACCGCGGTCTGCGAGCGCTTCGCGCCCCTCGGTCGGCTCGGCACGTGGCGGCGCCGCTCGGTGCTGCTGGCGGCGCACCTCGCGCAGGCGCTCCGGTCCTCGCGGAAGCGGGAGGGGATCGCAGCGGTGCTCCAGGGGTGGCGCGACTTCCGCCGGAACCGCTTCGCCAAGCGGCCCCTGCGCGGCGCGCTGACGTAGGCAACGGCGGCTATCGTCCCCGCATGGCCGGGCGGCGGCGGGCGCTGATCACTGGAATCGCGGGACAGGACGGGTCGCTCCTCGCGGAGCTCCTGCTCGAGCACGGCTACGAGGTCTGCGGCGTCGTCCGCCGGCCGGCCTCGGAGCACTTCGACAACCTCGAGGCGGTCCGCGAGCGGATCGAGCTCGTCCAGGCGGAGCTCCTCGACGAGCTCTCCCTCGTCGAGACGCTGCGGTCGTGCCGGCCGCACGAGGTCTACAACCTCGCCTCGCCGTCGTTCGTGCCGATGTCGTGGCGGCAACCGGTGCAGACGGCCGAGTTCGCCGCGGTGGGCGTCACGGCCCTGCTCGAGTCGATCCGGCTCGTCGACCCGGAGATCCGCTTCTACCAGGCGTCCTCGAGCGAGATCTTTGGCGAGCCGCGGGAGGTGCCGCAGACGGAGGAGACCGCGCTGGCGCCGCTCACGCCGTACGGCGTCGCGAAGGCGTACGGCCACCTGATCGTGCGCAGCTACCGCAAGCGCTACGGCCTCTACGCCTGCTCCGGGATCCTCTTCAACCACGAGTCGCCGCGCCGGCCGCTGGACTTCGTCACGCGCAAGATCTCGCACGCGGCGGCGGCGATCAGCCTCGGGCTGCAGGGCGAGCTGTGGCTCGGCGATCTCTCTGCGCGGCGGGACTGGGGCTACGCCGGCGACTACGTGCGCGCCATGTGGCTGATGCTCCAGCAGGACGCGCCGGACGACTTCGTGATCGCGAGCGGCGTCGCCCACAGCGTCCAGGAGCTCGTCGAGCTCGCGTTCGGCCACGTCGGCCTCGACTGGCAGGAGTACGTCCACATCGACGAATCGCTCGTCCGCGGCGCGGCGGAGCTCCACGACCTCGTCGGCGACGCGTCGAGGGCGCGCCGGCGGCTCGGCTGGACGCCGACCCTCGACTTCGACGGGCTCGTGCGCCTCCTGGTCGACGCCGACCTCGAGCGTCTGCGCAGCGAAGAGGCGACCGTCCGCGCGTAGGGCCTGGCCTCGGTCAGGCCCTGGCGCGCAGGGCTTGCAGCCGCTCCAGGCTCTCGGCCGGCCAGACCGCCTTCGTGTCGTAGTAGACCTCGAAGGCCGGCACGCCTTCCGGCAGCGTGATCCAGGGCAGCTTCGACCTGGTGTAGATGTGCGCATCGGGCGCGATCGTCGACGGCTCATCGAGTGTCCCGCCGCGAACGAACCAGACGCCGGGGCGTCCGTACTCGCTGTACACCGCGACCTGGCAGGCGGGGCAGCGAAAGATGCGCTGGGTGCTGCCGTCGTCGCGAGGGACGTCCACGGCCTGCGGCTCGCCGTTCTCCAGCTGCACCCGGTCGGCCTCGATCAGCAGGTTGATGACGAACGCGCTGCCGGTCTGCCGCTGGCAGCTCAGGCAGTGGCAGCAATTCGTGAAGAGCGGGTCCGAGGTCAGCCGGTAGCGGACCGCTCCGCACGCGCAACCACCCTCACGCTCGCTCATGCGCGGACACTACCGCTGAGCTCGCGGTAGACGGAGTCGTGCTCGCGGGCGCAGCGCTCCCAGGTGAAGCGAGCCGCCTGCTCGAGCCCGCCGGCGGGCGGGCGGTCGAGCACGTCGCGGATGCCCTGCGCGATCGACTCGGGGTCGTCCGGGTCGAAGTAGACGGCCGCGTCGCCGCACACCTCCGGTAGCGACGCGACGTTCGAGACCGCGACCGGGCAGCCGCAGGCCATCGCCTCGACGCACGGGATCCCGAAGCCCTCGTACAGGCTCGGGTACACGAGCGCTGCCGCGCTCCGGTACAGCTCGACGAGCTCCTCCGCCGAGACATGCCCTCGTGACTCGGCGCCCTCCGGCAGCGACAGCCGCTCGTGGCCGGCCCCGGTGAGGACGAGCCGGAGCTCCGGCCGCTCCCGTCGGACCGCGGCGAACGCCTCGAAGAGCCGGGCGTGGTTCTTGTGCGGCCAGGCGTTCGCGGGATAGACGAGGAAGGGCTCGCGCGCGCGGCCGTCCGCGCGGAAGCGCTCGTGGTCGACGGCGAGGTGGATCGCCCGCACGCGGTCGGGCTCGAGCCCGAGCCGCTCGATCAGCGCCTCCCGCGCGTGCTCGCTGATCGTGATCACGATCCGGCTCTTGCGCACGGTCCAGCCGTAGACGCGCCGGCGGTAGACGAGCTCGGCGCGAGAGAAGAACTGCGGGAAGACCTCGTGCTGGACGTCGAGGACCGTCGTCGCCGCCGGGGGCGCATCGACGGGCGGGAGCATGACGCTGAGCGGGAAGTGGATCGCATCCAGCTCGCGGAGGCGGAGGGCGCGGCCGAGCCGGCCGGGTGCGGCCGCAGCGAGCGCCATTGCAGCGACGCGGCCGGGCATCGAGCGGCTGGCGCGGTACTCGGAGACGACCCTGGTCGGCAGCCCGTCGCCCGCATCGCGGGCGATCGTCGGCACGAACGCGTGGTAGTCGAGCTCGCCGACGCGCGCGAGGGCCCGGCAGAGCTCGCGCGCGTAGGTCTCGGAGCCGCCGACGACGCCGGGCACGAGCGTGAGCATCGAGATCCCGATCATTGCTCGCCGGCCACGTGCCGGCCATTCTCGCTGCTGCCGTCAGCCGGCGACGCCGGCGAACGGGCCGGCGGCCCACGTCGCCGCCGCCAGCCGTGCCTGGCCCGCTTCCGAGAAGTGGAAGTAGTCGAACGCGAGGTCGCCGTTCGCGAAGCTGAGGCTGTGCACCGCGCCGCCGTCGGTGCTGCACCGCGGAAAGCTCCCGCACACCTGGGCGGCGATGGCGTTGAAGGCGTCGATCCGCTGCGCAACCGCCTGTCGATCGGCGTCGGTCGCGCCTGCGCCGAGGAGCGACGGGCAGCGCGCGTAGGTCGCCCAGGCGGCCCTCGCCGCGCTGTCGGTGTGGAAGTCGCTCCAGAGCCCGTACCAGTCCGGGATCGAGGCGACGAAGATCCACGCGCCCGGGAGACCCGCGCTCAGGCTGGTGAGCGTCCTCGTCAGGCGGGTGCGGAACGCGCCGACGCCCGTCATCTCCGCGACCGTCGTCGTGCACACGTCGTTCGTGCCGGAGAGGATCGTCACGTACTCGGCGCCCTCGGCGATCGCGGTCGCAGCCTGGTTGTAGGTGGCGGCGATCTTCGTGCCCGGCGCGGCGTGGTTGAAGGCATGACCGGCGATCGCCGGGTTCAGCGCCAGCAGCCGCTGGTAGTGGGAGTTCACCACGGGATCGGTGCCGGTCGACCAGGAGGTCTCCGGGTTGGGCCCGCCGGGTGCGCCCGACGAGCCCCACGCGACGCTGATCGAGTCGCCGAGCGACGCGATCGAGGACGGTAACCCTGCGACGACCGGGGCGGTGAGCGGCGAGGTCGCGCTGCCCGCGCCGGTGGCGTTGCTCGCCGTCACCCGGACGCGGAGCGCCTTGCCGACATCGGCGCCGGTCGGGACGTACGACGCTGCGGTGGCGGCGGCGATGCTCGCGCAGTCGCCGCCGTGCGGGGAGCAGCGCAACCACTGGTAGGCGAACGCGATGCCGGCTGACGGCTGCCAGTCGCCGGGCAGGGCCGAGAGCGTCTCGCCGACGATCGGGGTGCCGGTCACGCTCGGCGGCGTGCCGTTCGCCGGCAGCTGTCCGGGCTTGTAGTCGACGTGCAGGCTGAGCAGCTGGTCGGACCGGCTGCTCGGGCCGAACGACGGGCTCGGCACCGGGTACTTGTCGCGGTTGAACCACCCGCTCCCGGGGACGTGATCGAAGTAGACGAGAGCGCCGCGCGAGTTCGGTCCCGAGAGGAGCCCGAGCAGGTAGCTCCCGGCGGGGAGGCTCAGCTGCGGAAGCGGCGCGACGACCCAGCCGGCGGGCTGCGCGGCGGGGACCGTGACCGGCGATCCCTGCGCGAGCAGCGCGTCCGGCTCGCCCGAGCCGCCGACCGAGTAGACGACCGGGACGAACTCCTGCGCGGACGTCCCCCCGGCCGCGTAGAAGGCGAGGTCGACGAGCGTCCCCGTCTGGGCGAGCGGGAAGATCGTCCCGAACTTGAACCCGTTCCCGGTCGCAGCGGACGCGGCGCCGGGCGTCGCCTGGCCGAACGTCGCGAGATCGCTCGGGTCGATGACGAGCGGCGTCGGTCCCGAGCTCGCCGACGCCTCGCCGCCGTCGCCGGTGGCCGTCACGGTCACCCGAATCCGGGTGCCGAGGTCGGCGGTCGTGAGCGGGTACGAGCCGCTCGTCGCACCGACGATGTCGAAGCAGCCGTCGCCGGCGCTGTCGCAGCTCTGCCACTGGAAGGCGAGCGCGGTCGAACCCGTCCAGGTGCCGGGCGAGGCGACCAGCGTCTGCCCGACCTGTGCGGCCCCCGACACCGCCGGCGGCGATGTGTTCACCGGCGGCGGCACGCCGCCCGCCGGCACATAGTCGACGTAGTAGCTGTACTCGGTCGCCTCGATGCTCGTCACGCCCCACGTCGGCGACGGCGTCGGATACTTGTTCGGGTTGAACCAGCCCGTGCCGGGAACGCTGTCGAAGTAGATCGAGGCCTGCTTCGTTGTCGGCCCGGATAACAACGCGAGGAGATACGACCCCGGCGGCAGCACGACTGCCGGCAGCGGCGAGCTCACCCATCCGGGCGGCTGTCCGGCCGCGACGACCACCTCCGCTCCCTGCGCGAGCAGGGCTCCCGGCGTGTTCCCGTCGATGCCGTAGACGACCGGGATGAACCTCTGCTCCGCCGCGCCGCCGGCGGCGTAGAAATTGAAGTCGACGAGCGTACCGGCCTGGCCGAGCGTGTACTTCGAGCCGAACTTGTGGTTCGCGCCCGGGGCTGCGGAGACGGCGCTCACCGCCGTCTTCCCGAATTGGGCGAGGTTCGTGCTGTCCGAGAAGTAGTCGACGTAGAAGCTGAGCTGCTGCGCCTCGAGCTTCAGCTCTCCCCAGCTGCTCGAGGGCGTCGGGTAGGGGTTCCTGTTGAACCACCCGCTGTTCGGGACTGGGTCGAAGTAGATCGAGGCGTTCCCCGCGGTCGCCCCGGCGAGGAGCGCGAGGACGTACTGGCCCGGAGCGAGGTTCACGGACGGGAGCGGCGAGCTGACCCAGCCCGGCGGCTGATTCGGCTCGACCGAAACCTCGGTGCCCTGCGTGATCAGGCTCGCCGGGTTGCCGTCCGCGTCCGTGCCGTAGATCAGCGGGATGAACCTCTGACCGGCCGGGCCTCCGGCGGCATAGAACTTGAAATCGACCAGCGTCGCCGACTGAGGCAGCGTGTATCGCGAGCCGAACTTGAACCCCGCGCCGGGCTTCCCGAAGGCAATGCCGGGGCTGCTCTTCCCGAACTGGGAGACGTCTGCCGAGGCGCCGCCGGCGCCGGCAACCGAGATCGCCCCCACCAGGACGAGCGCCAGCAGCGGTACGCGGGCGGTCCGTCGCACGAGTGCCAGCCACCTTCCATGTCGCCCCACCCGCGGGCATCACCCGGACGAGGGATCTCGAATGAGGGATCTTCGGCGCCTTACAGAGCCGTAATCAGCCCCGGATAGAATGGAGCGGTGCCCGGACCGGAGCCGAAAATCACGCCGGGAGCAGGGATTTCGTCTGCGGCCGACGTGGACGTCAACGCACTCGTCGAGCGGCTGCGCGAGGAGCTCGCGGGCGGCACGAACGGGGCCGGACAGGGCCGGGGGCGGCTGCTCGAGGCCCGCCACCGCGCCGAGCGGCTCTGGGCGGTGAGCACGGACCGGCCGCTCGAGCGCCGTCCCGGGCCGAAGGGCTGGCTCGCGTATCCGCTGAAAGTCGTTCTGCGCCCGTTCCTGCGCTGGTACGTCGAGCCGCTCGCCGCCGAGCAGCGGATGTTCAACGACGTGCTGCTCAAGCTCCTCGACGGGACGCTCGAAGAGGTCGACCGCACCGAGCAGGCTCGCGAGGCGGCCGCCCGGACGCTCGCCGAGCTGGAGGAGCGGCTGACGCGGCTCGAGCGCCGCGGCGGGACGGCTGCGCCGCAGACGGTTGCCTCGCAGGCCGCGGCGGCCGCGGTGCCCGACTACTTCGCCTTCGAGGCCAGGATGCGCGGGTCGGCAGCCGACGTGCGCGAGCGGCAGCGCGTCTACGTCGACGACTTCCGCGACGCCGCGCCCGTGCTCGACGTCGGCTGCGGCCGGGGCGAGTTCCTCGGGCTGTTGAGCGAGGCGGGGCTCGAGTCGACGGGGATCGACGCCGACGCGGACATGGTCGCCTACGCCCGCGGCGAAGGGCTGGCCGTCGAGCAGGCTGACGCCCTCGCTCATCTCGACACGGTCGAGGCAGGCTCGCTCGGCGGCGTCTTTGCCGCGCAGGTCGTGGAGCACCTCCCGCCGGCGGCGCTCTTTCGCTTCCTCGAGCTCTCGGCGCGTGCCCTGCGGCCGGGCGGCATCTTCGTCGCGGAGACGATCAACCCGCTCTCGCCGTTGGCCCTCCGTTCGTACTTCGCCGACCTCACCCACGCGCAGCCGCTCGTCCCGGAAACGCTCGCGCTGCTCGCGCGGCAGGCCGGGTTCCGCGAGGTCGAGACACGGTTCCTGAACGCGCCGAGGCACGCCGACGACGTGGACGAGCGGATCCGCGAGATCCTGTTCGCGCCGCTCGACTACGCGATCGTCGCTCGGACTTGAGAATCGCGGTCTGCCGCCCGCAGGTGCCGTTCGCGCGCGGCGGCGTCGAGATCTTCACCGACGAGCTCGTCGCCGAGCTGAACGCGCGCGGCCACGAGGCCGATCTCGTCAGCGTCCCGTTCAAGTGGTATCCCGGCGAGCGCGTGCTCACCCACGCCTTCCTCTGGCGGCTGCTCGACCTCGACGAGGCCGACGGCCGCCCCATCGACCTCGTGGTCGCGACGAAGTTCCCCTCGTACGCCGTCCGGCACCGGAACAAGGTCGTCTGGCTCGTGCACCAGTTCCGCCAGGCGTACGAGCTCGACCGCACCGAGCTCGGCCAGTTCGGCGAGGCCGCGGAGGAGCGCGCCC
Organism: Gaiellaceae bacterium; assembly: GCA_035274625.1. Lineage (GTDB taxonomy): Bacteria > Actinomycetota > Thermoleophilia > Gaiellales > Gaiellaceae > DATBLE01. The sequence continues at coordinate 20,037 of DATENZ010000130.1, forward strand.
TGCGCCGGAAGGTGCAGGAGCTCGACCGCCTCGCGCTCGGGGAGGCGCGCAAGGTCTTCGCGACCTCGCGCAACGTCGCCGACCGGCTCGAGCGCTCGACGGGGATCGCGGCGGAGGTGATGCCGCACCCGCCGCAGGAGCTCGCCTACCGCTGCGACGAGTACGGCGACTTCGTCCTCTCCGTCGGCCGTCTCGACCGGGCGAAGCGGATCGACCTGCTGCTCGAGGCGGCGAAGCGGGCTTCGGTGCCGGTCGTGGTCGCGGGCGAGGGGCCGGATCGTGAGCGGCTCGAGTCGCTGGCGAACGGGAACGTCCGCTTCTCCGGGCGCGTCTCGGCCGAGGAGCTCACCGACCTCTACGCGCGCTGCCTGGCCGTGTTCTACGCGCCCGTCGACGAGGACTTCGGGATGGTCCCGTACGAGGCCTTCCTCGCCGAGAAGCCGGTCGTGACGACCGCCGACGCCGGCGGGCCGCTCGAGGTCGTCACGGATCGGGTCACCGGTCTCGTCTGCGAGCCGCGCGCCGACGCGCTGGCCGCGGCGTTCGGCGCGCTGAACCCCGACAACGCGGCGGCGTGGGGCCGCGCCGGCCGCGAGCTCGCCCAGCGCGTCTCGTGGGCCGCGGCGATCGACAGACTCCTGGCGTGAAGGTCGCGTACTACTCGCCGCTGCCGCCGTCCCGCTCCGGGATCGCGGACTACTCGGCGCTGCTGCTCCCGCCGCTCGCGGAGCGCGTCGAGGTCGTCGTCGCGCGGCCCGGGCGGTTCCGGCGCGAGCCGAGGGCGGACGTGGCGCTGTACCACGTCGGCAACGACCCCGCCGAGCACGGCTGGATCGTCGAGGCGCTGCGGCGGCGGCCGGGGATCGTCGTCCTGCACGAGTTCGTCCTCCACCACCTCGTCTCCGGGATCACGCTCGCGCGCGGCGACGTCGACGGCTACCTCGCCGCGCTCGAGCGCGACGCGGGGCTCGTCGGCCGGCTCCTCGGGCACGCGGTCGTCGACGACCGGATCAAGCCGCTCTGGGAAACCCGCCCGCAGGACTTCCCGCTCGCCCGCGAGGTGCTCGACCACGCGACCGGGCTCGTCGTCCACTCGCGGTACGTCGAGGAGCGCGCGCGCGGAGCCGGCTTCGCGGGGCCGATCCGGCGGATCCCGATGCCCGCGTGGCCGGTGCCGGATCTCGCCCCCGCCGACGTGCCCGGTGAGCCGCTGATCGGCTGCTTCGGGCACATCAACGAGAGCAAACGGGTGGCGCAGCTGGTGACGGCGTTTGCGCTCCTCCGCGCGCGCGTGGAGGGGGCCCGGCTGCTGCTCGTCGGGTCGTGGTCGCCGCGCCTGCCGCTCATCGCCCTGCCCGAGGGCGTGATCCGGAAGGACTACGTTCCGGAGGACGAGCTCTGGGCGCTGCTCCGCGCCTGCGACGCCGTCGTCTCGCTCCGCTTCCCGACGATGGGCGAGACCTCCGCCGCCGCTGTCCGCGCGCTCTCCGTCGGGAAGCCGCTCGTCGTGTCCGACGTCGGCGCGTTTCGTGAGCTGCCCGATGAGGTGGCGCTGAAGGTGCCGATCGGCGACGGCGAGGTCGAGGCGCTCGCGGACGCGCTGGGGCGCGCCGCCTCGAGCCGCGAGATGGGCGCGGCGGCGCTTCGCCTTGCGCGGACCGAGCACGACCTGGAGCGCGTGGCCGACCTGTACGCGGCGGCCCTTCGAGCCGCCGTGCAGACCGAGGTCGCCGCGTGAGGGTCGCGTACTACTCGCCGCTGCCGCCGTCGCGCTCCGGGATCGCCGACTACTCCGCGCTGCTCCTGCCGGAGCTCGAGCGGCGCATCGACGTCGCCGTCGCGCGGCCCGGCCGCTTCCGGCGCGAGCCGAAGGCCGACGTCCGCCTGTACCACGTGGGGAACGACGCGGAGGCGCACGGCTGGATCGTCGAGGCGCTGCGGCGGCGGCCCGGCGTCGTCGTCCTGCACGACTTCGTCCTCCACCACCTCGTCGTCGGGCTGACGTTCGCGCGCGGCGATGCCGCCGGCTACCTCGCGGCGATGGAGCGCGAGGCGGGCCTCGTCGGGCGCCTGCTCGCGTACGCGGTGCTCGACAACAAGCTCGCGCCGCTGTGGGAGACGAGGCCCGAGGACTTCCCGCTCGCGGGCGTGGCGCTCGACCACGCGACGGGGCTGATCGTCCACTCGCGCTACGTCGAGGAGCGCGCGCGGGCGGGCGGGTACCGCGGGCCGATCGTGCGGATCCCGCACCCCGCCTGGCCGATCCCGGAGCTCGACCCCGCGGTAGTCGAGGGCGCGCCGCTCTACGGCTGCTTCGGCCACCTGAACGAGAGCAAGCGGGTCCCACAGCTCCTGACGGCGTTCGCGCAGCTTCGGGAGCGCCGGCCGGAGGCGCGGCTGCTGCTCGTCGGCTCGGCGTCGGCGCGGCTCGCCCGCCTCCAGTACCCGCAGGGCGTGATCCGGAAGGAGTACGTCCCCGAGCGCGAGCTCTGGTCGCTGATGGCCGGGTGCCACGCGATCATCGGCCTCCGCTCGCCGACGATGGGGGAGACGTCCGGCACCGCGATCCGCGCGCTCTCGCTGGGCAAGCCGCTCGTCGTCAGCGACGTCGGCTGGTTCTCCGAGCTGCCGGACGGCGCCGCGCTGAAGGTGCCCGTCGACGAGAGTGAGGAGCAGACGCTCGCTGCGGCACTGGAGGCGCTCGCCGACCCGGAGGCCCGTCGCTCGATGGGCGCGGCGGCGCTGCAACTCGTCGAGCGGGAACATCGCGTGGAGGTTGTCGCCGAGCGGTACGCCGCCGCATTGGAGGAGCTCGCCGGAGGCGAGGCGGTGACCGAGCACGTGCTGCACGAGGTCGCGGCCGCTGCGGCCGACGTCGGGCTCGGCTCCGACGACGCTGCTGCCCTCGCGCGGCGGCTCCGCGAAGTTGGCCTTGGCGACTAGGACGGCTCCGGCCAGGTCGACCGCAATCGGCCTCGTCCGCGCCGTCCCGATCTGGTTCTGGGTCGGCGCGCTCGTCGTCGCCTCGGCGGGCCTGCGCTACGCCCTCGCCCGGCGCATCGTCGCGCCGTGGATCATGGTCGACGAGCTCATCTACTCGGAGCTCGCGAAGAGCTTCGCCGACACCGGCCGCTTTCTCCTCCGCGGCGAGTCGACCGCTGCCTACGGCTTCGTGTACCCGGCCCTGATCAGTCCCGCCTGGGCGCTGTTCGACCGGATCCCGCAGGCCTATGCCGCGGCGAAGCTGATCAACTCCGTCGTCGTCTCCCTGGCGGCCGTGCCGGCGTACCTGCTCGCGCGCCGCGTGCTCTCCAGGCCCTATGCCCTGGCCGCCGCCATGCTGTCGATGTCGGTCCCGACGCTGCTGTTCGCGGGGATGCTGATGACCGAGAACGCGTTCTACCCGGCGTTCCTGCTCGCGGCGCTCGCGACCGTGCTCTGGCTCGAGCGGCCGGACTGGCGGCGCACGGGGTTCGTGCTCGCCGCGACCGTGCTCGCCTTCCTCACCCGCGCCCAGGCGATCGCGATCCTGCCGGCGCTCGCAACCGCGCCGTTCCTGGTCTCCGGCCGTCGTGCCCTGCGCGAGTTCCGCTGGTTCTTCGCGGCCGGGGTGGCGGGAGTCGTGCTCGTGGTCGCGGTCCAGCTCGCGCGGAACGCGTCGGTGTTCGGGATCTTCGGCGCCTACGAGGTCGCGGGCCACGCCGGCTACACGGCGGGCGGCGTCTCGCGCTGGCTCCTCTACCACTGGGAGGAGCTGATCCTCTCGCTCGGCGTCGTCCCGTTCGCGGCACTCGGCGTCCTTGCGCTGACCGGCCGCGGCCGGCCGCGGCCCGAGCGCGCGTTCCTCGCCGCGGCGGTGACGCTGTCGTTCTGGCTCGTCCTCGAGGTCGCGACGTTCGCGTCCGAGCAGTCGCTTCGCGTCGAGGAGCGGAACATGTTCTACGTCGCGCCGCTGTTCCTGATCGCGCTGCTCCTCTGGGTGGAGCGCGGGTCCCCCCGGCCGCGCGTGCCGGCGGCGGTTGCCGCGGCCGCGGCGGTCGCGCTGCCCACGGCGCTGCCGTACACGAAGCTGATCGGCCTGCCGGCCGTCTCCGACACGACGGCGCTCCTGCCGCTGTGGTCGCTGTCGAGCTCGACCGGGATCGCGATCGGCGACCTCCGCTGGGTCGTCCTCGGCGGCGCGGCCGCGGCCTGCGCGCTGTTCCTGCTCGTCCCGCGCCGGTTCGCGCTCGTCCTGCCGCTGCTCGTCCTCGCCTACTTCGCCGTCTCGCAGAAGCCGATCGAGGGCAAGTACCGCCAGACGTCGATCCTCGACCTCTTCCAGGGCATCACCGCCCCGCAGCCGGACTGGGTCGACCGGGCGGTCGGCCGCGACGCCGAGGTGACGCTGATCTGGTCGGGCAACACGGACAAGTACTCGGTCTGGGAGAACGAGTTCTTCAACCGCAGCGTGCGGCGCTTCTACTTCACGACGACGCCGCTCCAGGGCGATCTGCCCGAGCAGCCGCTGACCGTCGACCGCGGCGGGTTCATGCGCGGTCCGGACGGCGAGGTGGTGAGCTCCGAGTACGTGCTCACCGACGGCTCCGTCGACGTCGGCGGCCGGCCCGTCGCCGAGGACGCCCGCAAGGGGATCGTGCTCGTCCGGACCGCCGGCGAACTGAGGCAGGTGTCGCGCGTCGCCGGCCTGTACCCGCAGGACACCTGGAGCGGCGCCCGCGTCACGTACACGCGCCTCGGCTGCCAGGGCGGCACGGTCGTCGTCTCGCTGCAGAGCGACCCGTCCCTCTTCACGAGGCCGACGACGGTGGTTGCGTCCGTCGGCGGTCGCGAGGTCGCCCGGACGCGTGTGGGCCCGACCGAGACGCGAGCATTGAGCGTGCCGGTCCGGCCGAGCGGGTCGTCGTGCGTCGTCGAGTTCCGGGTCTCGCCGACGCTCGTGCCGGCGAAGGCGACGGAGGGGCAGAACCCGGATCCGCGCGAGCTCGGGATCCACTTCACGCGCTTCACGTACATCCCGTGAGGATCGCGTTCGACGTCTCGCCCCTGTCCCACCCGCGGACCGGAGTCGGCAACTACGTCCGCGGCTCGCTCGCCGGGCTCGTCGAGGCGGCCGGGACCGAGCACGAGATCGTCCCGTTCGCGCCGACGAGCCCCCAGGGGCTGCGCCGGATCCGGGAGGCGCTGGCGGGGATCGCAGTCGAGCCGCGTCTTCGGTTCCTCCCGTTCGCGCACGCGTGGCGGCAGGCGTGGAGCCGGCTCGGCCGGCCGCCGGTCGAGCGGTTCCTGGGCCCGATCGACGCGCTCCACTTCTCGGACTGGATGTACCCGCCCCAGCGCGGCGGAGTCCGCTCGACGATGGTGCACGACCTCGTGCCGCTGCGGTTCCCGGAGTGGGTGCAGCCCCGGACGCGGAGCATGCACGGCGCCAAGTACCGCAACGCCGCCCGCACCTGCGACCTGATCTTCGTCAACTCCGGCTTCACGAAGGGCGAGGTGGTCGAGCTCCTCCGCGTGCCTGCGGCCAAGGTCGTCGTCGCCGCTCCCGGCGTGGACGAGCGTCTCGGCCCGGAGGGCGAACGGGCCGACCTCGGCCGTCCGTACGTGCTGACGGTTGCGACGCTCGAGCCGCGGAAGAACCTCGAGACGTTGCTCGCCGCGCGGCTGCCGGAGGGGCACGCGCTCGCCGTCGTCGGCGCCGCGGGCTGGGGGCCGCAGCCGGCCCTCCACCGGCCGGACGTGATCCGGCTTGGCTACGTCGGCGACGACGAGCTCGGGCGCCTGTACCGCGGCGCGGCCTCGTTCGTCTACCCCTCGCGCTTCGAGGGCTTCGGCATTCCGGTCGTCGAGGCGATGGCGAGCGGCGTGCCCGTGGTCGCCTCCGCGCACGCTTCGCTGGACGAGGCCGCGGGGGATGCGGCCGTGCGGGCCGATCCGGACGATCCCGACGCGATCTCGGCTGCGCTCGAGGAGGCGCTGCGGCGGCGCGCGGAGCTCGTTCCGCGCGGCCTGGAGCACGCCGCGGGCTTCCGCTGGAGCATGACCGGGCAGACGATGCTCGACGCCTTCTCCCGGATACTTCCGCGGTAGCAATGCGCGTCGGTCTCGACGTCTCGCCGCTTTCGCAGACCCAGGCGGGTACGGCCCGCTACATCCGCGGTCTCCTCGCCCACAACGAGTACGAGCAGCTCGCCTTCGCGGGTCAGAACCGCCTGCGCACGATCGCGCGCGATGCGCTGTGGTACCCGCTGATGCTTCCGCGCGCGGCGCGGAAGCGCAACCTGGACGTCCTCCACTGCCCGACGTTCCGCGGCCCTTTTCGAAGCGGCACTCCCGTGGTAGTAACGGTGCTCGACCTCGCCGTCTTGCGCCACCCGGGGACGTTCAACCAGTGGACGCGGCGCTACAGCCGCCTTGCCGTTCCCAGGGTGGTGCAGACGGCGAGGCTCGTGATCGCCATCTCGGAGTTCACGCGCAGCGAGCTCGTGGAGCTCCTTCGCGTACCGGCCGAGAAGATCCGCGTGATCCCGGTCGCGATCGGCGCGTCCTTCACCGCGGAGGGGTCACGGGCGGAGGGGGACTACGTCCTCGCAGTCGGCACGCTCGAGCCGCGCAAGAACCTCGCGGTTGCGCAGCAGGCCGCGCAACGGCTCGCCGTGCCGCTGAAGGTCGTCGGCGCGCGCGGCTGGGGCGGCGTTGCCGTCAACGGCTGGCTCGGTCGCGTCTCCGACGACGAGCTCGCCGCGCTCTACCGCGGCGCCCGCTGCCTCGTCTACCCGTCGCTCTACGAGGGGTTCGGCATCCCGATCCTGGAGGCGATGGCGTGCGGGACGCCCGTCGTCACGAGCGCGGGCGGCGCGACGGAGGAGGTCGCCGGCGGCGCGGCCGTTCTCGTCGATCCGCGCGATCCGGCCGCGGTCGCCGCGGGCATCGAGCAGGCGGTCTCCCGCCGCGACGAGCTCGTCCCGCGCGGGCTCGAGCGTGCGCGGGGGTTCACGTGGGAGCGCGTCGCCGCCGAGACGTGGCGCGTCTACGAGGAGGCCGCTGCGTGAAGCCTCTCGTCGTCGTCGACGCGGACGTGCTCGGCCGGCAGCGAACCGGTGACGAGACCTACGTCGAGAACCTGCTCCGGGGACTGCCCGCGCTCGGCGGCGACGAGTTCCGCTTCGCCGCGATCACGCGGCATCCCGAGCTGGTGCCGGCCGGCGTCGAGCCGGTCGAGATCGCGGCGCGCTCTCAGGTGCGGCGGATGGCGTGGTCGGTCCCGCGTGCGCTCCGCCGCCTCGGTCCCGCGCTCGTCCACTTCCAGCACGCGCTCCCGCTCGGTTCCGCGTGGCCGGCGGTCGTGACGATCCACGACCTGTCCTTCGAGCGCGACCCGGCTGCGATGGCGGGGCGCGACCGCCGGATCTTCCGCTGGGCCGTGCCGAGGGCCGCCCGCCGAGCCGCGCGCGTGATCGCGGTCTCGGAGCGGACGAAGCGTGACCTGATCGACCTCTACGGAGTCCCGCCCGACCGCATCACCGTCACTCCGCACGGGGTCGACCCGGCATTCGCGCCGGGCCTGGTCGGTGGTGGCAACGGCTACCTGCTCTACGTGGGCGCGATCCAGGCGCGCAAGGACCCGCTGGCGGCGGCCGACGCCGCCGCCGAAGTCGGGCTGCCGCTCGTCGTCGCCGGGCCAGAGCGCGAGCCGCCGCTCGCGCGCGAGCTCGAGCGGCGCGGCGCCGATCTCCGCGGCTACGTCGACAAGACGGAGCTGGCCGGCCTCTACCGGGGTGCCGCGTGCCTGGTGCTCCCGTCGCGCTACGAAGGATTCGGACTTCCGGTACTGGAGGCGATGGCGTGCGGAACGCCGGTCGTCGCGAGGCCCGACCCGGCGCTCCGGGAGGTGGCCGGCGATGCGGCGGTCTACGCGGAGCCCGGCGAGCTGGCGGACGCGATCCGGAGCGCGCTCGCCGAGCGCGACCGTCTCGTCGCCGCCGGGATCCAGCGCGCGAGCGCGTTCACGTGGGACGAGACCGTCCGCCGGACACTCGACGTCTACCGCGAGGCGCTGCGCTGATCTCCGCCGTCGTCGTCTCGCACGGCCACCGCGCGGAGCTCGCGGAGTCTCTGCCCGCGCTCGCCGCTCAGGTGGACGAGATCGTCGTGATCGCAAACGTGCCCGGCAGCGAGCCCGCCGATCCGCGCGGCGCGCGGGTGCTCGAGAACGCGCGCCCGCTCAGCTACGCGGCGAACCTGAACCGCGGCATCGCCGAGACGAGCGGCGGGCTGGTGCTCGTCAACAACCCCGACGCCGTTCCGGAGCAGGGCGCCGTCGCGACGCTCGCCGAGTTCATGGCGGCTCGCCCGCGCTGCGGCGTCGCGGGACCGCGGCTCGTCTACCCCGACGGCTCGTGGCAGCCCTCCCGCCGCCGCTTCCCGACGGTCGGGGGAACGCTCGTCCGGCGGACGCCGCTGCGCATGGTCTTCCGGCCGCTCGAGCGGCAGCGGCGCCACTACCACCTCGACGCCCGGCCGACCGAGCCCGTGCCGGCCGACTGGATGCTCGGCGGCTCGCTCCTGCTGCGCCGGCAGATGCTGGAGGAGCTCGGCGGCTACGACGCCGGCTTCCGCATGTACGGCGAGGAGATCGATCTCTGCTACCGGGCGGCCAGGGCGGGCTGGGAGCGCTGGTTCGTGCCGGGGGCCGTCGTCCGCCACCGCTGGGACGCGGTCACAGACCAGAAGTTCCTGACGCGCCGGACGGTCTGGCACTGGCGCTCGATCATGCGCTTCGTCCGTAAGCATCCCGAGCGGCTGGTGTCACGCGGCGACTAGGCGGAGGATCCACTCGGCGAGGAAGGGCTCCGCGATCCGGTAGGCGCCGGGAGCTTCGCGGAGCACGAGCTCTTCCTCGACCAGCGTGTCCAGCGCCCGCTGAACGCTCGAGCCGCCGGGCAAGCCGTGCCGCCGCCGGAATTCCTCACTGGTCGCGGAGACGAGCGGCTCCTGCGCGAGCGCCTGCAGCACCGCGCGCTGGACGCGCGACGCCTGGTCCCAGATCAGGGTGAAGTGCGCGTTCTCCGAGCGCAGGACGCGTTCCATCCCGGCAGCCACCTCGATCCGGCTCGCCCGGCCACGGGTGGGCGTCTCCTCCCACACGGCGTAGCACAGCTCCTGGGTTGCGTACGGGTGGCCGCCCGTCGTCGCCAGCACGCCGTCGACGGTGTCTTCGTCGATCCGGCGGCCGGTCGTCTCGAAGCGCTCGCGGATGAAAGGTGCGAACGCCGCGGGTGCGATCACGCCGAGCTCCATGTGCTTCGCGCTGCGCCAGAACGGCTCGTTGGCGTCGTTGAACAGGCGCTCCATCATGCTTCGCTTGCTCCCGAGATAGACGTGCGCGACGTGGGGCTGGGCCTGGAACACGGCCCGCATGAGCGCGGGCAGGTTCGGGTCGAGCTCGAGGATCTCCTGGAACTCGTCGAAGACCAGGCACACGCGGCGCTTGCGCTCCGCCGCGAGCTCGGCCGGCAGCTGGAACAGCTTCTCGAGCGTCGCGTCCACGTCCTGGCCCGCGTGCCCGGCGCGGAAGGTGAACCCGAGCGATCCGTCGGTCGGATCGACCGTCATCACCGGCGCGACCCGGAGCCCGCGGAAGATCTCCGTCGCGCGCTCGCGGGCGCGGAAGAGGGGTGTGGCGATCTCCTCGTAGATCGCGTGGGCGAGCTTTGCCGCCAGCTGTTCCTTCGTCGCAGCGGTCATCAGGTCGACTTGGGCGACGAGGACGCGCCGCGAGAGGAGCTGCTGCGTCGCCCGCCAGACGAGCGAGGACTTTCCGTACCGGCGCGGTGCGAAGATGACGACGTTCTGGCCGTTGAGGATGTCCGCCGTCAGCTCGCCCAGCTCCGCTTCGCGGTCCGTGAAGGCGTCGTCGAGCGCGAGATCGCCGAACCGGAACGGGTTCTGTTGGACCACTCTCGTACGCTAGCATGCGTATGAATTAATGCGCAATCTTGTAATTCGCAGTTATGCGAAACGCAGGCGCGTGTACGCACTCACGGCATGAGGCGGGTTGTCGTCCTCGGCCCCGGCGGGGCCGGTAAGAGCGACTTCTCGCGCGCACTCGCCCGCCGAACGGGGCTTCCGGTCGTCCATCTCGACCGGCTCTTCTGGCGGCCCGGATGGAAGCCCGCTCCTCGCGACGAAGCGGTCGGCGACCTCGCGGCGGCGATCCGCGCGGACCGATGGATCCTCGACGGCAACTTCCTCGACGCCGGTGACGCTCGGTTCGAGCGCGCCGACACAGTCGTCTTCCTCGATCTCCCGCGCGCGACCTGTCTCTGGCGCGTCCTCAGGCGGCTCGTCCGCGATCGTCGGCGTGACCGCGTCGACCTGCCGGACGGGTGCCGCGAGGGCTTCGACCCGGCGCTCCTGCGCTGGATCTGGCGATATCCCCGCGAGGACCGCCCGCGGGTGCTCGGTGTGCTCGGCGAGCTCGACGGGCGAGTCGCGGTCCACCGCCTGTGCTCGTCCGCGGAGGTGCGGCGCTACCTCGAGAGCGTCGTCGCGTGAGCACCTGGAGTGACCGGGCGTACGCCGATCCGGTCCCGTACCTCCGGCACCGCGCCGAGCTCGTCCTCTCGCTCGGGCCGCCGCTCGGGCCCGGCGGCCGGCTCTGCGACCTCGCGTGCGGCGACGGCGGGCTGGCCGATTTCCTGCCCGGCATCGACTACGTCGGCGTCGACTCCGATCCGCAGATGGTCGCGGAGGGGCGGAGCAAGGGACGCGAGCTCGTCCAGGCCGACCTGAACGACTTCGAGCCCGACCACCCGGTTGCGGCGACGACGATCTTCCGCGCGATCTACTACTCCCGCGACCGCCTCGCCTTCTTCCGCCGCGTCGCCGGCTACACGGACCGGAAGCTCGTCTTCGACCTCAACCCGCGCCAGTACCGGCTCGCGGACGTCGCCGCCGACCTGCGCGCGGCGGGCCTGCCGAACGTCGCGGTGCGACCGTTCTTCGTTCCCCAGACGCTCGCGCTCCCCGGGCCCGTCGGCGCTGCGCTGGTCGCGGCAGAGCGCGCGGGGCCGCTCGCCCGGCTCGCCCTCCGCTTCAAGTTCACCTACCTGGTGGCGGCTTCTCGGTGAAGGCGTAGGAGACCTGCGCGCCGAGGTCGCGCCGGTCCGAGCTGCCGAATTCATAAGGCGAGAACGTGGGCGCTACGCGGACCTCGACCCTCGTCGGCGGTGAAGCCCGGATGTAGAAGACCCGCGTCTTCCCGGCGTGGACGACCCAGTGCTCCACGTCCGTCACACGGCCGAGCTTCGGCTGCTTGTCAGGACCGCGGATGAGGTTGCCGGCGGTGACCGTCACGCGGCCGGGCTTGTCCTTTCCGAGCCAGCCCGCCCGCGACACCGTCACGCGGATCCAGCCCGGCCGCCCGTCCGGCGTCGCGAACTGGTTGTACGCGCTGAACGCGCCCGTCCAGCCGTCCGTGTAGATCCCGACGGGCGTGCTCTGCAGGCGCAGCGGCTGCTCGATCCGCAGCACCCGCCAGTGAGCCGGCTCGACCACGACCTTGCGGATGGGGAACCCGAACTGGTCTCGCGTGATCACCTTCCGCACGGCCGGCTGGACGACGAACCGGCCGACGGGATCGATCCCCTCGTCCGCGACGATGTACTCGACGCCGGGCGGCGCACCCATCGGGTACGCCTTCGACGTGAGCCGCCCGTCGGGCCCGGCGTCCGGCGTCAGCGTGTAGCCCGGGCCGGGTGCGGTGGCATCGAGGCTCCAGACGTGCTCGAGCGAGCGGTTCCAGAATTCCATCAGCCAGATCCCCTGCGGGTTCGTGATCCGCTGCCCCAGGTAGACCGTCGGCTTGCCGCCGCTCGCGTCGTCGAGCCAGGTCGGCGGGCTCGGGAAGTTGGCGAGCAGGTTCTTCGCGAAGACGTTGACGCTGTTGGACGCGGAGACCTGCCCGGCCAGGTTCCACGCGATCACGAGCGCGGCCGCGACCGCGACGCCGCCGAGCGCTACCTGGGGCCGCCGTGCCCGCAGCGCCGGCGCCGAGAGCAGCGCAACCGACACGACCAGCACGACGACGAGCAGGACCTTCACGTCACCGTCGTCGAAGCCGAGGTCGCGGTTCGCCATCTGCAGGATCGACAGCCCGAGCGCGTCCGAGTACGGCCGGAGCGAGAGCTGGTACGGCGTCGTCAGGATCACGTACAGGACGAACCCGGCTGTGCCGGCGACGGCCCACACCCGGAGCCGGCCGCGCTCGAGGGCGAGCGCGGTGGCGACGAAGAGGAGCGGCGCGAGGTAGATCAGGTTGCGCTCCTCGATCAGCGTCGAGAAGACGGTCGAGATGTAGGAGGCCTTTGCGGCCGTGTACAGGCCGAAGGCGACGATGCTCGCCGCGGTTACGGCGACGAACGCCTTCAGCTCCCGCGTCCAGCGCTCGCCGCGCGGGCGGACGAGCCCGGCCAGCGCGACGACCGGCAGCAGGCCGAGGCCGATCGCGAACGCGCCCGCGGCCCAGAGCCCGTAGACGATCATCCGGTGCCGGTAGTAGCCGGTCGCGATCAGCCACGTCTGCGAGTGGGAGCCGACGACGGCGCTGAAGAGGATGATCGCCCCGATCCCGAGGACGATCGCGCCGGCCCAGTCCCACCTCGACCAGCCGGAACGCCATCGCTTCGCCGCCACGCTCGTCCAGAGCAGGAAGAGCACGGCCAGCGCGTACACGGCGAGCAGGACCGCCAGCTCGCCGCGGACGAACGGCGCGACGATCACCGCGGCTCCGGCACCGAGGATCCAGCCCCGGGTCCGCGTCGCGAGCGCCTTGGCGATCAGGAAGAAGCAGAGCGCGGCCGTCGGGTAGGCGGGCGGCTCCTCGGTCAGGAACGAGCTGTAGGCGAGGGCGGGCGCCGCGACGGCGCCGACCGCGGCGAACAGTGCCCACGGGCGCGTTACGACCATGCGTGCCAGGAAGTAGGTCGGGAAGATCGCCGACGTCATCACGACCACCCCGGCGTACTTGACGGCCGCGTACGCCGTCCCGGTGTCGTCGATGCGCCAGAAGGGCGCGAGCAGGTACGCGTACAGCGTGTGGAACGACGACGCGTGCCCGCGGCGCGCGGCATGGCCAGTCTCCGCGATGCTCCGCGAGATCTGGGTCAGCTGCAGCTCGTCCGTGAAGAGCCACGGCGTGACGTGGCCGCGGGTCTGCCAGCCGTAGAGGACGCACAGCCAGAGGAACGCGCTCGCGAGCGGGACCGCGCGGTAGAGGCGCTCGGCCCGCGACGCCGGAACCGCGACCGCCTCCACTACTTCGTGGCGCCGAGGACGACCAGCGGATCGATGTCCGTCTCGCGGCGGACGAAGCGGCACGGGACGTTCTCGCGCGCGCACGCGCGGACGATCGCGTCGAGGCGCTCCGCCGGCGCCTGCGGGATCGTGACGAGGACGCTGTCCGGCCCGGTCGTCGCGAGGATCCGGTCGATGTCCGAGACGCCGCCGTGCACCGGGACGCCGAGCAGACGCCGCCGGTGCAGGCGCGGGTCGTCGTCGACGAAGCCGACCACCTGCTCGCCGGGCGTCTCGCGCAGCTCCCGGGCGAGGCTGCGGCCGGAGCGGCCGGCGCCGACGATCAGCGTCCGCCGCCGCTCGTGCCGC
>DATENZ010000131.1:0-20422 GCA_035274625.1 Gaiellaceae bacterium
TCCCCTCCGGCTGGTCACTCCAATCGATCGTCTGCAACGACGGCGCCAGCGCCACCCCGAGCAGCGGCAACGTGAGCACGAAGACCGCCACCTTCAAGCTCGACCCCGGCGAAACCGTCAAGTGCGTCTTCACCGACAAGAAGGTCCCGCCGCCGCCGTGCGCGATCGGCGACTACGTCTGGAAGGACCTGAACAAGAACGGCAAGCAGGACGACGGCACGACCTCCGGGATCAACGGCGTCAAGCTGTACCTGTTCGACTTCAGCTCCTGGTCGATCGTGGCGTCGACGACGACGGCGAACCATCCGTCGACCGGCAAGCCCGGTTACTACAAGTTCACCGTCACCTGCGGCAAGAAGTACAAGATCATCGTCGGGATCGAGAACTTCCTGAAGTACAAGCCGCTCTACGGCTTGTTCCCGACGCAGCCCTTCCAGGGCGGCGACCCGACGAAGGACAGCGACGGGATCCTGATCTTCACCTTCCCGATCGTCGTCAACTCCGGCGAGAACCTGACGATCGACTTCGGGTATCGCGTCAAGGAGTACTGGATGTACGACTACGACCACTGCTACGGCTGGTAACCAGACCGTAGCCGCCTCACATCTTCGGCCCCCGACCCGGCGAGACCGGGTCGGGGGCCGAAATCGCTTCATGGCCTGATCCGGCGGCTCTGTTACCTTCGGACCGATTCGACGGAAGGGGTCCGCATGAAACGCTTTTCCGGTCTGGTCGTCGTCGCGTGCCTGCCGTTCCTGGCTGCCTCCGCCGCGCAGGCGAAAGCGCCTCCGGTCGCCAAGTACGACTGCGTGATCTCGAGCAACATCCTCTTCGGCACGCTCGGCGTCCTGGCCGGCGGCAAGTACACCCATCGCGGAACCCACGGCACGTTCACGACCGCCGCCGCGCCGACGAAGTTCAAGGACGGCAAGGTCGGCTACACGATCCGGTTCAAGGGTGGGTCGCTGAACGGGATCAGCGGCCGCTGGTACCGCGCGAGCGCCGGCGGCGGGAAGACCACGTACGAGATCGCCCTCAAGAACCCCCGCGACAATTTCGAGAGCATCTACTGCGACAAGACGTAGCCGCTCCTCCGGCGCCGCGTACAGCCGCCGCCGCTTGGTAGGTTCCGCCTCGCAGGCAGCAGGCGACTAAAGGGGGACCGCCCAACGGCTGCGTGCGTCCGGCCTCGGGCCGTCGACGCACCGAGACGGCATTCGACCAGGGGAGGCGAGATGCGGATGAAACGAAGGTGGCTTTGGCCTGTGCTCGTGCTGGCTGCGATCGGAGTCGTCGCCGGCTTGGCCTCGGGAGGCACAGCGGCGACGCGCGACGCGGGGTTCCTGACCTCGGCGCCGGCGATGCTGGCCCCGGTGGCCCCGGGCACGACGGTGAAGCCGCTCCTCAACGTCGGCGACACGGTCGGCGGCTACAAGTTCGAGTCGATCCCGGACGGGATCGCGGTGGAGAAGCCGAACGACGGGAAGGTGAACGTCTACGTGAACCACGAGACGTCGCTCGTCCCGTTTCCGGCGACGCGTAGCGACTTCACGAACGCCCTGCTCAGCAAGCTGACGCTCAACCGCAACACCGGCGGCACGCTCGCCGGGAGCTACGCGATTCCCGACAGCGCGAACTACCAGCGCTTCTGCTCCAACTTCCTCGTCACCGACGCGCAGGGGTTCGAGCGAGACCTCGTCTTCACGAACGAGGAGGCGAGGGACTGGGTCAACCGGACCGGCCCCGCCTGGCCGGCGACGCCGTTCGCTCCGGGGGCCGAGCAGGCCGGCGTCGTCGTCGCGTACGACGTCAAGTCCGGGCAGTACCGCTCGATCTACGGAATCGGCCGGTACAACCACGAGAACGCCCTCGCCCTGCCGAAGTACGGCAAGCCGGTGATCCTCTCCGGCGACGACACGTTCGACGCGCCGGCGTCCCAGCTGTACCTGTACACCGCCAAGTCGGGAACGGACGTGTGGAACGACAGGGGACGCCTCTACGTCTTCGTCTCCGACGACCCGGCGGTGAACGACTACGGCGACCTCAGCCTCGGCGAGTCCGTCGCCGGGCACTTCCTCGAGGTCCCGAAGACGATCGCGACCGGCAAGAAGGCCGACGGCAGCGAGGTCGGCGCCGCCGACTTCGGCTTCCCGGCGCCGCCGACCGGCATTCCTGACGGTCCGCAGTGGGTGCTCGAGTACTGGAGCAACCGCGTCGCGAACGCGTTCCAGTTCATCCGGATCGAGGACCTCGCCTACGACCGCAAGAACCCGAACGTCGTTTACTTCGCGGACACCGGGGAGCCGAGGGCGATCCCGGACCCGTCCACCGGCAAGCTGCAGCGCGGCCCCTCCGGGACGCTGGGTCCGTATCCGAACGGCCGGATCTTCAAGATCGTGCTCGACAAGAAGGATCCGCTCGAGGCCCAGAGCCTGTCGATCCTTCCGAATGCGGACTTCGACCTCGGCGGGTACAACAACGCCGACGTCCCGCACCAGCCGGACAATGTCGAGACCACCGACAAGGCGCTGCTGTTCACGGAGGATCCGGGCGGCCACAACCAGTACAGCCTCCCGCCCGGCCCCGGCAAGACGAGCGCACGCCTCTGGCACTACGACCTGAAGACGGGCACGCTCGACGTCGCGCTGCGCGTCGACCAGAGCTCGGACCCGACCGGCCAGCGGCTCGGCGCCTGGGAGTCGAGCGGGATCGTCGACGCCTCGGCGGCGTTCGGCAGCCACATGTTCCTGATCGACGTCCAGGCCCACGGCTGGGAGCTCGAGACGCAGGTCAACCCGCAACCACCCAACTTCTCGCGGGAGAACGGGCAGCTGCTGCTCGTGAAGATCCCGGGCACGTAACGGACGGAAGCAGGGAGCCCCCGCGAACGAACGCGGGGGCTCCCGTCTCTCTCAGTGGATCGCGCCGTGCGGCGCTGCGCGCCACAGCACGCTTGCCAGCGAGGTCGACGCCGCCGACGTCGCCACCGCGGCGAACGGCACCTGCTGCGGGCAGACCGTGCCCGCGGGCGGAAGCGCCAGTGTCTCGACGTACGCGTTGACGGCGTCGTCGATACACGCCGAGTTGCCGCCGTAGGCGGTATGGCCGTCGCCGCGCATGGTCAGCAGGCGCACGTTGCCGAGCTGGGCGGCGAGCCGCAGCGCCCCGCGGTAGGGAGTCGCCGGGTCGTAGGTCGTCGCCACCTCGAGCACCCGCGGCGCCGAGGGGTTGGCCCGAAACGGCCCGCGGAAGACGTCGTTCGGGTGCGGGTCGTACAGCCCGTAGTTGAGCTCGCTGTAGCCGGTGTTCCACCACGTGTGGTCGAACAGGCCCCATGAGAGGTTGCCGGCGTCGAGATAGAACTTCGTGCCGTGGTCGTACGCCTGGTCGGCCGCGGTGATCAGGAAGTAGCGGTCGAGACCGGGGTCGTACGAGCCGTCGTCGTTGCGCCCGTAGAAGGCGTCCGCGAGCAGGCGAAGCAGCGTTCCGTCCCCGCCCGCTGCGTCGTGCAGCCCGGCGGCGAGGAGCGGCCAGAACTGCTTCGCGTACGTCGCGAGCGTTCCCGCCGCGTCGACGTCGTCTCCGTCGACCGGCCGCGGGTCGTCCCCGAAGGCCGGGATCGGGTTGTCGCTCGCCTGCTCGACGAGCTCGTCGAATGCCGCCCACGGATCATCGCCGCCGAAGCCGCACGCGGTCTGGTTCGCCGCGCAGGCCTGGAAGAACCGCCCGAGCGCGCGCTCGAACCCGGCGGACTGCTCCCGGAGGTTGTCGGTCGGCCGGTTCGCGTACGCATCGGCGTCGACGGGACCGTCGAGCACCATCGCCCGGTAGTGGTTCGGGAACAGGCTCGCGTAGGTCGAGCCGAGGAACGTTCCGTACGAGAAGCCGAAGTAGTTCAGCTTCGAGTCCCCCATCGCCGCCCGGATCTGGTCCATGTCTCGCGCGACGTTGGCGGTCGAGAGGTACCGCAGCACGCTGCCGTTCAGCGTGATGCAGCGGTCGATGTAGTGCCGGTCTTTGTTGACCAGCGCGCTGACGGACAGGTTGAACGGCGTCGTGAACGGCTGTGAATAGATGCCGTCCGTCTCCTGATTGACCTGCAGTCGACCGACGGCTCGCTCTGCCCGACCCCGCGCGGGTCGAAGCCGACGATGTCGAAGTGGTCGTTGAAGGCTCCGAACAGATCACGGCCGATCGCGTGGATCGTGTCGACCGCCGTTCCGCCCGGTCCGCCGAAGTTGACGAAGACGGCCCCGAGCCGTTGACTCTGTGCGGGCAGCCGGAGGAGGGCGAGCTTGAACGTCGGCCCGCCGGGCTTGCCGTAGTCGCGCGGCACGTCGAGGCTCGAGCATTCGTAGCCGTCGCCGCAGTCGGTCCATACGAGCTTCGCCGCCGCCTGCCCCGCGGTCGCAGCGGGTCGCGCGGCAGCGGTCGAGGCGACGATCGCCACCCCGACGCAGATCCCCAGCAACGCCCGCCCGAATCGGTAGCGCCTGGACATAGTCCTCCCCTCGGTTGTCCGACGCCCGGCCGGCCGCCCGCCTGCCCCTGCGGCACCTGGCCCCGGGTCGGCGCGATCATAAATAGAAAACCCCCGCCTAGGCGGGGGTTTTCGGTAGCAGGCCTGTAAGCCGGATTCTGTCGTGGGTGGCCATCTCTCTAGGCCGCCGGTTGCCCGTCGGCTCGAGCGGTGTACCCGGTTCCTCGGCGGGCCGCGTCATCGGAACCTGCTTCACCTTGCACCGGACGGGGTTTGGCGAGCCGCCGTGTCACCACGACGCTGGTGGGCTCTTACCCCACCTTTTCACCCTTACCGCCGGCGTCTCCGGAGAGTTGTTCGCCGGAGGCGGTCTCCTTTCTGTGCCACTTTCCGTCGGCTTTCGCCGCCTGGGATTTCCCCAGCGCCCTGCCCTGTGGTGTCCGGACTTTCCTCGGAGTGCCGGTCTCCCGGACCCCGCGGCCGCCCGGCCTGCACGGACAATGGTAGCGCCGTCCTTATGCGTCCGTCGCTGCCCGGAGCCAGGCCGCGCGAAGCTCTCGCGCGCGGCTCTCGAGCTCGACGAGCAGACCCCGGACCTCGGCCAGCTCAGGCCGCAGGCTCTCGACGCGCCGCAGCTCTTCTGCGATGTCGATGATCGAGCTCCGCGAGTCGCCGGCCAGGTGCGACAGCCGCTGCTCGCCGGCCGCGACCTGCGCTTCGAGCGCGCGCTGCCACCCCGCCGCCTGATCGGTGAGCTCCCGTAGCTCGCTCTCGGTCACGCTGCCGCTGACGAGCACCTGGCGGAGGCGAGCGGCGAGTGCGGAATCGACGGTTTCTGGCACGTCGGGGGAATGCGACTGAGAGGGAGCTGGAGCTTGCCAAACCACGCGCCGGCGTGCCGGGCAGCGGCGGCCGGGCTTTTACAAGGACGGCGCGTCGCTGAGCCGCTCGGCAGCGGCGCCAGCTTCGCCGCCGAGCTCGAGCCCGCACTGCGGGCAGCCGATCCCGTCGGCGCGGTGGAGCAGAAACTCGCCGCAGACCGGGCACTCGAGGCTCGCCCGGCGCAGGATCGCGACCAGCTCCTGGTCGAGCGTACGGTGGAGCGACGCCAGCGTCATCGGTCGGTCAGATGTCACAGCGTCCGGAACACCCCGATCACCTTGCCGAGGATCTGCACCTGCGTGGCGTAGATCGGCGGGTACGCGTCGTTCTCCGGCTGAAGCCGGACCCGGCCGCCGTTCGCGGCCTCCCGGAAGAAGCGCTTCACCGTCGCCTCGTCTGCCGACTCGTCGTCGCCGACGAGCGCGACGACGACGTCGCCGTCGCGGGCGTCCTGCTGGCGGCGGACGACGACGTAGTCGCCCTCGAGGATGCCCGCGTCGACCATCGAGTCGCCTCGGACACGGAGCAGGAACTCCTCCCCGCCCTTCGACAGCGGCTCGGGGACGGACAGGTATTCCTCGATGTTCTGCTCGGCGAGCAGAGGACCGCCCGCCGCGATCTGACCGACGAGCGGCAGGGACCGCACTGCCGGCTCGGCCCCGGGCGGGGCCTGCCGGGTCATACGGCCGGTCAGCTCGAGCGCGCGCGGCTTGGTCGGGTCGCGCCTGATCAGACCCGCGCGCTCGAGGTTCGCGAGGTGCGCGTGCACGGTCGAGGGCGAAGCAAGCCCGACGCTCTCCCCGATCTCACGCACGGTCGGCGGATACCCGTGCCCGTCGACGTACCGGACGAGAAACTCCCAAATCTCCTGCTGACGCTTGGTGAGCAAGTGGCCACCTCCAGAGGCGAACATGTGTTCGAGAGTAGCGGCCACGTCGGACGACGTCAAGACGACTGCCAAAACGGAGTCGTGCGCTCCCTGCCGCGACCGACATGGCGGGCGCGGCCCCCGAACGGCAACTGGGTGGGCACGTCTAGGAAGGGGCCCACGGGGGGAACCGGCACGCCCGCCGAAGGCGGGCAAAGCTAACAGAGCCCCCCGTGAACGACCGACGCCGGCCCGAAGGGCCGGCGAGTGAGTGCGCTGGAGAGGACTTGAACCTCCACGGCCCAATGGGCCACAAGGCCCTCAACCTTGCGCGTCTACCAATTCCGCCACCAGCGCGCGGCGGCCATTGTAGCGACCGTCGATAAGGTTGCCGGCCGTGAGGGACGCCTGCGCAGCAGCGGTCGACGCCGCGCTCGGAGCCGGTGCGGAGTACGCGGACGCGCGCGTCGTCGTCCGGCGGGCGCAGTCGGTGGCGACGAAGAACGGCCGCGTCGAAACGCTCTCGGACGCCGAGACGGAGGGAATCGGCGTCCGCGTTCTCGTCGTCGGCGCCTGGGGGTTCGCCTGCCACGGGAGCGTCTCGGCGACTGCGGCACGCGACGCCGCACTTCGCGCCTGCTCCTTCGCCGACGCCGCCGGAGGGAGCGGCGAACGCGCACTCGCCCCGCTCGAAGCCGCCTCGGGCACCTACCGGACGCCGGTCGAGCGCGATCCCTTCGCGGTGTCGGTCGGGGACAAGGTCGCGCTGTGCCTGCGCGCGGAGGAGGCGCTCCGCCACGCGGACGTGACGGTGAGAAAGGCATCGGTGCGGGCGCAGAGCGAGCGGAAGCTCTTCCTCTCCTCGCAGGGGGCGGAGATCGAGCAGGAGCTGGTCGAGTGCGGGGGCGGGATCGAGGCGCTCGCGGTCGGCGACGGGCTCGTCCAGGTGCGGGCGTACCCGAGCATTCACGTCGGCTCGAGCGCGCAGGCCGGGTGGGAGTACGTCGAGGCGCTCGGGCTCGAGCGGGAAGCGCCGCGGGTGGCCGAGGAGGCCGCGGCGCTGCTGCGGGCCGAGGAGTGCCCGTCGGGGGTGACGACCGTCGTCATCGACGCGGAGCAGCTCCAACTGCAGGTGCACGAGTCGGTCGGGCATCCGACGGAGCTCGATCGCGTGTACGGCACGGAGGCCGCCTACGCGGGGACGAGCTTCCTGCACCCCGCCGACCTCGACTCACTGCGGTACGGGTCCGAGCACATGAACATCACGGCCGACTCGACGTCGGCCGGCGGGCTCGGGAGCTTCGGCTTCGACGACGAGGGAGTCCCGGCCGCTCGCGAGCCCGTCGTCGTCGAGGGCGTCCTGCGCGGGTTCCTCACCTCCCGCGAGACGGCCGCGCGCCTCGGCCGCGGCGCCGGCGGCTCGATGCGCGCCGACGGCTGGGCGCGGATGCCGCTCGTCCGGATGACGAACCTGCACCTCGAGCCGGGCAGCGGCTCGCTGGAGGAGCTGATCTCGGAGGTCGACGACGGCATCTACCTCGAGACGAACCGGAGCTGGTCGATCGACGACAAGCGGCTGAACTTCCAGTTCGGCACCCAGATCGCACGCGAGATCAAGCGCGGCAAGCTCGGACGGCTGTTCCGGGACGCCACCTACACCGGCGCGACGCCAGTCTTCTGGGGTTCGCTCGACCGCGTCGCCGGGCCCGACGAGTGGCTGATGTACGGCATGACGAACTGTGGGAAGGGCCAGCCGGGTCAGAACGCGCACGTCTCGCACGGCGCCGCGCCGGCGCGCTTCCGCAACGTCCAGGTCGGCGTCAAGGCGTGAACGCCTCGGCGGCGCTTGAGCTCGCGGAGCGGACGCTCTCCTTCGTCTCCGGTGCGGAGGCGGAGGTCGCGGTCGCGACCGAGCGCTCCGGCTTTGCGCGCTACGCGGGATCGGTCATCCACCAGCCGACGCTGATCGACAACGCGAGCGTGCACCTCCGCGTCGTGCAGGACGGCCGGGCTGCCGTCTCGACGACCAACCGCAGCGACGACGAGGGACTCGCGTCACTCGCGCGCCGCGCCGCCGACCTGCTCGCGAGCGCAAGCGAGGACCCGGAACTCGTACCGCTCGCGACGCCGCCGGACTCGTTCCCGGAGATCGAAGGCTACGACGCGGCGACGGCGGCGCTCGGGGCGGACGAGCAGGCGCAGCTCGCCGCCGCGGCGATCGGCGCGCAGGCGGAGTTCGACCTCTACGGCTTCGTCACGAGCGGCTCGACGGAGCTCGCGATCGCCTCCACCGCGGGGCTGCGGGCGGCGCAGCGGACGACCGACGCGACGTGCCTCGCGCTCGCAGCCGGCGACGGCGCGTCGGGCTACGCCATCCGTACCTCGTGGCGCGCGAGCGAGATCGATCCGGCCGCGGTCGCTCGAGAGGCGGCGGAGAAGGCCGCGCGCACCCGGGGCGCCGTCGAGGTCCCGCCTGCTCGCTACCGCGCGGTGCTCGAGCCGTACGCGCTCGCCGACCTCCTCTCCTGGTTCTCGTTCGACAGCTTCAACGCGCTCGCGCTCCTGGAAGAGCGGAGCTTCTTCGCCGGCCGGATCGGCGAGCGCGCCTTCGACCCGAAGGTGACGATCGCCGACGAGCCGCTCGACCCGCGCGGCCTGCCGAGCGCGTTCGACTTCGAAGGAACGCCGCGGCAACGGGTCCTGCTCGTCGAGGAAGGCGTCATCCGGGGGCCGGTGTGGGACCGCGCGACCGCAGCGCGCGCCGGACGCGAGTCGACCGGGCACGCCCTGCCGGCTGCCGAGCGTTCGTTCGGGCCGCAGCCGACCGCCGTCGCCGTCGCGGCCGGGGACGCCGCGTCCGTCGAGGAGCTGGCCGAGCTGGTCGGCGACGGGATCTACGTCACCCGCGTGCACTACCTCAGCGTCGTCAACCCGCGCGAGGGCGTGATCACCGGGATGACGCGCGACGGCACGTTCCGCATCCGCGACGGCCGGATCGCGGAGCCGCTCGTCAACCTGCGGTTCACCGTGTCGATGCGGGACGTCCTTGCCGACGTCCCGGGGCTCACGCGCGAGACGCGGCTCGTCAACCTGAGCGAGTTCTACGACGACCGCTGGGCGTACGGCTTTCGCGTCCCGGCGCTCGCGACGGCCGACTTCAACATCACCGGGATCGGCTCCGGCCCGGGCCTGTAAGCGCTAGAGGAGGTGGAAGAGCACGACCGTCGTGATCGTGAAGACGAGCGCGACGAGGACGGTCAGGCGCGTCAGGTTCCGCTCGACGATGTGGGTGCCGCCCTGCGAGGCCGGCGTGAACCCCATCCCGCCGAAGCCCGTGTCGCGCCCGGAGTGCATGAGGATCAGCCCCATCAGGGCGATCGCGAGCAGGACGTGGACGACGGCGACGAACTGGAGCACGGACCTAGGGTAGCTCAGGCGGCGACGTCGAGGATCGCGTCGATCAGTTCCGCGGCGATCTTGTCCTTCGTCACGTAGCCGGACGCACCGGCCGTTCGGGCGGCATCGAAGTCCTGGCGGGCATCGGAGCCGGTGACCATCAGCACCTTCGCGCCGGGCCGCTGCTCCCGGATCTGCCTCGTCGCCTGGACGCCATCGAGGCCCGGCATGCTGATGTCCATCAGGATCAGGTCCGGCTCGAGCTCGGCCGACTGGCGGACGGCGTCGTGCCCGGACTCGGCCAGGCCGACGACCTCGAGCCGGGAATCGGCGGCGAGAATGGCGCGGAGCGCCTCCGCGAAGAGGCGGTGGTCGTCCGCGATCAGAATCCTGACGGCCATCACTTTGGAACCATAGGAAAACTACTCGAAAAGAGGCGAAAAGGGTAGATTCCATTCGAGTGAATCCGCGGGAGAGGATCCAGAAGCTCCTGGTTACCGGCGATAACCGCCTCAAGCAGGGCGTCGCGCCCGAGAAGGTGCGCGCGTCCTACGAAGAGGCGCTGCAGGTGGCGCGTGAAGCAGGGCTGGAGGAGCAGATCCGCCCGCTCGTCGAGGTCAGGCTGGCCGACCTCGAGCGGCTCGCAGAAGAATCGCCTCCACCCTTTCCGCCTGCCGCCTGACGTCGTGCTCGGCCGCTGCCGCCCGCGCCGCCTCGTTCGGGCACGGAAGGGCGGCCGCGCGGCGTAGGCCGTCCTCGATCTCGTCCTCGCTCTCGGGGTCGACGAGCACGCCCGCCTCGGGCGTGACGAAGTCGGGCGGGCCGCCGTTCCTCGTCGCGACGACGGAGCGGCCTGCCGCCATCCCTTCGAGCAGCGCCTGGCCGAACGGCTCGACGAGGCTCGGGCCGCACACGACGTGCGCGCTCGCCAGCCAGCCCGGCACCTGGTTGTGGGGCACTCGGCCGGTGACGGTGATCCGGGGACGCCCCTCCAGCGCACCGCGGAGCGGGCCGTCGCCGACGAACGTCAGCGCGCCTTCGCCGAGGCGCTCGAACGCGGCGGCGAGCCGGAGCGGGTTCTTGCGCTCGGTCAGCGAGCCGACGCAGACGAACGCAGGCGGCCCCTCGGGCGCCGGGCGGACGGGGAAGAGATCCAGGTCGACACCGCTGTCGACCACCTCGACATTCCCACGAGCCGCGTCGAGCTTCGTCTCGAGCTGGCGGCGCAGCCAGTCGGAGACGGCGATCACCGCCGCGGCGCGGCGGACGACGTAGGCGGTGGCCGGGCGGACGCCCGGGATCCGGCCGATGTTGGCGACGTCCTGGCCGTGTGCCGTGACGACGAGCGGCGCGCCGGAGGCGCGGGCGGCGGCGAGTCCGGCGGGAAAGAGGAAGTGCGCGTAGACGACGTCGGGTCGGAACCGATCGGCCGCCGCCCGGGCGTCGCGGGCGAGCCGGACGTGCCGCCCCGGTCCGCCGACGCGCCGGTCGACGACGGCGCGCTCGAACTCGTGGCCGCGTCCGCGGAGCGCCTCCTCCATCTGCGCGACGAACACGCCGAGATCCGGGTCCGCGGGCCCGGGATACATCTGCGAGACGAGGAGGATCCGCACCCGGCCTAGCTTCGCAGGGCGTCGCTCGGGCGGCAGCGGGAGCCTGTGGACGGCGCGTGACGCTCGCGGTGCAGGGGACTGTCCCCGGCTCACGGCCCGAACTGCCGCGAGCCTGTGGACGGCGCGTGACGCCCACGTTGCAGGGACTGTCCCCGGGTCACGGCCCGAACGGGCTAGGCCCGTTGGGCGTCGTACGTCCCCCACACCTCGCGCAGCGTGCTGCAGATCTCGCCGATCGTGCAGCGCGCGCGGAGCGCCTCGCGCATCGGCGGTAGGAGGTTCTCGTCGCCGCCCGCGACCCGCCGTACCTCTGCGAGCGCGGCCGCGGCGGCGTCGGCGTCTCGCTCCGCCCGCACGCGGGCGGTCCGCTCCAGCTGGCGCCGCTCGATCTCCGGGTCGAGCCGGTGCAGCTCGACGTGCTCGGCGTCCTCCTCCTCGAACCGGTTGACGCCGACGATCACCCGCTGCCCCGCCTCGACGTCTGCGGTGAACCGGAACGCGGCGTCCTCGATCTCCCGCTGCACGAAGCCCTGCTCGATCGCGGCGACGGCGCCGCCGAGCTCCTCGACGCGGTCGATCAGCTCGAGCGCCCGCTCCTCGAGCTCGGCCGTCAACGCCTCGAGGAAGAACCCGCCGCCGAGCGGGTCGGCCGTGTCCGTCCCGCCCGCCTCGTGTTGGATGATCTGTTGGGTCCGCAGGGCGATCCGCGCCGAGCGCTCCGTCGGCAGGGCGAGTGCCTCATCGAACCCGTTCGTGTGGATCGACTGCGCCCCGCCGCACACCGCCGAGAGCGTCTGGATCGCCACCCGCACGATGTTGTTCTCCGGCTGCTGCGCGGTCAGCGTCGAGCCACCGGTCTGGGCATGGAACCGCAGCGCGAGCGCGCGCGGGTTCGTCACACCGAGCCGCTCGCGAAGGAGCTTCGCCCAGAGTCGGCGCGCCGCCCGGAACTTCGCCACCTCCTGGAAGAAGTGGTTGTGCGCGTTGAAGAAGAACGAGAGGCGCTCGCCGAACGCGTCTGGAGAGAGGCCCGCGTCGACGGCCGCGCGGCAGTACGCGAGCCCGTTCGCCAGCGTGAACGCGATCTCCTGGACCGCCGTCGACCCGGCCTCGCGGATGTGGTATCCGGAGATCGAGATCGTGTTCCAGCTCGGCATCCGCTCCGCGCAGTAGGCGAAGAGGTCGGTCGTCAGCCGCATCGACGGGCGCGGCGGGAAGATGTAGTTCCCGCGCGCTGCGTACTCCTTGAGGATGTCGTTCTGCACGGTGCCGCGCAGCCGGTCGCCCGAGACGCCCTGCTCCTCCGCGACGAGTTCGTACAGCAGCAGCAGGAGCGACGCCGGGGCGTTGATCGTCATCGAGCACGACACCTCGCCGAGCGGAATCCCGTCGAAGAGCAACTCCATGTCGACGATCGAGTCGATCGCGACACCGGTGCGCCCCACCTCACCCAGAGCGCGCGCGTCGTCCGAGTCGTACCCGAGCTGCGTCGGCAGGTCGAACGCAGTCGAGAGCCCCGTCTGCCCGCGCGAGAGCAGGTAGCGGAAGCGCGCGTTCGTCTCCTCCGCCGACCCGAAGCCGGCGTACTGCCGGATCGTCCACGGCCGACCGCGGTACATGGTCGCGTACGGCCCGCGGGTGAACGGATACTCGCCCGGCAGATCGAGGTCGCGATCGGGGACGTCCTCCGAGGTGTAGACCGGCTTCACCTCGATTCCGGAGTCGGTCTCGCGCCGCTCCTCACGCAGAACCACACCGGAATCGTACGCTTACGCCGTGGCAGTGACCGTGAGGCTGTTCGCCGGCCTGCGCGAGCGGGCCGGCTGGTCGGAGCGGACGATCGACGCCGCGACCGTGGCAGACGTCTGGCCGGCGCTCTCGCTCGGAGACGAGCCGCAGGGGCTCCTCTATGCCGTGAACAAGCAGTACGCCTCGCGCGACACGGCGCTTGCCGACGGGGACGAGGTCGCGTTGATCCCACCGGTCTCGGGCGGCGGCTTCCGGCTGACCGACGAGCCGATCGACCCGGCGGCCGTGATCCGCGAGGTCTCCGACCCGCGCGCGGGCGGGATCGCCACGTTCATCGGGACGACGCGGGTGGAGTCGCGCGGCCGCAACGTCCACTACCTCGACTACGAGGCCTACGGCGGGATGGCCGAGCAGGTGATGGCCGAGATCGCCGTGACGCTCAAGGAGCGCTACGAGCTCTGCGAGATCGCGATCACGCACCGCACCGGCCGGGTCGACATCGGCGAGCTCTCGGTCGCGATCGCCGTCTCCGCCCCGCACCGTGGCGACGCGCTCGCGGCCTGCAAGGACGCGATCGACACGCTCAAGCAGACCGTTCCGCTGTGGAAGAAAGAGGTCTACGAGGGCGGTGAGGAGTGGATCGGCCAAGGTTCCTGACGCGCGGAGGAGGAGGGGGCTCGTGCGGGAACCAGGGCTCCCTCACGTCCTGGCTACGATGGCTCGGTGGCCGAGCTCAGCCATCCGGGCTGGTGCGAGAACCTCGTCACCGCCACCCGGGTCCAGCCCGGCGAGCACGCGCTCGTGGTCGTCGACGAGCCGCTCGTCGCCGAGGGATCGCAGCTCGCCGCTGCGCTGAAGGACGCGGGCGCCGAGCCCCGCCTCGAGCTCTGGGCGGGCGAGCGGCCGCTGACCGAGCTTCCGCCCGGCATCGCCGACGGCGCGCGCGCCGCCGACCTGTCGGTCTTCATGGCCCAGACGCCGCGGCCCGACGAGGCAGCCGCGCGCTTCAAGCTGCTCGAGACGATCACCGGCCATGGGGGCCGGCAGATCTTCATGGGCTTCGTCGACGCCGAGATCCTGAACGGCGAGCTCTCCGAGCCTCCGCCCGAGCTCGCCGAGAGGGCGCGGCGGCTGCTTGCCGAGGTCGAAGGCAGCGGGCAGCTGCGGATCCGCGGCCGCGCCGGCACGGACCTGACGCTGAGGGTCGACGGCCGTCCCTGGCGGACGGATGCCACCGCGCTCGAACCGGGCGAGGGGGCGAACTACCCGGGCGGAGAGATCTTCGTCGCCCCGCACAGCGACGGCGCCGACGGCGTCCTCGTCGCCGACCTCACCGTCCCGTACACCGTGAACGGTCTGGTCGACGCCCCCGTCACCCTGCGCTTCGAGCGTGGACGGGTGACGGCGATCGAGGGCGGGAAGGCCGCGGCGATGCTGCGCGAGCTCGTCGCCGACGCCGGCACGGGCGGAGACGTGATCGCCGAGCTCGGCATCGGCCTCAACGACGCCGTGACGCCGCGCGGGCACGTGATGCTCGACGAGAAGGCCGGCGGCACAGCACACGTCGCGATCGGCCGCAACACCGGCCTTTACGGTGGCGACAACGAGTCGACGATCCACATCGACTGCATCTTCTCCGGCCCCGAGCTGGAAGCGGACGGGCGCCCGATCAGCATTCCGTGACGGACTTCCCGCCCGAGATCCCGGAGCGCGACTACCGGCCGATCCACCCCGAGCCCACATGGCGCGTGGTGGCTCGGAAGCTCTGGGCGCCGATCGCGGTGGCGCTCGGCCTGGTGATCAAGTTCGGGTTCGCCTTCGCGAAGTTCGCCTCGATCTTCGTGGCCGTCGGCGGGTATGCGTTGATCTGGGGCTGGCGGTTCGCGATCGGCTTCGTCCTGCTGATCCTCGTCCACGAGCTCGGCCACTTCATCGAGGCGCGGCGGCGCGGCTTCAACGCGGCGCTGCCGGTCTTCATCCCGTTCTTCGGCGCGTACGTCGCGATCCGGGATGCCCGGATGAACCCCTGGCAGAGCGCCTGGATCTCGCTCGCGGGGCCGATCTACGGCGGCGCCGGGGCGGCCGTCGTCTGGGCGGTCGGCGAGCAGCGCGACTCGGGACTCTGGCAGGCACTCGGCTACACCGGGTTCCTGCTCAACCTGTTCAACCTGCTGCCGATCGGGTTCCTCGACGGCGGGACGGTCTGGCGCTCGATCCGGACGATGCGGCTCGGCGGCACCCCCGGGAAGGCGACCGCGGTGACCGTCGTCTACCTCGGCCTCGCGGCGGCACTGATCATCGGCATGGTCGCGGCGCACGTCCACCAACACCGCCTCTGATGGCCGTCGACAGACGGATCCTCGAGCACGAGCGCGGCGACCTCGCCGCGCACATCGAGATGATCGCGGAGGAGTTCCGGCTCGGGTTCGAAGCGGTCGACAGCATCGACCGACCGGCGGCGACCGTCTTCGGCTCCGCCCGGATCGGGCCGGCCGACCCCGACTACGGAGAGGCGCGCGAGTGCGGCCGGCTGCTCGCGGAGGCGGGCTTCGCGGTGATCACCGGCGGCGGGCCGGGAGTGATGGAGGCGGCGAACCGCGGCGCCAAGGAAGGAGGCGGCTTCTCGGTCGGCTTCAACATCGAGCTGCCGCACGAGCAGAAGCCGAACCGGTACCTCGACCTGGCCGTGACCTTCCGGCACTTCTACGCGCGGAAGGTGATGCTCGTGAAGGCGGCCGAGGGCTTCATCCTCTTCCCGGGCGGCTTCGGGACGCTGGACGAGCTCTTCGAGTCGCTGACCCTGATCCAGACCGACAAGGTGCGCGAGTTTCCCGTCGTGCTCGTCGGGACGGACTACTGGCGCGGGCTGGTCGAGTGGATCGGCAGCCGGCCGCTGGCCGGCGGGAAGATCTCTGCGGACGACCTCGCGCTTCTCTACCTCACGGACGACGTGGCGGATGCGGTTGGACGCATCCGCCAGTGCTGGGAGCGCGCCTGCGCGGAGCCCCGGCACGAGCCTGCGAAAGCCGACGCGCAGTAGCCAGGCGGCCGGCCCCGCCACGCGGGGCCGACGACCAGGGCCTGACCAGCATGGGGCAGGCCCCTGAGCGGGAACAGGCCGAAGGCCCGTTCCGGCGAACTTCGGCGGCCGGGGGTTAGCCGGACTCCGAGACGCCGGTCAGCCCCGTGGCCGCCGATCGACCTCGCGGGCAGCCTTGGGTGAAGATCAGTCGACCCTCGGAGAAGACCATGAGCCTCATCGCCCCCTTCCGCCCCTGGTTCCAGGCACAGACCTATCGGGACCTCCTTCACCTGGCCACCGCCGTACCGATCGCGGCCGTCGTGCTCGCCCTGCTGACCGCGGGCTGGACGGCGATCGGCGTGCTCCTGATCACGCCGCTCGTCGTCCCGGTCCTCCTCGCCTACCGCGGCGCGGTCGGGCTCCTCGCCCGTACGGAGGCGGCGCTGGCGCACTCGCTGCTCGGCGTGGCGACCGACCCGCCGACATCCTCCTGCGGCCGCGGGTTCTGGGGCCACGCAAAGGCGGTCGTGGCCGACCCGTCGTTCTGGAGGCAGCAGGGTTACCTCGTCCTGCGGATGACGCTGGGCTTCGGCTTCGCGGTCGGCGAGCTCTCGCTGATCGCAGCGGCGGCCGGGTCGATCACGCTGCCGATCTGGTACCGGTGGTCGGCGCCCGACATCACCTCGTCCTGGCACGTGGACACGCTCGGACGCGCGTTCCTCTTCGTCCCTGCGGGCGTCGCCGGGCTCGTCGCGGCGGGGTGGCTCGCCCGCCTGCTCGGGTCCGCGTCGGCGCGGCTGGCTGCATCGTTGCTCGAGGGCCGGCGCGACGTCTCCGCCTCCCCTGAGCAGCGCCGTCGGCGCCGGCGCCGCGCGCTCGGGATCCACGCCGGGGTTGCGGCCGGGATCGTGCTGACGCAGGTGGTCGTCTGGGCGCTCGCGGGACGCGGGTACTTCTGGCCGGAGTGGGTGATCCTGCCGCTGGCACTCGTCCTCGCCGTCCACGCCTGGGTCGAGCTCGTCGAGGCGAGGCGGCCGGCGCGGCGCTTGCTCGCCGTCCACGCAGGGGTGACCGCCGCGCTCTTCCTCTTCGTCACCCTCGTCTGGGCGGTGACCGGCCGGGGGCACTTCTGGCCCGGCTGGGTCTTGCTCGGGCTCGGCCAACCGCTGGCGATCCACTTCGCCGCCACCCGCGCGGGGACGCGAAGCCGCCTCCGGCGACGGGTCGAGCGGCTCGAGTCGACGCGGGCCGAAGCTGTCGACGAGCAGGACGCCGAGCTCCGCCGGATCGAGCGAGACCTCCACGACGGCGCGCAGGCGCGGCTCGTGGCGCTCGGCCTGAACCTCGGTATGGCGGAGCAGAAGTTCCGCTCCGACCCGGAGGCCGCGGAGAAGCTCGTCGCCGAGGCCCGCGCCGGGGCGGCCGAGGCGCTGCGCGAGCTTCGCGACCTCGCGCGGGGCATCTACCCGCCCGTCCTCTCCGACCGCGGGCTCGGCGCCGCCCTCGAGACGCTCGTCGACCGGAACGGGCTCGAGACGACCGTCTCGGTCGCTCTCGACGAGCGGCCGCCCGCGAGGATCGAGACAGCCGCGTACTTCGTCGCGGCGGAGGCGCTCGCGAACGCCGCCAAGCATTCCGGGGCGACGCGAATCCAGGTCCGCGTCGGCCGCCGCGGCGACATGCTCGAGGTCGAGGTCACCGACGACGGACGCGGCGGCGCCGACGAATCCGGGAACGGCCTCGTCGGTCTTCGCCGGCGGGTCGAGGCGCTCGACGGGACCTTCTCGGTCGCCAGTCCCGACGGGGGCCCGACGACGATTCGCGCGGAGCTCCCATGCGAATCGTGATCGCCGAGGACCTCGCCCTCCTCCGCGACGGGCTGGCCCGCCTGCTCCGCGACAACGACTTCGAGGTCGTCGCCGAGGTCGCGGATGCCGACGCGCTCGTCCACGCCGTCCTCCGCGAGCAGCCCGACCTGGCGATCGTCGACATCCGCCTCCCGCCGACGTTCCGCGACGAGGGGCTCCGCGCGGCGCTCGAGCTCCGGCGCACGGCACCCGGGACGGCGATCCTCGTCCTCTCGCAGTACGTCGAGCACACGTACGCGGCGGAGCTCCTCGGCGAGACGCGTGCAGGCGGCATCGGCTACCTGCTCAAGGACCGCGTGATGGACGTGAGCGACTTCGTCGACGCCGTCCGCCGCGTCGGGGCAGGAGGCGCTGCGCTCGATCCCGAGGTCGTGGCGCAGCTGCTCGGCCAGCGCGGCTCGAGGCCGATCGACGTGCTGACCCAGCGGGAGCAGGACGTCCTCAAGCTGATGGCGGAAGGTCGCTCCAATGCCGGCATCGCCGAGGCTCTCGTCCTCACCGTCGGCGCCGTCGAGAAGCACGTCGCCAGCATCTTCCAGAAGCTCCGCCTGCCGCCCTCGGAGAGCGACCACCGCCGCGTCCTGGCCGTGCTCGCCTACCTCCAGGGGCAGTGAGCTAGCCGCGCGTCGCGAAGCCGAAGTCGAGCAGCTTCCGCGCGTCGGCGTAGGAGTCGTCAGCACCGAGGACGACGACGATCAGGTGCAGGCCCTGCCGGCGGGCAGAAGCCACGAGACAGTGCTTGGCCAGCGTCGTCCACCCCGTCTTCACGCCGTCGGCGCCGCGATAGGCGCCGAGCAGGTGGTTCTTGTTCACGAAGATCTTCTCGCCGACCGGGAGCGTCCACGGGACGTGCTTCACGCGGGTACGCACGATCGCGCGGAAGCGGGAGTTCCAGAGCGCGTAGCGCGTGAGCGCGGCCAGGTCCCAGGCGGTGGAGTAGTTGTCGCGGTCGAGCAGCCCGCTCGGGCTGCGGAAATGGGTGTTCCGGAGGCCGAGCGCATGCGCCTTCTCGTTCATCAGGTCGACGAATCGGCTGCGTGAGCCGCCGGCCCCGACCGCGAGGGCGACGGCGTCGTCATTGCCCGAGTAGAGCAGGAGGCCGTAGAGCAGCTTCCAGGCCTCGACCCGCTCGCCCGCTCGCAGGCCCTCCTTGATCGGCGGCACCCGCGTGACCAGCCGGTCGACGGTGACGACCGAGTGCGGCCCCAGGCGCTGCATCGCGACGAGCGCGGTCATGATCTTCGTCGTCGAGGCGATCGGACGCCGCACCTGTGCGCGCTTGGCCCAGAGCACCTTGCCGGTCGTCCCGTCGACGAGGATCGCCGAACGCGCCGTGACGCCGATCCCGTGCGCGCGCAGCTCGCCCGTGCGATAGACGAGCGGCTGCTGCGATTCCGCCGCGGCGGCGGGGACGACAAGGCACGCAGCGAGCGCGAGGACAAGGGGGAATCCGCGCAAGCCGGCCCAGGATAGCGCCCTAGACTTCAACCGATGAAGCTCCGAGACCTGCCTTCCGTGGACGAGCTCGCGCGGGGAATCGACGATCCGCTGGCGGTCGACGCGGCCCGGCGAGTGCTCACCCTGGCCCGTCAGGAGATCCGCGCCGGGGCCGATCCGGGCGACCTGGAGGCGAGGCTGCGGGCCGAGCTGGAGGAGGTGCGGCGCCCGCGGCTCCGCCGGGTGCTGAACGCAACCGGGGTGATCGTCCACACGAACCTCGGCCGCGCGCCGCTCGCCGACGCGGCTCTCGAGCGCGTCCGAGACGTGGCGCGCGGCTACTCCAACCTCGAGTACGACCTCGCCGAGGGCGTCCGCGGCTCGCGCCAGGACCACACGGCCGCGATCCTCCGCCGGTTGACCGGCGCCGAGGCGGCGCTGGTCGTCAACAACAACGCCGGCGCGGTGCTGCTCGCGCTCGCCGCGCTGGCCGAGGGGCGCGAGGTGCTCGTCGGCCGCGGCGAGCTGATCGAGATCGGGGACGGTTTCCGGATCCCGGACGTCCTCGCCCGCTCGGGCGCGCGGCTCGTGGAGGTCGGGACGACGAACCGCACGCGACCCGCCGACTACGAGCGCGCGATCGGCGCCGAGACCGCATTGCTGCTCCGTGTGCACCAGTCGAACTTCCGGCTGGTCGGGTTCACGGAGCTGCCGTCGACGGCGGAGCTGGCGGCCCTCGCCCACCGGAACGGCCTCCCGCTCGTCGACGACCTCGGCTCCGGCCACCTCGGCGCAAGCAACGCTGCGTTCCTCGGTGACGAGCCGTCGGCGCGCGACGCGCTCGCGGCGGGGGCCGACCTCGTCTGCTTCTCCGGCGACAAGCTGCTCGGCGGGCCGCAGGCGGGGATCGTCGTCGGCCGTGCGGAGCTCGTCGAGCGCCTGCGGCGGCATCCGCTCCAGCGGGCGCTGCGCGCGGACAAGCTCACCCTCGCAGCCCTCGAAGGCACGTTGCTCCTCTACCTCGACCCCGAGCGCGCGCTGCGCGAGGTGCTCGTCGGCCGCGGCGAGCTGATCGAGATCGGGGACGGTTTCCGGATCCCGGACGTC
>DATENZ010000132.1:0-14066 GCA_035274625.1 Gaiellaceae bacterium
TCCGCGGGCACGGGTTCTCGAAGGGCTTCATCCGCGGGCCGCGGCTGCCCGGGGACGTGGCCGCCGCGGTGCGCGCGGTCCGCGGCCTCGGCGCCAAGACCGTCGTCGTCGTCGGCGCATCGATGGGCGGCATCGCTTCGCTCGTGGCCGCCGCGAACATCCGACCGCCGCTCGCCGGTGTCGTCTCGCTCTCGGCGCCACAGGCTTACATCGGCATGGACGCCCTGAAGACCGCGCCGAGGCTGACCGTCCCCGTCCTGTACGCCGCCGGCCGCGACGAGCCCGCCGGACGCTACGACTTCCCCGGCGCGGCGCGGGCGATGTTCGCCGCGACCGCGTCGAGTGACAAGAAAGTGGAGATTTTTTCGAGCGACGCGCACGGGATCGCGCTCCTGCAGAGCGCGCCCTCCCTTCAGAGCCTGCTCGCCGACTTCCTCCGGGCGCGCTAGCGGCTGTCGAAGGCGTAGCCGCTCGCCAGCATCGCCTCCGCGCGGCCGTAGAACGCCTCCCACGGCGGGACGTCCCAGCCGAGCGAGTCGGCGAGCCGGACGATCATGTTGAAGAGCGCGGCGACGTGGATCGCATCGACGATCGCGTCATCCGACACGCCGGCGGCGCGCACGGCTTCGGCGTCCTCACGGGTGAGCTCCTCGGGTTGCAGGGTCAGCTTTTCGAGGAAGCCGAGCATCGCGCGGAGCCGCTCGTCGACGGGCGCCGTCCGCCAGTCGCGCCTGACGCCTTCCCACACCTCCTCGCCGAGCGCGTACGACGCGACCGCGCCGTGGGCGCCCGTTCAGAACGGGCACTCGTTGAGCGACGAGACGAAGCCGGCGAAGAGCTCGCGCTCGCCCGGGCTCCAGTCGGACGGGCCGCGCATCGCCAGGTCGAGCGCGTCGGAGAACGGCTGCCCGAAGTGCTCGGGCCGGTAGTAGAGCGTCTTCAGGACGCCCGTCGGCTCGCTGCCGCGCTGCTCGCGGATCCGGTCGAGGACGGCGGCGTGCTCCGGCGAGTGCCCGGAGTCGACGGCGGCGAGCCTCATTCGAGCGTCCTCAGGCCGGCCTCGAGCCGCGCCAGCCCCGCCCCGACCGCGGCGGAGACGGTGTGCTCGAAGATCTCGTCCTCGGAGAAGCCGTCCTTCAGTGCCTGGACGTCGGCGTCGGTGACCTGGTGCGCGCCGCTGCGCACCTTCTCGAGGTACGCGGAAAACTCGGGTGGCGCCGGACGGGCGGGCCGGGCGCCCGCGCGCAGGTCGGCGATCAGCTCGTCGTAGCGCGTCTTCACGACGGCAACCTAGCGACTCCGTCCTCGACGACGACGAGCCCGTCGGCCGCCAGCGAGTCGACCGCGTCCCGGTCGGCCGCAACCGGCTGGGGCTCCGCGGCGACCAGCCGCAGCAGCGCGGCGCGCCGCTGCCGGAACGAGCCCTCGAACGGCCCCTGCTTGCGGAGCGGCTCGTAGGTGCGACCGCGGGAGGGACAGTTCCCCGCGAGCGGGCAGACGCCGCAGCGCGGCACACGGGCCAGGCACACGGTCGCGCCGAGGTCGAAGAGCGCCTGCGCGCAGTCGCAGCCGAACTCGCCGCAGGTGCGGTCGAGCACCCGGCGCACGTTCGTGTCCACGGGCAGAAGGTCGCGGCCGAAGGCGAAGTTGCCGATCGCGGCCGCTGTGTAGGCGCCGACGCCCGGCAGCTCGGTCAGGTCCTCGGGCCAGCCGTGGGCAGCGACGTGTCGGGCCGCGCGGTGCAGGTTGACCGCGCGCCGGTTGTAGCCGAGCCCCTGCCAGGCGAGGATCACGTCGGCCGTCGACGCCACCGCGAGCGCGTCCGCGGTCGGCCACCGGGCCAGCCATTCCAGGTAGCGCGGCACGACGCGCGAGACCTGCGTCTGCTGGAGCATCACCTCGGAGACGAGGATCGCGTAGGGATCGCGCGTCCGTCGCCAGGGCAGGTCGCGGCTGTTCTCCGCGAACCACGCCATGAGCGCCGCTTCCACGAGCGGCAGCCTACGACATGCCGATAACGGACATACTACGACTTGTTAACGGACATACCAGCCCGCTACTCTGAGGCCATGCGGACGTCACTCGCAGAGCTCGCGTCGGAACTCGACACGACCGACCGGACGCTCCGGCGCGCGCTGAACCAAGGCTTGCTGCGCGCGAGGCGACCGTCGCCGCGTACCGCAGACCTGTCGTTGGCCGAGCGGAGCTACCTTCGCCAGGTCTGGCCGTTACTCGCGCGCCTGCGCGAGCTGCTGCGCACGGAGCCCGACGTCTCACTCGCCGTCCTCTTCGGCTCGTGGGCGCGCGGCGACGCCCGCGACGCCAGCGATGTCGACCTGCTCGGCAGCCTGCGCGACCGAGGGAACGCGCGACGAGTCGCCTCGCGACTGTCCGACAGGCTCGGCCGGCGGGTGCAGCTCGTCACGCTGGAAGACGCCAGAGGCGCGCCACTCCTGCTCAGGGAGGTCTTGCGTGAGGGGCGCGTGTTGGTCGACCGGGACGAGGGCTGGTCGGCTCTCCTTCGGGACCGGGAGCGGATCGAGCGCGCAGCCCGGCGCGAGCATCGCCTCATCAACGATGCCTTTGAGGCCGCGTTCGGCGCCGAATGAGCCACGAGGACAGTGCCGCTCTCGAGGCCTCGATCACAAAGCGCGTCCTCGACCTCCGGCGGCACGTAGCAGCTCTCGAGCACGCGGCAGCGGTATTCGGCGGCGACTTCGAGCTGGACGCTTTCGAGGCTGCATGGCGCTCCGACAATCCGGAGCTGCTCACGCGGGCATACGCCGTCCAGGCGGGCTACGAGAACGGGATCAACGCGTGTCTCAAGATCGCCCAGGAGCTGGCGCGCCTCGAAGGCTGGGCTGCGCCCGGGTCCGACCTGACCTCAATCGAGGCGCTGAGGCTTCTCAATGAGGATCGAGTCATCACCGCGAGATCGCGCGCCGCGCTTAAGGACGCTCAGGAGCGGCGGAGCGACGTCCAGCACGATTACGTGAACGTCGCCGGGAGAGAAGTCCACGCAGCGACGCTCGCCGTGCTCGAGCACGCGCCTCTACTGGCGCAGAACGTGGCTGACGTCCTCCGCGAGCGGCTCAGCCGCCGCTGATCGCGGCGATCACGTCGATCCGCGAGCGCGCGTCCAGCTCGGTGTGGAGCTGCGCGCGCTCGCGGTCGACGTACACGTTGATGTGCGGCCGCAGCGACGAGCTGGACTCGCACAGCCGGTCGCGGATCCCCGGCCACTGCTCGTCCAGGCGCGCGATCGCGTCGCTCACCGTCTCCGCCTCGATCTCGAGGTGGCGCGGCAGGCCCTGGAAGAGCGGCAGCAGCGTGGTGGGGAGATGGACCTCGGCCATCGCTACGACAGCACCGCCACCTCGACGGAGGAGATGCCGGGCAGGTAGCTCGCGATCTCGTTCCAGCTGTCGCCCTCGTCGACGCTCGCGAAGACCTGCCCGGTGCTCGAGCCGAAGTACAGGCCGGGCGTGTCCTCGGAGTCGATCGTCATCCCGCGCCGGAGGACGCCGAGGTGCGCCTCTTCGTGCGGCAGCCCCTTGTCGAGGCGCTGCCAGCTCGAGCCCGCGTCCTTCGTCCGCCAGACCGCCGCGTGCCCGTCGGGCATGCAGCGCCCGTGGCCCGGGTCGAGCGGAACGACGTAGAAGGTGTCGCGATCGTGCGGATGGACGGCGGCGGCGAAGCCGAACTCGGTCGGCAGCCCCTCGCTGATCTCCGTCCACGTCAGGCCCTGGTCGTCGCTGCGGTGCATGCCGACATGGTTCTGCTGGTACATCCGCTTCTTGTCGGTCGGCGACATGCAGAGGCAGTGGACGCAGTAGCCGACCTCCGGGTTCTCGAGCGGCCAGTCCGCCCTCAGCCCCTTGTTGCGCGGCGCCCAGGTCTTCGTGTTGTCGGTCGTCTCGAACGTGCTGTGGCCCTGGACGATCGCCCAGAAGCGCTCCGCCTCGTCGGGGTGCTGCATGATCTGCGAGATCCCGAGATGGCCCGGCGGCTGGTTCGCGGGGTCATTCCACTTGTCGCGCCCCGGCTGGTCGTCGAGCGTGCTGAGGAGCGAGAAGGTCTGGCCGCCGTCGCGGCTCTCGAAGATGCCGCACGCCTCCGCGCCGACGAGCAGGCGGCCGTGGCCCGCGCTGAGGCTGGAGATCTTCGAGAGCTTGAGCTCCGAGTCGTCGCCGTAGGTCAGCCCTTCGCCCGACTGCTCCCACGTCTCGCCGAGGTCGCTGCTTCGCCACACCACGGAGCCGTGCCACTCGCTCGCCGCGGCGGCGTAGATCGTCCCGGACTCCTTGTCGAGCACCGCGTGGTAGATCGGCCACGCCTCGCAGTACGGCCCGCGCGTCGTCCAGTCCTTGCGGTTCTCACTCTCGAGCACGACGAGCCCCTTCCGCGTGCCGACGAGCAGGACGGTCTTCTTCATCCCTCACCTCCGGTCGAGTCGCGACTCAGTCTGTCTGTATTGAGACTGCGCGCGCCGGCGAAAGTCATCGGTCGCTGCGAAGAAGGTGGAAGCGGCGGATGCCGACGCGGCCACAGCTTGGTCTCCGCAGCCGCACCCCTCCGTTGGGGAGAGTGTCGGAGGTGCGTCACGCCGCTTCTATCGGACACCGTAGCAATCCGCGCAAAGGGCCGTCTCTCGACCAAGCGAGAGACGGCCCTTTGCCTCAATCGGCACCGCGAGCCGCATGCTTGAGCAGCGCGGCGATGTACCACTCCTCGAGCGAGTCGAAGCTCTCGTACGCCTGACCGACGACCGCGAGCTGCTCGAGCGGATGAGGGCAGACGACCTGGTCGGCCTCGCCGTGCAGCAGCGCGAGCCCCGCGACCCGGCCGACGGGAGTGGCGGCGACGATTCGAGTTGCGCTTTCCGCTCTGGCCCAGCGGCACGCGGCGGCGAGGGTCAGGCCGGTAACCAGGCCGTCGTCGACGACGATCGCCGTCCGGTCCGCCACCGCAAGCGACTCGTGGCCGAGCCGCTCGTCGAGCGCCGCTGCGGCGCGGCGGGCGTGTTCGATCGCTCGGTGGACCTCCTCCTCCGGAAGGTCATGGTCGTCGCCCAGGTACGCCGGAGCTCCTGCGGTCGTCGCGCCCAGCCGACGGCCGAGCGCATTCACGCGCTCGACGTCGATCGCCGTCAACGGAACTTCGAGTGTGCGGGCAACTTCCGCTGCGACGGCAACGCCGCCGCGGGCGACGCCGACGACGATCGGGTTGTCGACGCCGTGTGCGGCCAGCGCCGCGCCGAGCTCGCGCCCGGCCGCAGCCCGGTCCTCGAAGAGCGGCTCGATCCACTGGACGATCCGCACCTCGCGGACGGTACCGTCAAGGAATCGCCGGCTTCGTCGACATCCACAGCCACGTCATCCCGTCGGGCGACGACGGCGCGCGCACGATCGATGAGGGCCTCGCCCTGTGCCGGCGCGCAGCGGAGGAGGGGACGAAAGTGCTGTACGGCACGCCGCATGCCCACCCGCCGGACGGGCCGTACTTCCTGACGCCGAAGCGGGTGGAGCAGGCGCGCGCGAGCCACGAGGCGATGAAGTGGCGGTGTGCCGAGTTCGGCCTCGACCTGCGGCTCGGCTGGGAGCTGACGGCGACCGGCATCCTCGTCGGGGAGCCGCGCGACTACGTGCTGGAGGGGACGAACGCTGTGCTGCTCGAGCTCCCCGGCCCGTGGTTCGCGTTCGGGGATGTGCTCGGCGCGGCCCGCGAGCAGGTCGCCGAGCTGCGCGACGCGGGGCTGGACGTCGTCCTCGCCCACCCGGAGCGAGCGGAGCAAATCCAAGCCGACCCGGAGCTCGTCTTGCCGCTCGTCGAGGAGGGCGCGCTGGTCTGCTTCAACGCCGACTCGTTCATCGGCGCCCACGGCGCGGCGTCGGAACGCTGCGCCTGGCATCTGCTCGACCTCGGCGTCGGCGACCTGGTCGGCTCGGATGCACACGGGCTTTACCGTCCCGGTCGGCTGAGCGGAGCGCTCGAGGCGATCGCGTCGCGCTATGGCCAGCGTCGAAGTGCCTCGCTTGCGAACGGCTCGGCCGTCGGGGTCCTGACGGACGAAGATCCACTTCGCCGCGCCGCGGGCTCCGCACGGTGAAGCGAACGGCGCTTACGGCCGCGTATGACACAAATGGATCTACCCGCATCGGGGATGAAAAACGTGTCGTGTTTTGGCGATAACGCGAGTGAGCGGAAGTACCGCCGCCACGGACCGATATGCACACCATCAAGCCGCCCAAGCCGAACGACCCCGTCCGGATCGTCACACCGGACAACTCGCGCCTGCTCGGGCATCTCTCTGCGAGCAAGAACGGGACGCTGACTGTCGCGCTCGAGCTCCAGCGAGGGCCGATCCGGCAGCCGTTCCACCTCGCACAGGGGGCGGAGGTCACGCTCGAGTGGGTGCACGACCGCCGGCTCGCGCAGGTCGCGGTCGTCGTCGAGCAAACCCACGACCAGCCGCAGCCGGCCGTCGAGCTGCGGATGGTCGGCGAGCCCGAGCCGGTCGAGCGGCGGCTCCACGGCCGCATCCCCGTCCACGTCGACGTCTTCGCCTGGACCCTCGCGCAGGCGACCCGCCGGCTGCCCGGCACGACCCTCAACCTCAGCGGCGCCGGCGCGCTGCTGCGGATCCCGGAGCTCGCGCCCATGGCTGCGACCGTCGAGCTGACGATCGAGCTTCCCGAGAAGCCCATTCACGCCTCCGCGCGCGTCGCCTGGCGCGAGCCCGGCCTCGTCGGCGTCGAGTTCACGCGGATCAGTGCCGAGGCGCAGGCGTCGCTCGTCGACTTCCTCCGAGCGCAACAAAATCTTACGGTTCCGACGAAAACTTCTAACCGCCGCTTTACGGTTCCGCGCTACACCTGGAAGAGACGTGGTGTGCTTGCTGATTGAGGCGGATGAGTTCACGGAGCGGGCGATCGCTCGCCAGCTCGAGCGGTACGGGTGCCGGGTCGTCGAGGTGGGGCCGACCACGCTGCGCGCCGAGTTCCCCGACGCGAGGACGGAGCGCGAGGCGGTCGTCGAGACGCGGCTCTACCTCGGGCCGCGGATCTCCTCAGTCGTCTCGCTTCGCGCCGCCTAGGAGTACCGCCCGATGAACTCGAGGACGCGCCGCCACGCGTCCTCCGACGCAGCGGCGAACTCCTCGTGGCGCCGGTCGAAGAACGAATGCGGCGCGCCGTCGTACGTGACGAGCTCGTAGTCGACGCCCGCCGCGCGCAACGCCTCCTCAAACGCCTTGTTGCTCTCCGCGGGGATGTTCGGGTCGTCTCCCGCCTGCAACGCGAGAATCGGCACGGTCATCTCCGCGGCGCGTGACGCCGGCCCCGGCTCGTCGCGGTCGATCGGATTGCCGTAGAAGCCGAGCGCTCCCGCCAGCCCGTGTCCGCCCGCAGCCGCAAGCCAGGACGACCGCCCGCCGAAGCAGAACCCGACCGTGAAGACCGACCCGAAGCCGCGTCCGCGCAGCCATTCGACCGCCGCGCGCACGTCGGCCTGTACTCCGCTCGGGGACGTCTGCGTGACGTGATCCATGTACGGGAAGTCGTCGTCGCGCTTCTCGACGCCCGCCGTCCGCCCGAAGTAGTCGATCGCGATCGCGGCGATCCCCCGCTCGGCGAAGCGCAACGCGAGCTCCTCGTAGAAGCGGTACAGGCCGCGGACGTCCGGCAGCACGACCACGCCCACCGCGCCAGGCCCGTCGGGCAGCGCGGCAAACGCCGCCAGGCGGTTCCCGTCCGCCGCCTCGAGCACGACGTCCTCGTGCGAGACGGCAGCACCCGAGATCGGCGGGATCGGCGGCAGCGAGTCGAGCTCGAAGCACACGACGCCGCAGCCTAACCGTTGACCACTTGGTTACCGGAACGGTTCCTCGTGGGCGCGAACGCGGCAGCTACCGTCGAAGCATGAACAGGCAATACCTGATCCTGATCGAGCAGCTCGTTCGCGAGGGCCGCTCCGAGCGCGAGATCGAGGAGATCGTCGGGCGGATCGTCGCGGACGACGGCGAGGCTCTCGCCGACGAGGCCGACGAGCTCCCGGCTGCCGCTTAACTGAACGGGACAGACCCTGTGTTTGTCTCGTTCAGGAGCTGCGAGCGCAGCTCCGCGACCTCCTTCTCCAGCCGCGCCACGCGCTCCTCGAGCGACGACGAGAACGACGGCTCCGCCTCGCGCGGCTCGGGCTCCTCGGCCGAACTCGCGTCGCTTCCGAGGAGCTGCGTATATCGCTCGCCGCGCTCGCCGGGCCGTCGTGCAGACCGCGCCACGAGCTCCCGCCCGGCGAGCCGCTCGAGCGTCTCGTCGACCTCGCCCGGCGCGAACGTGTACAGCCGCTCGGAACGCTGCGAGATCTCCGCCGCCGTTTGCGGCCCGCGAAGCATGAGCACGGCCAGCACCGCCATCTCGGCGTCGTCCAGTGACATCGCCTCGCCGAAGAGGTGCCGGTACTTCGCCGCGCGGCTGCCGGGCCCGCTCGCGAGCCGAACCCACCCGCGGCGCGACAACCGCTCCAAACCAGCCCTGATCGTCGACTCGTCGTAGTCGACGACGGGGTCGCGGCTCGTCGACTGGTTGCACGCGAGCCGAAGCGAGTTCAGCGACAGCGGATAGGCGTCGGGCGTCGTCCGCTGCTTCTCGATCAGGCAGCCGAGGACGCGGATCTCGACCGGGTCGGCGTCCATGCCACGGGAGCTTAGAAAGGGCCGCAACCGAAAGCGGCGCTGAACCGTTATCCGCTCAGTACCCCCAGGGTCAACGCAGCACCGAGGAGACGGAGGAAAGATGGCAGGTTCTCGTTTGGTCGCGGCCGCGCTCGCATGCGCAGCCGCGCTCTTGACAGTTTCCGCGCCGGCCGGCGGCGCCGGCCTCGGCCCGGTGAAGACGACGCCCGGTTTTGCGTCCGCGCTCCAGTCGCTGGCGCCCGACGCGACCTACGGCGGCTTCGTCATGTTCGACGGCGGCACGCGCGCCTCGCACGCGGCGCTGCTCGCCAGCCACAACCTGACGGCGACGGCCGACTTCCAGAGCTCGGTCAACGCCGTCTACGCGGTCGGCGCGGTCGCCGACCTCCGAGCCCTCACCTACGAGGCCGGCGCCGTTCGGTACCTCGAAGAGGACAAGCGGCTCGCGTACCACGGCGACACCGCGGTGTGGGCGACGCGCGCCCGCGTTGCACAGGAGGCGGTGTCCGGCGGTCCGTTCGTCGACGCGGCCGGGAAGACGCTCGACGGCGAGGGCGTCGGCGTCGCGGTCGTCGACTCGGGCGTCAACGCCCTGCATCCGGATCTCACGAACCGGGTCGCGAGCAACCTCAAGGTCGTCTGCTCGACCCCGGCCCTGATCGACACGGAGACGGGCCAGTGCTTCGGGCCGCTCGAGTACGTAAGCGTCGGGACCGGCAACTCGGACATCACGAGCGGCCACGGCACGCACGTCTCCGGCATCGTCGCCGGCGACGGCACGCAATCGACGGGCCCGTACCCGGTCGCCGAGGCGGCCCCGAACGTCAAGGGCACGTTCACCGGCGTCGCGCCCGGCTCGAAGCTGTTCGTCTACAGCACGGGTGAGGCGATCACGGTGCTCTACGCCCTCGAGGCCTGGCAGCACATGTACGACAACTACGACAGCTTCGTGCCGCGGATCCGCGTCTCGAATCAATCGTTCGGCGAGGACGGCGGCGCGACCTACGACCCGAGCTCGGTCGAGGCGGCGATGGTCAAGGCGCTCGTCGGGAAGGGCGTGACGATGGTCTTCTCCGCCGGCAACAGCGGCGGCACCGGCGCGACCGACACGACGTCGTCGTACTGCGACGACCCGACGCCGGGTGTGATCTGCGTCGCCAACTACGCCGACTTCACGGCCGCTCAGAGCCCGACCGGAACGGGGAACCGCGACGCGGAGCTCTCCTCGGACTCGAGCCGCGGCCTCGAGTCGAGCCAGGCGACCTGGCCGGACATCTCGGCCCCAGGCTCGTTCATCACCGCCGCGTGCATCCGCGGCGTGGAGGCCGTGTGCTCGACCGGGATCATCAACGAGCTGCGCTGGCTCGGCTTCTACGGGAGCATCTCCGGGACGTCGATGGCCTCGCCGCACGTCGCCGGCATCGCGGCGCTGATGTTCCAGGCGCGGCCGGATCTGACTCCGGGGCAGGTCGAGGACGTGCTTCAGGACTCCGCGCACAAGTTCACGTTCGGCGGTGCGTACGTGTCTGATGGCCAGAACGCCGGTGGCACGACGTCCTTCGACAAGGGGGCGGGACTGGCCGACGTGCCGGCGGCGCTGAAGGCGCTCTCGGTGCGGTCGCTCGGCGGCGGTTTGCTCGTTCCGGGCACGCCCTCGGTCGGCATCTCCGCTCCGGCTGCGGGCTCGGTCGTCTCGACCAAGAACTTCGTCGCGTCGGGAACCGCGAACGACGGCTCTCCGGGTGCAGCGCCGGTGCAGCGGATCGCCGACGGCGACGGCGGCGACTACTCCGGTCCCGGCGCGGCCGACATCGTCGGCCTGTCGGCGCAGGAGGGGAACGGCGGGGTGACGTACCGCCTGCTCGTCCGTGACGCAACCGATCTCGGCCCGACCGGGAGCGCCTCGTTCCGCGTCACGCAGAACGTGAACGGACTGCCGTTCCAGACGAACGTCACCCTCGCGGCGACGGGAGCGACCCCCGGCACGGGCACGGCGCCGGCGACCTCCGCGAGCGTGGACGGCAACGCGATCACGTTCGTCGTCCCGTACGCGAACCTCGGGAAC
This sequence comes from Gaiellaceae bacterium, assembly GCA_035274625.1. Lineage (GTDB taxonomy): Bacteria > Actinomycetota > Thermoleophilia > Gaiellales > Gaiellaceae > DATBLE01. The sequence goes on from DATENZ010000132.1 coordinate 10,761, forward strand.
CCGCCGGCCGGTTCGCCGGCGCACAACGTCTTCGCGTCGTCGTTCATCCAGGCGATCCAGGACTACGCGCCGAGCCCGAACCCGAGCGAGGGCGCAGAGGTGAATACGCGGCCGATGGCCGGCAAGCCGTACACGATCGCGGGGCCGCAGGCTCCGGCAGGTACGGCGACCGTCAAGGTGCAGCTCGACAAGAAGAGACCTGTTTCCGCGACGGCGACGGGTTCGAGCCCGAGCTACAGCTGGTCGTACTCGCTGGCGAAGCTCGGCAAGGGAAAGCACACGCTGAAGGCCACGCTCTACCTCGACGGGGTCGCGAAGTCGAGCGACAGCGTCACGTTCACCGCGAAGTAGGCGGTGGCCATGGGTGGGCGGAGGCATGCGGCCCTCCGCCCGCCCTCCCGATAGATTCGGCCCGTGCGCGCGATCGTCGTCACCGCGCTCGGCGGGCCCGAGGTGTTCGAGCTCCGGGACGAGCCGGCGCCGGCGGCAGGACCCGGCGAACTGCTCGTCGACGTCAAGGTCGCGGGCGTCAACTTCCGCGACATCTACGAGCGGATCGGCCACTACCCGACGAAGCCGCCCGTGATCGCCGGGGTCGAGGGTGCCGGCACGGTCGTCGCGGTTGGCGAGGGCGTGACCGAGTTCGAGCCCGGCGACCGCGTCGCGTGGAAGCGACCGCAGGGGTCGTATGCGGAGCAGGCGGCCGTGCCGGTGGAGGAGGCCGTGCGTGTCCCGGACGGCGTCTCCGAGGAGGTCGCGTGCGCGGCGCTCCTGCAGGGCCTGACCGCGCACTACCTCTCGCATGCGACGTTTCCGGTGGGCGAGGGCGACGAGGTCCTCGTTCACGCCGCGGCGGGCGGCGTCGGGTTGCTGCTGACGCAGATGGTGAAGATGCGCGGCGGGCGCGTGACCGCGACGACGTCGACGGAGGAGAAGGCACAGCTCGCGCGGTCGGCGGGCGCGGACGAGGTGATCGGCTACGGCGAGGTGCCGGAGGGCCGCTTCGCCGTGGTCTACGACGGGATCGCGAAGGACACGTTCGAGCGCTCGCTGGCGGCGCTGCGGCCGCGGGGGATGCTCGTCCTGTACGGCTCGGCGAGCGGGCCGGCACCGCCGATGGAACCGGCGCGGCTGGCTGCTCGCTCGCTGTTTCTCACCCGGCCGCAGCTCGGTGATTACACCGCGACGCGCGAGGAGCTGCTCGGGCGGGCGGCCGAGGTCTTCGGGTGGATCCGGGAGGGGAAGCTCGACGTGCGGATCGGCGCTCGGTACCCGCTCGAGGAGGCCGCGCGGGCGCAGGAGGATCTGGAGGCACGCCGCACGACCGGGAACCTGCTTCTGCTCGTTCGCTGACCGCGACCTGCACATGCCTACCGTCTGTGGATGCTGACGCGGGGGCGTCAGATTCTGCTGGGTGAAGACCAGCCACTTGCCGATGCGGAGCGGCTGATGGCATAGGTCGCGTTTCGCCCCAGAGCGCGACCGAGACGCCGCACATCGGGCTCGAGCTCTCCGCGATACTGGCCGCACTGCCCGAGGAGGAAGCACTGCGCCGTGTCGATCAGGCTCTACAGCACGCTCAGCCGTAGGCTCGAGGAGCTGCCGCCGCCGCCTGGGCCGATCCGCATGTACTTCTGCGGCCCGACCGTCTACCAGCGGATCCATGTCGGCAACGCGCGGCCGTTCGCGATCTCGATGTGGCTGCGCCGCTGGCTGCGCGAGCAGGGCTACCAGGTCACGCTCGTCGAGAACATCACGGACATCAACGACAAGATCTACGAGGCGGCGCCGGGGGCGAGCGCGGATCTCGCGGCGCGGGCAGTGGCGTGGTACGTCGAGGACACCGGCCTGCTCGGGCTCGGCCGGCCCGACGTGGAGCCGAAGGCGACCGAGGCGGTTCCGGGCATCGTCGCCGCGATCGAGGCGCTCGTTGCCGCCGACTCCGCGTACGAGGTCGAGGGCGACGTGTACTTCCGCGTCGCGCGCGATCCGCGCTACGGCGAGCTGTCGCGCCAGCGGCCCGATCAGGTCGAGGAGCAGGAGCCGAACCCGCGCAAGGAAGATCCGCGCGACTTCGCGCTCTGGAAGGCGAACAAGCTCGGCGAAGACACCTCGTGGGACTCGCCGTGGAGTCAAGGGCGGCCCGGCTGGCACATCGAGTGCTCGGTAATGGCCGAGGAGCACCTCGGGCCTGTCTTCGAGGTCCACGGGGGCGGTCTCGACCTCGTCTTTCCGCATCACGAGAACGAGCTCGCGCAGTCGCGTGCGCTCGGTCATGACTTCGCGCGCATCTGGATGCACAACGGGATGCTGCGGACGGTCGGCGAGAAGATGTCGAAGTCCCTCGGCAACATCGTCACGCTTCGCGAGGCGGTGGAGACGTGGGGCCGGGAGACGGTGCTGCTGTTCCTCATGACCGCGCACTGGCGCTCGCCGATCGACCTGTCCGAAGAGACGCTCGACGCCGCGCGGGCACAGACCGAGAGCCTCCGCAATGCCTTTCGTCTTGCCGCGACGGACGGGGGAGAGTGGCAGCCGTTCGTCGACGCGCTCGACGACGACTTCAACACCGCCGAGGCGCTGGCCGTCATGCACCAGTGGCGCGCGCAGGGGGAGCTCGGCCCGCTTCGGCGGGCTCTCGGCATCTTCGGGCTCGAGTCGCTCGCCGTGGAGCAGCCCGCTCCGGCGGACGTCGTCGCGCTGGCGCAGGACCGGTACGAAGCACGGGAGCGGCGGGACTTCGAGGCCGCCGACCGGTTGCGCGCGCAGATCGAGGACGAGGGCTGGGAGGTTCGCGACGTCGAGGGCGGCTTCCAGCTCGTCCCGAAGTGACCTCCGAGCTCGTCTACGGGCGGCGGGCCGTTCGGGAAGCGCTGCGCGGCCCGCGCGAGGTGCTCGAGCTGCTCGCAACGGAGCGGGCGGCGCGCGACGGCTGGGAGCGGAAGCCGAAGGTTGTTCCGGAGCGGGTGCTGAGCGAGGTGGCCGGCACCCGTGACCACCAGGGGGTCGTGGCCCGCGTCGAGCCGTACCGCTACGCGGATGCCTACGAGCTGGCCGCATTGGACGAGCCGTTGCTCGTGTGCCTCGACCAGGTGACGGACCCGCGCAACCTCGGAGCCGTGTGCCGGAGCGCCGAGGGCGCGGGCGCGACCGGGGTCGTCCTGCCCGCGCACCGCTCTGCGCGGGTGACGCCGGCGGTCGCGCGGTCGTCGGCCGGTGCGGTCGAGCACCTGGCGGTCGCGGTCGTCGCGAATCTCGCGCGCTGGCTCAACGAGGTGAAGAGCGACCGGCTGTGGGTCTGGGCTG
>DATENZ010000133.1:0-3042 GCA_035274625.1 Gaiellaceae bacterium
GGCCGAAGCCGGCGGCGGTCGTCGCGCACATGTGTCCGATCTACGCCGTGCTGGCCGCGCCGCTCGCGCGGCCGCTCGGCGTGCGGGTCCTGCTCTGGTACACGCACTGGAGCGTCAGCCGGACGCTGCGTGCGGCCGAGCGGGTGTCACAGGTCGTGCTCTCGGTCGACCGCCGGACCTTCCCGCTGCCCTCGGAGAAGGTGCGTCCGATCGGGCACGGAATCGATCTGGCCGAGTTCAGCTGCTCCGCGGACGGTACGCCGCGCGAGGGGTTGCGGGCGGTCGCGCTCGGCCGGTACTCAGCAGCGAAGGGGCTCGACGTCGTGCTGCGTGGGTTCCGGCTCGCGCTGGACGACGGCCTCGACGCGCGGCTCGAGGTCTACGGGCCGGCGCTGAACGCCGACGAGCGCACGCATCGGGCGGAGCTGGAGGGACTCGTCCGCGAGCTGGAGCTCGAGCGGCGGGTGAAGCTCGGGCACGCGGTGCTGCGGGCGGAGGTGCCGGGCGTGCTCGCGCGGGCCGACGTCCTCGTCAACAACATGCGCGCCGGCGCGACGGACAAGGTCGTCTACGAGGCGTCCGCGAGCTGCGTGCCGGTGATCGCGTCGAACCCCGCCTTCGACACGCTGCTCGACCCGGAGTTCCGGTTCGAGCGCGAGGACGCGCGGGACCTCGCCGACCGGCTGCTCGCGCTCGGCGGGCTGCCGCCGGAGGAGCGGCGACGGCTGGGTGAGACCCTGCGCGGGCGCGTCGAGGCGTCGCACTCGGTCGAGTCGTGGGCGGACGCGGTCGTCGCGGCGGCATCATCACCGCTGTGACCCGCGTGCTGCACCTGCAGAAGGTGGCCGGCATCTCGGGCTCGGAGGCGCACCTGCTCTCGCTGCTTCCGCGCCTGCGCGAGCGCGGCTGGGACGTACGCATGCTGATGCTCCACGAGAACGAGCCAGGCGCCTGGGACTTCGCCCGGGAGCTCGGCAAGCGCGGGGTGCCTCTCGACGCGATGCCGCTGCGGGCCGACGTCGACCCGCTCGCGTTCGTCAGGCTCGGCGCGTACCTCGCCCGGCGTCGGCCGGACATCCTCCACACGCACCTCGTCCACGCCGACGCGTACGGGCAGCTGGCAGGCGTGCTGGCGCGGGTGCCGGTGCGCTTCTCGACGAAGCACGGCTTCAACGAGTTCCGCGAGGGCCGCGCCTTCGCGCTCGGCGACCGGACGGTCGCGAGCCTCGCGCACGTCCACATCGCGATCTCGCGCGGCCTCGCCCGCTACCTCGCCCAGACGGAGGGCTTCCGAGAGGACGGCTTCGAGATCGTCCACTACGGGATCACGCCGAACGGCGCGCCGGCTCCGTACGGCGCGGACGCGCCGCGGCTCCTGTGCGTCGGCCGCCTGATCCCGATCAAGGGCCACATCGTCCTGCTGCGCGCGTTCGTCGAGGCGAAGAAGGAAGTGCCGGCGCTGGAGCTCGACATCGCCGGCCGCGGGCCGCTCGAGCCCGCGCTGCGCGCGCTGGCGCGGGAGCTCGGCGTCTCGGAGTCGGTGCGGTTTCTCGGCTACGTGGCGCCGATCCAGAGCGCGATCGAGCGCTCGGCGGTCGTCGTCGTGCCGTCGATGGGCGAGGGGTTCGGCATGGTCGCGCTGGAGGCGATGGAGCGCGCGCGGCCGGTGATCGCGGCCGAGATCGGCGGGCTCGGGGAGCTCGTCCGTCACGGTGAGACAGGCCTGCTCGTCCAGCCAGGCGAGGCCGAGCCGCTCCGCGAGGCGATCGTCCGCCTGGCCGGGAACCTCGACCTGGCCGCCCGGATGGGCGAGGCGGGGCGGGAGCGGGCGCTGCAGGAGTTCCTGGAGCAGCGCTGCGTCGACCGAACGGAGATCCTCTACCGCTCGGCGCTCGCCGCCGCGTAAGAGCTTTTCGGGCTCAGGTCTTCGCGTAAACGGCCATCGTGCGTTCGGCCATCCTCGCGACCGAGAACTCGCTCCGGGCGCGGTCGAGGCCTGCGAGTCCCATCACCGCCGCCCGGTCCGAATCCGCCAGCAGCGACGAGACGGCGTCCGCCAGCGCGTCGGCGTCGTCCGGCGCGACGAGGAGCCCCGTTTCGCCGTCGGCCACGATCTCCGGCGCCGAGCTGACTCGCGTAGCCACGACGGGCTTCGCGGCGAGCATCGCCTCCAGGAGCGCGAGGCCGAAGCCTTCCCAGCGGGCGGGGTGGACGAGGAGGTCCGCGCGGCGGTACCACGAGGCCACGTCTCCGACGCGTCCGGGGAGGTAGACGCCGTCGCCGGCGAGCGCCTCCAGCCGCCGCCGTTCCGGGCCCTCGCCAAGAACGACCAGTACCGCCCGCGGCTCGCGCTCCCGGACGCGCACCAGCGCGCGCACCGCGACGTCCACGCCCTTCTGCATGGCCAGCCGGGCGACGCAGAGCAGCACGCGCGCGTCCTCCGGGACCGGCACCTCCGCGCTCTCGCCCCACGGCTCCGGCAGCGAGTCGAGCCCGTAATGGACGACCTCGACCTTCTCTGCCGGCAGGCCGACGCCCTCGACGCAGAAGCGTCGTAGCGCCTCGGTGATCGCGATCACGCGCGCGGCGCGCCGCGTCAGCGTGCGCTCGGCGTAGCGGAACGGTCCGAGGCGGAAGCGGTCGTCGTTGTGCTTGGTCGAGACGACGGCAGCCCTCCCGCCACCCAACGCCCCGTAGACGTCGGCGTGCACGAGGTGCGTATGGACGACATCCGGCCGGAGGCGGCGCAGCTCCCGCCGCACGCGCCACGCCAGCGAGGGGTCGAGGTCGCGCGGGCACGCGAGCCGCACCGCCTCGACCCGCAGCTCGCGGTAGAACGGCTCGAGCACGCCGTCCGGGTCGTCCAGCCCGAGGAACACGACCTCGACCTCACGCTCGGCCAGCGCCGGCAGGAGCGTGAGGAGGTGCCGCTCCGACCCGCCGATGCCGCGAATCCGGTGGACGTGGACGACTTTCACGTCGCCTGCGCGGACGCGCGCCCCGCCCGCCGCTCGCGGGCCCAGTCGGCCGCGCGCAGCAGCG
>DATENZ010000134.1:0-11787 GCA_035274625.1 Gaiellaceae bacterium
GACCTCGACGCAGCGGATCCCGCGCGCCTCCGCGAGCGTCAGCGCCTGCGGCCGGAACCGTTCCGCCGCGAGCAGGCCGCGGCACGCCGCGCGCGCGGGGTCGACGCGGATCCGCTCCAGGTAGCGGGCGAGCTGCTCGACCGCGTCGATCCCCGCCACCCGCTTCACCTCGACGGCGACCCAGCAGCCGTCCTCGTCGCGGCACATCAGGTCGAGCGGCCCGATGTCCGTCGGCCACTCGCGCCGGACGAGCCGCAGCCCGTCCTCGAGGACCTCCGGCTGCGCCGCGAGCTCCTCCTGCAGGTCGCCCTCGACCCCGTCCTTCTCGAGGCCCGCCGCCTCCCCCATCTCGTGCGAGACGTCGCTCAGCACCTCGAGCATCCGGATCTCGAGCCGGTCTTCGGTCTTCCCCGCGTGCTTGCGGACGACGATCACCGCGCCGTCCTCCTCGACGGCGGTCGGCGGCGTCATCCAGTTCAGCGGCTTGTAGCCGCCCGCGTCGGCGTGCACGAGCACGGAGCCGTCCGACTTGAAGATCAGGAGGCGCGTCGACTCCGGCAGGACCGCGGTCAGCCGCCCCGTGTACCGAACCTCGCAGCGGGCGACGATCAGGCGCACGGCGCGAAACCGTACTGGCCCCTTCGGACAATGGACCAGGCGGACATGTCAGGGGCGAGCGCCCCCGACATGTCCGAACCGTCAGTGCTCGGGCTGGTCCCCGTTGTGCCGGCTCCGCCAGCGGCGGAGACCGGCGGTGACCGCCCCGAGCGCGCCGACCGCGAACAGCGCGCGCCGAGCCTTGTTGCCCTTCGGCTGACTACGGCGCAGCTTCATCCGCATCACGTCCTCCTTTTGGCCGTCGCGACGCCGCGAGTCTATCGTCGCCTGCGACACTGGTCGAATGGCCGCCCGGATCGCCTGGATCTCAGTCGCGCCCGTCAAGGGCCTGGCGCTGGCAGAGCGCGAGGAAGTCGAGCTCGAGCCATTCGGCGTCCTCGAAAACCGCCGCTTCCATCTGATCGGCGAGGACGGCCGGCTGCTGAACGCCAAGCAGCTCGGCTCTCTCCTGCCGGTCGAAGCAGAGTGGGACGAGGAGCGGCGGAAGCTGACGCTCCGCTTTCCGGACGGCGCGGTGGTCGAGGGCGAGGTCGAGCTCGGCGATTGGGTGGCGACGAACTTCTACGGGAAGCGCGACGTCCCGGGACGCGTCGTGGTCGGGCCGTGGGCGAATGCGCTGTCCGCGGTCGCCGGCAGGGCCCTCCGGCTCGTGCAGCCGGACGAGCCGGGCGGCGGGCTCGACCGCGGCAGCGGCGCCGTCACGCTGCTCTCGACCGCTTCGCTCGAGGCCCTTCGCGCGGCCGCCGGCGCGAACAGCGCCGTCGACGCGCGCCGCTTCCGGATGCTCTTCGGGATCGAGGGGGCGGCCGCGCACGAGGAGGACACGTGGCTCGGGCAGCGGGTGCGTCTGGGCGAGGCGCTCGTTGTCGTACACGGCAACGTCGGCCGCTGCGTCGTCACGAAGCGCGATCCGGACACCGGAGAGACGACGCTCGAGACGCTCGACGCGATCGCCGCCTACCGCGCCGACGTGGAGACGACCGAACCGCTGCCGTTCGGCGTGTGGGGTGACGTCGTCGAGCCCGGACGGGTCCGGCTCGGCGACGCCGTGGCGCCCGACACCTAGACCCGTGCACCCGGAGCTGGAGTCCGAGCAGGCGTACGTCGACCACGCCTACCGCTGCCTCGAGGAGATGCGGCGGATTGTCGAGCGCGCAGGCGAAGCCGGTATCGGGGAGATCGAGGCCACCGTGCTCGAGGCGTGGAGCGCAAGACGGCTGCTCACCTTCGAGGACGCCGAGCGCGGCCTCTGCTTCGGGCGGCTCGACCTGGACGGTGTTCTCCGGCCGCTGTACGTCGGCCGGCGCTGGGTGCACGACGACCAGACGCCGATCGTCGTCAACTGGCAGGCTCCGGCGGCTCGGCCCTTCTACACCGCGACGGTCGGCGATCCGCAGGGCATCGAGCGCCGCCGCCGCTTCCGCACCTCCGGGCGCACGCTGGTCGATCTGTACGACGAGCCGCTCGACGGCTCGGCCGGCGACGTCGTCCACGGCGTCGCGGACATCCTGCTCGAGGAGCTCGAGCGCAGCCGCGACGAGCACATGCGCGACATCGTCGCGACGATCCAGACCGACCAGTACCGGCTGATCACCCGCGAGCCGGCGGGCGTCCTCGTCATCCAGGGCGGCCCGGGCACCGGCAAGACGGCCGTCGGCCTCCACCGCGCGTCCTGGCTCCTGTACACGTACCGGCGCGAGCTCGAGCGGGCCGGGGTGCTCGTCGTCGGGCCGAACCCGATCTTCATGGACTACGTCTCCCACGTCCTGCCGATGCTCGGCGAGGAGCGGGTCGAGCAGCGCGCGGTCGACGAGCTCGTCGACGGCGCCGTCGCCGCGCGGCGGGACGAAGCGGACGTCGCGCGCCTGAAGGGCGACGCGCGGCTCGCAGATGTCCTCGCCGCCGCCGTCGCCGCGCTGCCCTCACCGCCGGTGGAGGTGCTCGCCGTCCGCCTCGACGGCATCGAGCTGCGGCTGCGCCCGGAGGAGGTGGCGACGATGGTCGAGGAGGCGCAGCAGGAGGCGCCCTCGCACGCGGCCGGGCGCGAGCGGCTGCGGATGAGGCTCGTCCGCGGCTTCTACGACCGCTACGGTGCGCGCCTCGGCGCGTCGGCCTACCGCTCCTTCGACGAGGTCGAGGCCGCCCTGCGGAGCGGCGGGTTCCTGAACCGGGCGCTCGACGCGCTCTGGCCGCGGCCGAAGGCGGAGCAGCTCGTCCGCAGGCTCCTGACGAGCGCGGAAGAGCTCGCCGCGGCGGCCGAGAGCATCCTCGACGAGGACGAGCAGCGCGTCCTCGCGCGCGGCAGCGGCAGGGGCTGGACGGACGCCGACCTGCCGCTGCTCGACGAGGCGCGCGCCCTCCTCGAGGGCCCGCCGCGCGCGAAGGGGCATCTGATCGTCGACGAGGCTCAGGACCTGACTCCGATGCAGCTCCGCATGCTTGCGCGCCGGACCGCCGGCGCGATGACGATCCTCGGGGACATCGCGCAGGCGGCGGGCCCGATCGCGTATCGGAGCTGGGACGACCTCCTCCCCCAGCTCGCACCCGCCATGGCGGTGGCGGTCGAGGAGCTCCGGCTCGCCTACCGCGTGCCGAGGGAGGTGATGGAGCTCGCGCTGCCGCTGCTGCCGCTGATCGCCCCGGACGTCGCGCCGCCGATCGCCTACCGTAGCGGCGGCGAGCCGCCGCGCTTCGTCGAGGTCGAGCCGGCGCACCTCGTCGCGGCAGCCGTCCGCGAGGCAGGCCGCGAGGCGCTGCACGACGGCCGCACCGCGCTGATCGCGCCTGCGGGCCTGCTCACCGAGCTCGAGCCGCTCCTCCCCCACCCCGACACCGCCTTCGACGAGCTCTCCTCGCCGATCCAGGCGCTGACCCCACGAGCGGCAAAGGGACTCGAGTTCGACCGGGTCGTGCTCGTCGAGCCCGCCCGAATCGTCGACGACGCCGACGAGATCGAGGGCCTGCGCGCCCTGTACGTGGCGCTCACCCGCGCAACGAAGACGCTCGTCGTCGTCCACGCGCGGCCCCTGCCCGGGGTGCTGAGAGAAAGTTCTCGCTCTTTGCGGGCTTCCGGCGAACGGGGGTCTTGAAGGACACGGCCCGTTCTCATAGGTTGGCGCCTGCACGGAGCACGGAGCGCGAGTAAGTCGAAGTCGCTTCCGGAGGTTGTACGGGAGGGCCGCAAGGCCTAGCCGGAAAGCCAGCGGAGGCGGCGGATGAAAGCGCCACCGGCTCCGTGAACTCTTTCCGGGGGAACTACGTTCCCCCAGAGGCCCCTCCTCGCTCGCTCGCTGCGCTCGCATTGCCTGCTGACGGTGGGCCGATGCCTGCTGACGGCGGGCCGATGCGCGGCGGCGCCCGCCATGTCGGTCGCCGCGGCGGACGGCTACGGCGTGAACTCTTTGAATGCCTCGATGAGTCCTGCTCGGAACTGTTGCGGGAGCTGATCCCTCTCAATCGTTCCTGCGATGCGAATCGTTGCCGCCATCTGCTCGACGTAGTGCGTGCAGCCGTCGCACTTCGAGAGGTGGAACTCGAACGACGCGCGCAGGTCGGGGCTCATCGTCCCCTCGACGTAGTCGGTGACGAGCTCGACGATCTCCTGACAGGTGAGCGCTCGGATGGTGTTCGTGCTCATGCCGCCTCTTCCAGGTACTGCTCGAGGGCTGCCCGCACCTTCGAGCGGGCGCGGTGGAGCAGCACGCGCTGATTGGTCTCGGAAAGGCCGAGAACGTTGCAGGCCTCTTCGGCCGACAGGCCTTCGACATCTCGGAGCGTGATCACGGCGCGCTGGTTCGGCGGCAGCGCGGCGATCGCCTCCTCGATCCGGCCGCGTGCCTCGGCGGCGAGGAGCCGCTCCTCGGGGACGCCGCGCGGCGGCGCGGCCCAGTGCCCGCGATGCCGCGACTCCGGTCCGAGAAAGCGCTCGATCGCGACCGCCGGCTCGTCCTCGTCGCCGTCCGCGGCGAAGGACGAGAACGGCAGCGTCCGCGCCTCGCGCTGCCCGCGGGTCTTGGCCTTGTTCGTCAGGATCCGGAAGAGCCACGTCTTCAGCGACGACCGGCCCTCGAAACGCTCGAGGCCGGTGAGCACCGCGATCCAGGTCTCCTGGACGACCTCCTCGGCGACCGCCCGAGTCGACACGTACATCAGCGCGAGCCGCAGCAGCGACGGCCCGTACTTGTCGATCAGCCGCTCGTAGGCGCGCCCGTCGCCGGCGCGAAGCGAGCGAAGGAGCGCGGCATCCTCGTCCTGCGCCGTCTCTGGGGGCGGGTCGGTCGCCGTCTGCGGACGATACTCAACGGCCGCGAGCGACGGGCCAGCGCGTCACCACCTGGCCGTCGCGCACGACCGTCAGCTCCTCGAAGAGGTTGACCGCGACGCAGGCGTGATTCGGGACGATGCGAACCTGCTGGCCGAGCTCGAGGCGGTCGCCGCCGGCGAGATCCAAATAGCCGTGCTCCTCGTTCAGCCGCACGAGCGTCGACGACGGCGCCTCGAGGACGGTGCCGAAGCCCTCCGCCGGCCCCGGGTCGGAGCTCAGCGCCTTGCTGCCCGCGTCCAGAATCGCCCGGCCGTCGCGGCGGTGGACGACGGTCGCCGCGATCGTGAGCGCAACTTCGTCCAGCGCGGCTGCGCCGGCCGCGACCGTGGCCCGGTCGTGGAAGACGTACGTGCCGACCCGGTACTCGTTCACCACCGGCCGCAGCTCGCCGCTCTGCCACATCGCCGGCGTCCCGCCGGCCGAGATCGTCCCCGGCGCGAGACCGCGGCGTTCGAGCAGCGAGGCCGCCTCCTCGAGGAACGCGGTCGCGCGGGGCGGAGACGGATACGTGGCGAGGCCGTCGAAGCGGAGACCGTCGGTGCCGGCGATCCGCGCCGCCAGGCGCGCTGCCTCGTCCGGTGTCGCGACGCCCGTCCGCCCGAGGCCGGTGTCGCAGTCGACGAGGACGCCGAGCTCCCGACCGGCGTCGACCGCGGCCCCGGCAAGCCCGGGCAGGAGCGACTCGTCGTCTGCCGAGACGCGCACGCTGCCCCGCCCGAGCAGCAGCGAGAGCTGCTCGAGCTTGCGTCCGCCGACGAGGTTGTACGGGATGAGCACGTCGCCGAACCCGGCCTCGAGCATCACCTCCGCCTCGTACAGGGTCTGGCACGTCACGCCCGCGGCGCCGAGCTCGATCTGGCGGCGCGCGATCTCCACGCACTTGTGCGTCTTGATGTGCGGCCGGTTGCGCAGGCCGGCGCCGTCAGCGTACTCCTGCCAGCGCGCCAGGTTGGCCTCGAGGCGGTCGAGATCGACGACCGCCGCCGGGGTCGCGACGTCCAGTGCCACTACAAGCGGATGCCCGACTCGAGGTCGAAGATGTGCGCCTCCTCGACGCGCGGCCGCAGCGCGACGCGCGTCTCGCGATCGGGCGCCTTGCGCGTCTCGGTGCGGGCGACGAGCTTCATCTCCTCGCCCTCGAACTCTGTCACGCAGAAGACGTACGAGTCCGCGCCTACCTCCTCGACCACCTCCACGCGCGCGGGAACGCCTTCCGTTGCAAGCTCCAGCGCCTCCGGCCGCAGCCCGAGCACGACGCCCCCGTTGCCCGAGCTCACGCCCCGCGGCAGCGGGATCTCGTGGCCGCAGAAGAGACACCCGTCGCCCCCGACCGGCACCTTGACCAGGTTCATCGACGGTGAGCCGATGAAGCCGGCGACGAAGGTGTTCGCCGGCCGCTCGTACAGCGCACGCGGGACGTCGCACTGCTGCAGGCGCCCGTCCTTCAGCACCGCGACCCGATGCCCGAGCGTCATCGCCTCGGACTGGTCGTGCGTGACATAGACCATCGTCGTTCCGAGCCGTGACTGGAGCGCGGCGATGTCCGCGCGCATCTGCACGCGGAGCTTCGCGTCGAGGTTCGAGAGGGGCTCGTCCATCAGGAACACGCTCGGCTCGCGAACGATCGCCCGGCCCATCGCGACGCGCTGACGCTGCCCGCCGGATAGCTGGCCCGGCTTCCGCGCGAGGTACTCGGTCAACCCGAGCAGCTCCGCCACCCTGCCGACCTGCTGGTCGCGTTCCGACTTCTTCACGCGAGCGATCTTCAGCGGGAAGGCGATGTTCGCCGCGACCGTCAGGTACGGGTAGAGCGCGTAGTTCTGGAACACCATCGCCACATCGCGGTCCTTCGGCGGCAGGTCGCTCACGTCGCGCCCGCCGATCCGGATCGCGCCCGCGTCGACCTCCTCGAGCCCGGCCAGCATCCGCAGAGCCGTCGTCTTGCCGGAGCCCGACGGGCCGACGAGCACCATCAGCTCGCCGTCTTCGATCACCAGGTCGAGGGCGTCCACCGCCGGGACGTCGTTGCCCGGATAGATTCGCGTCGCCCGCTCGAACCGCACGTCAGCCATCGCTCGATCCTCCCGCATCGTTGCCTGCCGCCGCGGACAGCTCGGCCCGCAATCGCGCCTGCGCGGCAGGTGAGGCGCCGAGCTCGTCGAGTCCGAGAAGCGCCGCGCCGACGACCGGCGGCGGAGCATTCACCCGGACCGCGATCTGCGGTCCCACAGACCCGAGTCCTCGCTCGACCGTCGACACGACGCGTCCGTCACCACCCTGAACCAGGCCACCGCCCAGGAGCACCTCGACGGCCTCGCCGGCCAGCTCGAGACGGACGAGCGCGGCCCGCGCCAGGGCGACGATCTCCGCGGCCAGCCGGTCGACGATCTCCGCCGCGACCGCATCGCGAGTCGCCTCCGCGAAGACAAGCGGGGGCAGCTCGACGACGCGCCGCTCCGGAATCTGCTTCGAGTGGATCGCCTCGGCCAGCTCGTAGGGGGTGGTGAGGCCGAAATGCGCCGGGACCGTGCTCTCCAGAGTCGTCTTCGGGCCGCGTCCGTCGAAGCTCCGAGCCGCCTTCGAAACGGCGGCGAGACCGACGTCGTACCCGCCGCCCCAGTCGCCGGTGATTGCGCCGAGCGCCGGAAACCGCACCTGCCGGCCGTCGGGAGCGACGCCGACGCAGTTGATCCCCGCCCCGCAGACGATCGCGATCCCCCAGCCCTGCTCGGTCCCTGCGCGCAGGATCGCGAACGTGTCGTTGAGAACTCTCGTCCGGTCGGCCCAGCCGCGCGCCGCGACGAGCTGGGCGAGACGCTCTTCCTCGGCGGGGAAGTCCACACCGGCCATGCAGAGGGTCGCGAGGCTGGTGCCGTCGATCCGCGCCTGGGCGCGAGCTCGAGCGAGCAGCTCCTCCAGCACGGCCAGGCACCCGTCCTCGCCGATGTGGTGCGGAGAGCTCTGCGGGCCGCGAGCGAAGCCGAGCAGGGCGCCGTCCTCGGCGACGAGCGCGAGGTCGGTTTTGGAGTTGCCCCCGTCGACCGCCAGAAGCGTCTTCACCGAACGGTCTCCTCGACCGCGAGCCGCTCCAGCAGCTCCTCGCTCAGCTCGTACTGGCCGATCAAGGGGTGCGCGAGCAGCGCCTTCTTCGCGGTGACGGGATCGCGCGTGACCGCCGCCTCGGCCGTCAGCCGCTCGTAGGCGGCGACGTGCTGGACGAGCCCGAGCAGCTCGGGCGCGAGCGGCGCCTGCGGCAGCGGCACGGGCCGGCCCGAGTCGAGCCGCGCGGGCACCTCGACCACGTCGTCGGCGGCGAGGCCGGCGAGCGTGCCGCCGTTACGGACGTCGACCTCGTGCACGTCCGGGATCCGGTACGCGAGCGAGCGGACGAGCCCGGCGGCGGCCTCGCTGTAGTAGGCGCCGCCGCGCTGCTCGAGCAGCGCCGGCTTCTCCGCGAGCGCCGGGTTCCGGTACAGCTCCAGCAGCTCGCGTTCGATCTCCGCCACCGTCGCCGCTCGCGGCACGCCTTCGAGCTGCTCGGCCAGCACGGCGTCGTGCGCGTAGAAGTAGCGCAGGTAGTACGACGGGACGGCCCCGAGCTCGTCGAGTAGGCGCCGCGGCAGGTCGATCTCGTCGGCGAGCTCGTCGCCGCGGTCGGCGAGCAGGTCCGGCAGCGCCTCCCGCCCGTCCACCCGGACGGCGCGCACCCAGGTGAGGTGGTTGAGTCCGACCTGATCGACGACGACCCGGGCCGGCTCGACCTCGAGGAGCCGCGCGAAGAGTCGTTGCAGTGTGATCGCGACGTTGCAGAGGCCGATCGCGCGGTGGCCGGCGTCCAGCAGCGCCCGGGTGACGATCCCGACCGGGTTCGTGAAGTCGACGATCCAGGCGTCGGGACCCGCCAGCTCCCGCACGCGCGCCGCGATGTCGAGCACGACGGGCACCGTCCGCATCGCCTTCGCGAAGCCGCCGGCGCCCGTCGTCTCCTGGCCGATGCAACCGCACGGAAGAGGCGCGGTCTCGTCGAGCAGGCGGGCCGCCTGACCGCCCACCCGGATCTGGACCAGCACGAAGTCGGCTGCCTCGAGCGATGCATCGAGCTCGTCGGTCAGGGTCAGCTCGCCGGCGAAGCGCTCGCGCTCGAGCATCCGCCTCGCGAGGCCGCCGACGACCTCCAGTCGCTGCGGGTCGATGTCGTGGAGGGCGAGGCGCTCGACCTCCAGCCCCGACAGGCCCGCGACGAGCTCGGGCGTGTACGTCGACCCTGCACCGACGACGGCAACCCTCATCCCTTCACCCCCGTCAGCGTCACGCCCTCGACGAATGCGCGCTGGGCGAGGAAGAAGAGGACGATCACCGGCGCCATCACGACGAGGGTCGCCGCCATCGTCAGGTTCCACTGCACCTGGTGGAGGTTGCGGTACTGGGAGAGCCCGACCGAGACCGGCCAGTGGGCCGAGTTCTCGCCGGTGTAGAGGAGCGGCAGGAAGAAGTCGTTGAAGGTGTAGAGGACGGAGAAGAGCGCGACCGCGGCGATCGCGGGCTTCGCCAGCCGCAGCACGACCGTCGTCAGGATGCGGAACTCGCCGCAACCGTCGACGCGCGCCGCGTCGAGATATTCCTCGGGGATCGTCAGGAAGAACTGGCGGAGCAGGAAGATCGAGAACGCGTCGCCGAGCCAGGCGGGGATGATCAGCGGCCACAGCGAGCCGACGAACTGGAAGTCGACCGCGTTCCCGAGCTTCGCCCACATCACGTACAGCGGGACGACCGAGACCTGAGGCGGGAGCATCAGCGCGACGAGCACGACGAGGAAGACGGCGTCCCGGCCCTTCCATCTGATCTTCGACAGCGCGTAGGCGACCGGGATGCTCGAGACGAGCACGCCGAGCGTCGCCAGCCCCGCGTACATCAGCGTGTTCAGGATCCAGCGCCAGAGCGGCGCCTGCCGGAAGACCTCGAGGAAGTTGCTCCAGTGGAACGGATGCGGCCAGAGCTCGGAGGTCAGCGCTTGGTGGTCGGTCATCAGGGCCGTCAGGGTGATGAAGACGATCGGGGCGAGGAACGCGATCGCGGCCGCGATCAGAATGCTGTGGTTCGCGACCGCGACGAGCAGGCGACGCCGGCGAATCGCCGCCGGGACCTGGCGGCGGACGAGCGCGCCCGCGGCCGCGACGGGAACGCCGGCGGTGTTCATCGGGCGGGCACCGGCCGATGAATGGGGAGGGGTCCTACGGGAACCGGGAGGTTCCACAAGCTGGATCGGCCTCTAGAAGGAGGGGGTCCGTGGGCGAACCACGGGTTCCCCCACGGGAGCGAGCCGGAGGCGAGCGACTTCACCGGACCGCTCCGCCGTAGTGGACCCAGCGCCGAGAGTTGCGGACGATGACGAGCGTGACCGCGAACGAGACACCGAGCAGCAGGATCGCCAGCGCCGAGGCGTAGCCCATGTTGAAGTACTTGAAGCCGTGGTAGTAGAGGAGGATCGGGTAGAAGAGCGTCGACCCCTCCGGGTAGCCGAGCTCGAGCGAGCTGACCGACCCGGCCTGTGATGCGTTCCCGCCGGCGATGCTCGCGGCAACGAACGCCTGGGTGAAGTACTGCAGCCCGTAGATCACGCCGAGGACGACCGAGAACAGGATCACGGGGCTGATCGAGGGCAGCGTTACCCAGCGCAGGCGCTGGAACGGCCCCGCGCCGTCGAGCTCCGCCGACTCGTACAGGTGCCGCGGGACGTCGAGGATCGCGGCGAGGAAGATGACCATGAAGTTGCCGATCCCCCACATCGAGAGGAGCACGAGCGACGGCTTCGACCAGCCGGGGTCGTTGAACCAGAGCGGCCCCTCGATCCCGAGATGATCGAGGATCGTGTTCAGCGGGCCGGTCGCGGGGTTGAGGATGTAGACGAAGCCGAGCGTCGCGGCGACGGGCGGAGCGAGCGCCGGCAGATAGAAGACGGTCCGGAAGAAGCCGACGCCCGCCTTCGCGCGGGTGAGCATCGACGCGATCCCGAAGGCGAACAGGACCTGGAGCGGAACGCCGACGGCGATGATCCAGAGCGTGTTCTTGATCGCGGGCCAGAGGTTCGGGTCGCTCCCGAACGCGTAGCGGTAGTTCGCGAGCCCGATCCAGCGCGGCGGGTTGAGCAGGTCGTAGTGCGTCAGCGACAGATAGACGTTCATGACCAGCGGATACAGCAGGAAGACGCAGAAGCCGACGATCCAGGGGCTCATCAGCCCGAGGACGAGCCGCCTACGACGCCACGCCGCCTTCTGCTTCGCCTGCCGGCGGTCCGGCAGGGCCGGGGCCGAAGCCCCGGCCTTAGCTGCCGGGAAGGAGCTCACGGGACGGAGTTGCCTCCGCCGCCCTTTTCAGCCTGCTTGATCTTGTCGTCGATCTGCTTGTCGACGCCACGCAGGCCGCCCTGCAGGTCCTTCACCTTGCCCGCCTGCCACTTGACGATGAAGTTCGTGAACGTCGTCAGGTGGTCGAGGCCGATCGGCGTGATCGGCGTCGTCTGCGAATGCGGGTTGTTGAAGATCTTGATGAACGTCTGGAAGTGCGGATCCGGGATCAGCTCCTTCGACTTGCCCGAGCTGACCGTCGACGGGACGTTGCGGATCCCGTTCGAGAACTTCGCCAGCGCGTGGTCGTTCGTAGTCAGGTACTTGACCAGTGCCCAGGCCGCATCGCGGTGCTGGCCGCCCTTGGGGATGCCGATGATCGTGCCGTTGACCGCACCCGCCCCGTACAGCTCGGGGTGGTTGTCGGCGACCGGCATCGGAGCGGTGGCGTACTGCAGCTCCGGGTGCTCGTTCTTCAGGAACGCGACCCGCCACTCGCCG
>DATENZ010000135.1:0-17116 GCA_035274625.1 Gaiellaceae bacterium
CGTCGCCGCGCCGACGGAGGAGGACGCGGCGGCGCTGCGGACGCTCGCCGGCGCCGACCCGTCGTCGCCGGCGTTCCAGGCCTACACCGCGTCACTGACCCGCGACGAGCTCGTCGACGTCGCGCAGCTGTGGCGCGTGCCGGTCGTGCCCGCGCTCTCTCCGGACGAGGCGATCGGACGGCGGGAGCTGCTCGGGGCGCCGGACGGGGCTTCGCCCTTCCTGATCGCGCCCGCGAACGGGCGCGCCCGGAGCCGCCGCCGGCGCGGGCCGCTGCCGCTGTCCGGGCTGCGCGTGCTCGATCTCGGGATGGTCTGGGCGGGACCGTGGTGCGGACGGCTGCTCGCCGGGCTGGGAGCGAACGTCGTCAAGATCGAGGGCCCGGCGCGGTCGGACGGCACGCGAGCGGCCGGGAGCGGCTGCTCGGGCGCCTTCGCCGACCTGAACCGCGGGAAGCGCAGCCTCGTCCTCGACCTGGGACGCGAGGAAGGGCGGGCGGCGTTTCTGCGCCTCGCCCGGTCCGCCGACGCCCTGATTGAGAACTTCAGCCCGCGGGTGATGCCGAACTTCGGCCTCGGCCACGACCGGCTGGCGGCGGAGACGGGGCTGCTCACGCTCGCGCTGCCCGCGTTCCCGAGCCGGGGCCCGTGGTCGTCCTACGTCGCGTACGGGGGAGGCGTCGAGCTCGCCGCCGGGCTTGCACCCATGGGTGCGCACGCCGCTCCCGAGCCGGCGCCCGTCCCGTACCTGGACTACCTCAGCGGCAGCTACGGCGCCGCCGCGGTCGTCGCCGCGATCGTCGCGCGAGACAGGTCGGGCGCGACCGCGAGGATCGAGCTTGCGCAGTGGGCGCTCGCGGAATGCCTCCTCCGGGCGAACGGCAGCCGGCCGCTGTCTCCGGCGGACGCGTGCGACGTCGACGCGCTGCTCGCCCGGCCGGCCCTGGCCGGCGGCGGCCTGGTGGACAGGGACGGCGCGGAGGACGGGCCCTGCTCGCACTACCGGCGCCTGCCGTTCGCCATCTCCGGCGTCCGCACTCGCCGCGAGCTGCCGGCACCGGCGTTCGGCGCGGACAGCCGGCGCGTGCTCGCAGGCTGGGCACGGGTCGGGCCGGAGCAGCTCGCCGCGCTCGTTGCCGGCGGCATCGTGCGGGAGGCGGACGCCGGATGACCTTCGAGACGATCGCCTTCGAGAAGCGCGGCGCCGCCGCCTGGGTGACGCTGAACCGCCCCGACGTGCTGAACGCCTTCAACGTCCGGATGCGGGACGAGCTGTACGAGGTCTGCGGCGCGGTTCGCGACGACGACGAGATCAGAGCCGTCGTCTTTCGCGGCGCGGGCCGCGCCTTCTGCGCCGGCGCCGACCTGACCGAGTTCGGCACCGCGCCCTCCCCCACCGCCGCCCGCCGCATCCGGTTCGCACGCGATCTCTGGGAGCGGCTGGCGGCGCTGCGGGTGCCGCGCATCGCCGCGCTGCACGGGTTCGTCGTCGGCTCGGGAGTCGAGCTCGCCTTGCTGTGCGACCTGCGCATCGCTGCGGAAGGCACCACGTTCCGGCTGCCCGAGGCGCACCTCGGCATGATCCCGGCGGCGGGAGCGACGCAGACGCTCCCGCGGGTCGCCGGGGTCGGCGTCGCGCTGTCGTTGATCCTCACCGGCAGGGCCGTCGAGGCTGACGAAGCCGCGCGCCTGCGGATCGTCACCTGGGTCGTCCCGCCCGAACGGCTCGAGGACGAGACGACCGAGGTCGCGGACTCGCTCTGCCGGCTCGACCCCCGGGTCGTCGCCGGCGTGCTCCGCGCCGTGCACGAGGGCGTCGACCTGCCGCTCGCGCAGGGGCTCCAGCTCGAGGCGCGGCTCGCGGCGGGTGGGGCAGAACGATGAACCTGGCCGAGCTGCTCACGATCCCCGCCGAGATGTTCCCCGACCAGGAGATCCTGCGGTTCGAGGGAGCGAGCCTGGACTACGGCACGCTCCGAGCCCGGGCGGCACGAACTGCCGCGGCCCTCAGCGCCGCAGGCGTCGGGCCCGGCGGCCGCGTCGCGCTGATCGAAACGAACAGCCCGCACGGGGTCGAGGTGCTGTTCGCAACGACCGCGCTCGGCGCCGCCTTCGTCCCGATCAACTTCCGCGCCCGCGGCGACGAGCTCGCCGGGTTGGTGTCCGCGGCCTCACCGGACGTGCTCCTCACCGGCCGCCGGTACGCCGCCGACGTCGCGGAGCTGCACGCAGCACCGACCGTGCTGACGCTCGATGACCTCGCCGCAGGCGAGGGCCTGGACGGCGTCGCGGATGTGGACGACGGCGAGCTCGCCGTGCTCATGTTCACGAGCGGGACGAGCGGGACGCCGAAGGCGGTCATGCTCAGCCACGGGGCCCTGACCGGCTACGTGCTGTCGACGACGGAGCCGACCGACGGGACGCCGCGCGGGTCCGGGCTCCTGGCGGTGCCGCTGCACCACATCGCGGGGCTGACCTCGGTCCTGGCCGCGATCTTCTCCGGCCGGCGGCTCGTGATCATGCGCCAGTTCGACGCCGGCCAGTGGCTCGCGCTGGTCGAGGCCGAGCGCGTGACGAACGCCTTCCTCGTGCCGACGATGCTGAAGCGCGTCCTCGACCACCCGGCGTTCGGCGAGACCGACCTCTCCAGCCTCGAGCTGCTGGGCTACGGCGCCGCGCCGATGCCGCCGACGGTGATCCGGCGCGCGATCGAGGCGCTGCCCCCGGCGGTCCAGTTCGTCAACGCGTTCGGCCAGACGGAGACGACGTCCACGGTGACGATGCTCGGGCCGGAGGACCACCGTCTCGACGGCCCGCCCGAGGAGGTCGAGCGGCGCCTCCGCCGCCTGTCGTCGATCGGCCGCCCGCTGGCGGACGTCGAGCTGGAGGTGGTCGACGACGAGGGCCGGCCCCGGCCGCGCGGCGAGGTCGGCGAGATCGTCGTCCGCTCGGCTCGCGTGATGGCGGGGTACGACGGGCGCGCCGCCGAGACGAACGAGACGCTCCGCGGCGGCTGGCTCTGGACGCGCGATCTCGGCTACGTCGACGAGGACGGTTACATCTTCCTGACCGGTCGGCGGTCCGATCTGATCATCCGCGGGGGCGAGAACATCTCGCCGGCCGAGGTCGAGGCGGTGCTCGAGACGCACGAAACGGTCGCCGAGGCGGCCGTCGTCGGTGTGCCCGACGAGGAATGGGGCGAGCGCGTCGTCGCGGCCGTCGTCGCCGAGCCGGGGCGTGCGTGCTCGGAGGAGGCGCTGATCGACTACTGCCGCGGCCGGCTCGCGGGGTTCAAGCGGCCGGAGCGGATCGCCCAGGTCGACGAGCTGCCGCGGAACGCGCTGGGGAAGCTGATCCGAAGCGAGGTGCGGCGGGTGCTGGCCGAGGAAGGAGGAGAGACATGAACGAGACCGGGAAGCGGTACGTCTGCTCGGCGTGCGGCTCGGAGCTGCTCGTCACGCGCGGCGGCGAGGGCACGCTGAGCTGTTGCGACCAGCCCATGGAGATTCGCGCCGCTGGCGGCGCGGGCGCCGCTCCGGCGAGTCCGGCGACACCGCAGAAGGAGGAATAGCGATGACCAATCAGCTCGGGAAGCGGTTCGTGTGCGAGGAGTGCGGGACCGAGACGCTCGTCACGAAGGCGGGTGACGGCTCCGCCGCCTGCTGCGGGAAGGAGATGCAACCCAAAGAGACCAAGCCGCTTCCGTCGGCGGACTGAGGGGAGCGACGTGATGAAGCAGACGCACGAGCTCGTCAAGGTCGAGGTCGAGCACCCGCTCGCGCTCGTCACGATCGACCGGCCCGAGACCCTGAACGCGATCGACGAGACCACCCTGAGGAAGCTCGGAGGTGCGATCGACGCGATCGAGACCGACGACGAGATCCGGGTTGTCATCGTCACCGGCGCCGGCGAGAAGGCGTTCGTCGCAGGCGGCGACATCGCCGCCATGCAGCGGATGTCGGTCCGCGAGGGCGAGCGGTTCGCGCGGCTCGGCCACGAGGTCCTGCTCCGGATCGAGCGGGCCCGCGCCGTCGTGATCGCCGCGATCAACGGCCACGCCCTCGGCGGCGGGACCGAGCTCGCGCTGGCCTGCGACATCCGAGTCGCCTCCGAGCGCGCGACGCTCGGCCTTCCGGAGACGACGATCGGCCTCTTCCCCGGCTGGGGCGGGACGCAGCGGCTCCTGCGGACGGTCGGGATCGGCCGGGCGAAGGACCTCGTGCTCACCGGCCGCCGGATCAAGGCGGACGAGGCGTTCCGCATCGGCCTCGTCGAGTACGTCGTCCCGCACGACGAGCTGCTCGACCGCGCGCGCGAGCTCGCCGGCCAGATCGTCGCGAACGGCCCGATCGCGGTCGCGCAGGCGAAGAAGGCCCTGAACCAGGGCGCCCAGACGTCGCTCGATCAGGGCCTGGCGATCGAGCTCGAGGCGTGGCTCGTCAACTTCGGGACGAGCGACCGCGGCGAAGGGCTGCTCGCGTTCCTCGAGAAGCGTCCCGCGGAGTTCACCGGGCGCTGAGCCCGCTCAGCGGATGGTCGCCTGCACGGCGGCGACGATGTCGTCGACGGAGGGCACGCGGAGCTCTGCGAGCTCCTGCGAGACCGGCACGTGCGTGAAAGGCGCGCCCACGCGCCGCACCGGTGCGCGGAGCGCGTCGAAGGCCTGCTCCGCGACGGCCGCGCAGATCTCCGCCCCGACGCCGAACGGCACCGGCGCCTCGTGGGCGACCACGAGCCGGCCGGTCTTGCGCACGGAGCGCAGCAGGGTGGCGAGGTCGAGCGGCTGGAGCGTCCGCGGGTCGACGACCTCGACGGAGACGCCGTCGCCGGCGAGCTGCTCCGCGGCGGCGAGCGCCCGGTCGACGTAGCGCCCGAGCGCGACGAGCGTCACGTCCTCTCCCGGCAGCTTGACGTCGGCGACGCCGAGCGGCACGAGGTGGTCATCCACGTCGGGCACGTCTCCGCGCGCCGTGAGCAGGGCGGCGGTCTCGATGAACAGGACCGGGTCGTCCAGCCGGATCGCCGACTTCAGCAGCCCCTTCGCGTCGGCGGGGCCGGAAGGCATCACGACCGTCAGTCCCGGCACGTGGCAGAACCACGCCTCGAGGCTCTGCGAATGCTGTGCGCCCATGCCCGCCCCGGCGCCGCACATCGTCCGGAAGACGACGGGGAGCGGCCGTCCGCTCGTGAAGTAGCGGAACTTCGCCGCCTGCTGGACGATCTGGTCCATCGCCAGCGTGGTGAAGTCGAAGAACATGATCTCCACGATCGGCCGCAGGCCGACCGCCGCGCTCCCGACACCGAGCCCCGCAAGCGCAGCTTCGCTGATCGGCGTGTCGCGAACGCGCGCCTCGCCGAAGCGCGTCGCGAGGCCGCGGGTGACGCCGTACGTCCCCCCGGCTGCGGCGACGTCCTGGCCGACGAGGACGACGGCCGCGTCGCGCTCCATCTCCTCGACGAGCGCCTCGTTCAGCGCCTGCCAGAACTTCAACGACCTGACGGCGGCGGTCGTGCTCACGAGCTGCCGTAGTGGTCGAGGGCGAGCTCGGCGTCGGCAGTCGGCGCGCCGGCGAGAGCGAGCGCGAGCGCGTCCTCGAGCTCGCGCTCGACGTCCCGGTCGATGGCGTCGGCGGAGGCCGCGTCGAGCGGCTCGCGGGCGCGAACCAGCGGGTCGCGGAGCTCGACCCATTCCTGAACCTCCTCCGCCGGTCGATAGCGCTCCGGGTCGCCGGCGTAGTGGCCCGCCCAGCGGTAGGTGACCGCCTCGAGCAGCGTCGGCCCGCCGCCGTCCCGCGCGCGGGCGACGGCCGCGCCGACCGCTGACGCCACCGCCTCGACGTCGTTGCCGTCCACCTCCTCGCCCGGGACGTCGTAGCCCTCGGCGCGCATCCAGACGCGCCCCGCGACGTGCTGCGACGCCGGGGTCAGCTCGGCGTACTGGTTGTTCTCGCACACGAGCACGAGCGGCAGCTTCCACAGCGACGCGAGGTTCAGCGTCTCGCCGAGCGTGCCCTCCGACGACGCACCCTCGCCGAAGAAGCAGAGGACGACGTCGTCGCGCTCCTGGACCGCGAGCCCGAACGCGGCCCCGGCCGCGATCGGCAACCCGGCGCCGACGATCCCATTCGTCCCGAGCAGCCCGAGCTCCGGAACGGCGACGTGCATCGAGCCGCCGCGGCCACGCGTGTACCCGTCACGCCGCCCGAGGATCTCGGCGAAGAGGCGGCCGGGCGAGGCGCCCTTCGCGAGGCAGTGATGGTGGCCACGATGGTTGGACACGACCTGATCGGACGGACGCAGGCCGTCGCACGCCCCGACGGCGACCGCCTCCTGACCGAGCGCAAGGTGAAGCGGACCGCGAACGGAGCCCGCCTCGTGCTGCTCTCGCAGCAGCTCTTCGAAGCGCCGAATCAGGCGGATTTTCGCGTATCGACGCGCGAGATCGTCAGCGATATTCGAAACGTGATTTGTTGGCGTTTCGGAAGCCATTCGTTGAACGCGAAATGGCGACGAGCGCACGTTTCACGCACCCGCGCGATTCCTGGGAGAATACTCGCCGGGCGATGGCGAGCGTGGAAGTATGGGCCGCGGAAACCTGCGTGCGCGAGCGAATGGTGAATTTCGGCGCCAGCCGCCGGGCATGAGCGGATCGGGCGGCGCGGAGACCGCGGTCACGGGGGAGGCACGCACGAGTCCCGCGCCGCTGGCCGCGACGGCGCCGCTCCTCTTTGCGACCGCGGTCGTGATGGTCGCAACCGTCGCCCTGTACGCGCTTCCCGCCTACGCGACCGACCTGAAACACCAGCTCGTCCTGACCTCGACCGAGGTCGGCCTCCTCTCGTCGGGGTTCGCGATCACCTACGCCCTCGTCCAGGTGCCGAGCGGCATCTTCGGCGGGATGGCGGGGCTGCGGATCGGCTTCGGGTCGAGCCTGGCGCTGATCGGAGCGGGCTTCCTGGGCTCGAGCCTCGTCCACTCGTACGGGGCGCTCCTCGCCCTGCGCGCGCTGACCGGCTTCGGCGCCGGGATGCTGCTGCCGCTCGCGTCGGGTCTCGCCCGCTCCGTGACCCCGACTGCGAATCTCCGTAGCCAGGGCCTGATCACGAGCGGCTGGGGCCTCGGCTACGTCCTCGGCCTGCTCGCGCTGCCGGTCGCGTTCGACTCGTGGCGGGCCGGCTTCGTCGCCGTGGGAACGCTCTCGCTCGCCCTCGGCGCCTACGCGCTCCTCGGTCTCGCCGCTCCGGCGCGCTCGGGTCGGCACGCGACGCTCGGAGACGCTGCGCAGGGGCTCCGGCAGCGCGGGACGTGGCTGCTCGGCTTCTGCTCGGCCGGCAGCACGATCGTCAACGTCGGAGCAGGGGCCTGGGCGACGTCGTTCGTGAAGGACGAGAAGGACGTCACGGGCTTTCTCGCCTCCTTCGTTCCGTCGCTGATCGGGTGGGGGCTGCTACCAGCGACGATCCTCGGCGCGCTGGCCGCGAGGCGGTGGGGCGAAGTGGCGGTGCTGCGCGTCGCGGCCGTGGGTCAGATCGCCTCGATCGGCGTGATCGCGGCGCCGGCCGACCTGACGGTGTTCGGCCTGGGACTCTGCCTGCTCGGCTTCTTCACCGGCTTCCCGACCGGGATCGTGCTCGCGCTGGTCGCGAAGATCGTCTTCGGCCCGAGCGAGAGCGCCCAGGCGACGCTCGTCGGGGCGATCAACATGGCGGCGTTCTTCGGCGCGACGCTGGCGCCGGTGATCGTCGGCGCGATCAAGGACCTCACCGGGCACTTCGAACTCGGCTTCACGACCCTGCTGATCGGCCCGGTCCTGATCCTCGTGGCGACCGCGCGCGTCGGCCGGCTCCTCGACCGCGCGCCGCCCGCACCGATCTAGGTCCCTATCCGGTCGAGCAGAGGATCTCGCCGAAGGCGCCGACGCGGCCCTGCCAGCCGGCCGGGACGAAGATCGTCGAGTCGACCTCGTACAGGACGCACGGCCCGACGACCTCCGTGCCCGGCGCGAGCTGTGGGCGGGAGAGCGACGCGACGGCCCCGAGGCCCTGGATCTGCGTCGGCTCCAGCCCGGCGTCGCCGTGATCCGGCCGGAACGGCGGGAGCGAGAGCTTGGGCAGCATCCGCACCACCGTCACGCCCAGCGCGACGACCTCGAGCGGATCGCCCAACCTCGTCCCGTACATCCGCTCGTGTGCGTCCTCGAAGGCGGCCGGCATGGCGGACCAGCCCTCCTCCGGCAGCGGCACGGCGAGCTCGTGCGTCTGGCCGACGTACCTGATCTGGCAGAACCGCCGCTCGGCGACCTCGGCGTCGGCGGCCAACCCGAGCGACTCGAGCGCCTGCCGGCGCAGGTCGACGAACAGCGGCTTCGTGTCCGCCATCTCCCCCGCCAGCGGCTGGAGGTACGCCCGCTGCTCGGTCGTCTTCAGGTCCGCCGTCAGGAGGCCGAACGCCGACAGCGTGCTCGCCAGCGGCGGGAAGAGCACCGAGCGGATCTCCATCTCGGTCGCGACGGCGATCGCGTGCTGGCCGCCGGCGCCGCCGAACGCCACGAGCACGAACTTCCGCGGGTCGATGCCCTTCTGCACCGTGATCGCGCGGACGGCCTGGGCCATATTCGCGGTCGCGATGCGGTGGATGCCCTCGGCCGCCTCCGCCTCGCCCACGCCGAGCGTCGCCGCCACCCCGGCCAGGCTCCTGCGCGCCGCCTCCAGGTCGAGCACGATCCGGCCGCCCAGGAACCGGTTGGGGTCGAGCAGCCCGAGGACGAGGTTCGCGTCCGTCACGGTCGGCTCGACTCCGCCGAAGCCGTAGCACGCCGGGCCGGGGTGGGCGCCCGCGCTCTGAGGGCCGATCCGGAGAGCTCCGCCGACGTCCACCCACGCGATCGATCCGCCGCCTGCCCCGACGGAGATCACGTCGATGCACCGCACCCGGAGCGGCACCCCCCACTCCACGTCGATTGCGTCGCGCTCCCGCGCGTGACCGTCCTCGATCAGGCAGACGTCACAGCTCGTCCCGCCGATGTCGAAGGTCATCAGGTCCTGCAACCCGAGCTGCTCGCCCAGATACGACGCTGCCAGAACGCCGGCGCTCGGCCCGGAAAGGACGAGGTCGATCGGTCGCGCTCGGACGTGCGCCGGCGGGACGACTCCTCCACCCGAGTGCATGTAGAAGGACGACTTCGCCGGCGTCGCCACGTCGCGCTCGAGCTTGTCCAGGTACGACGCGACGGCAGGCATCGCATAGGCGTTCAGCACCGTGCTGCTCGTGCGCTCGTACTCCCGAACCTGAGGATCGATCTCGCTCGAGATCGAGACGAGCAGGTCGGGGTGCGCCCCGGCGATCGCGTCCCGGGCGAGGCGCTCGTGGACGGGGTTCGCGTAGGAGTGCAGCAGGCTGATCGCGATCGCGTCTGCGCCCAGATCGGCCAGCGCCTCGACCTCCCGGAGCGCCGCGGCCGGGTCGAGCGGCCTGATCACGTCTCCGCGCGGACCGACACGCTCGTCCAGCTCGCGCCTGAGCGGCCGCGGAACGAGCGGGGACGTCTTCTCGCGCTGGAGGTTGTAGGGCTCCGGCCGGTACGAGAGACCGATCTCGAGCACGTCACGGAACCCCTTCGTCGTCAGCAGCCCGACCGTCGCGCCACGCCGCTCGATGATCAGGTTCGTGATCAGCGTCGTCGCATGGATGAAGAGCTCGAGCTCCTCGGGCGCGACGCCGAGGACCGCGAACGCCTCCTTGATCACCTCGCCCGGCCGTTCCGCCGACGTGAGCACCTTCGTCCGCGCGAGCGTCGCCGTGCCGCTGTCGTCGTACAGAACGACGTCGGTGAAGGTCCCGCCCACGTCCACGCCAATCCTTCGGCCCAAATTTCCTCCCGATACTCGCAGTCGGCTGCGAACCGGCCGACAGCCAAACCTACACCCCGCGAGGTGTCAAGCAGTTATGTTTGTCGGAGCAGAATCCGAGGCGAAGAGGAGACGGAAAATGCCGGAATGGATGCTCGTAGCTTCGTGTGAGGTCGATCCAGCAGTCGAAGAGGAATGGAATCGCTGGTACGACGAGGTTCACGTCCCGGAAATGGTCGATTGTCCGGGTTGGGTGTCCGGCGAGCGGTACGTGACCGAGGACGACTCGGGAAAGCGGCACTACATCAGCCTCTACGAGCTCGAAGGGCCCGAGGCGCTGAAGTCGGAGGAATTCGAGGCGAGGCGCGGCTGGCGGGAATACACGCCGCATGTGAAGCACACGAGTCGGCTTTACCGGCGCGTATCCTCCGTGAGCAAATAGCCGATCCGGGAGGCGACGATGAAGGAGCAAGTTCAGGTCTCGGTCGTCCAGTTCGACGCGGCGTGGCTCGAGCGCGACGCGAACGTGGCGCGGATGAAGGAGTTCGTGGCGCGGGAGGCAGGCGAGCACGGAGCGGACCTCGTCGTCTTCCCCGAGCTCGCGACCACGGGCTACCTCAAGCCCTACCTCGAGGACCTCGACTTCACGAGCCGGCTGTACGCGCAGTCGGAGCCCGTCCCCGGCCCGACGACGGACGCGCTCGGCGCCGTCGCCAGGGAGCACGGGGCGCACGTGATCGTCGGCGTGTCGCGGACGCATCCGAAGATTCCGCATGTCCTCTACAACTCGGCGGCGCTGATCGGGCCCGACGGCGAGGTGATCGGCGTCTACGACAAGCTCCACGCCGCGATCGAGGAGAAGCAGTTCTACATCGCCGGCAACACGACCGACGTCCACGAGACGGAGCTCGGCCGGATCGGGATGAACATTTGCTACGACGTCCGCTTTCCGGAGCTGGCGCGGGCCCAGGCCCTCCAGGAGGCGGACCTCATCGTCGCGGTCTGGGCGATGTACGAGCAGCCCGGCAAGGCGCCGTCCGACAGCATCATCATCCGCTGCCGCATGCGCGCGCGGGAGAACGTCGTGTACTTCGTCGGTTGCAATCGGAGCGGCCGCGAGGGCGACCGCGTCTACTTCGGGCGGAGCATCGTCGCCGGCCCCGACGGCTGCGTGATCGCGAAGTCGGACACCGACGCGGAGGAGGTGCTCCGGGGCACGCTGACGGACGAAGCCCTCCAGGAGGAGCGCGAGCGTCAGTCGTACCTCCAGGACCGGCGCCCGGAGCTCTACGAAGCGCTCGTCCGCCCCTTGTAGCCAGAGCCGTGGCGACCGGCGAGATCGAGCGGACCGAGCGCGACGAAGGGCGCATCACCGACGAGGGCATCGCCGACCTCGGCTCGAGGATCGGCAAACCCCTCCGGCATCTCTCCCGGGACGTCGTCGTCACCCAGGAGTGGATCGACCGGTTCGCGCTCGGGATCGGCGACCTGAACCCGATCTGGACCGACCCGCTCTACGCCAGACGGACGCGCTACGGGGGGACGCTCGCCCCGCCGACGATGGTGTTCTGCCTCAGCGGCTGGGACATCGGCACAGGACTGCCGGGCGTGCACGGGATGTACACCGGCTGCGACATCGAGTGGTTCGACGTGATCCGGCCCGGGGACGAGCTCGCAAGTCACGGCCACCTCTGCGAGATCTCGGAGAAGCACGGCTCCTTCGCCGGCCGGTCCGTGCTCCAGGGCACCGAGACGGTCTTCGAGAACTCCGCCGGCGCTGTCGTCGCGCGGGCCCGCAACTACAACCTGCGCACCGAGCGGCGTGCGGCACGGGAGCGCGGCTCGCAGCAGCAGGTGCAGCACGCGACCTACTCGCCGGAGGAGCTGGCGGAGCTCGAGCTGATCGCGCTGCGGCACACCGTCCGCGCAGACCTCCCGCGTCCCGGTGCGGAGGTCGAGGTCGGCGAGGCGCTCTCGCCCGTCGTGAAGGGGCCGCTGACGGCAACGGACGTGATCGCGTTCATGCGCGCCGGCTTCGGCGGGATTCTCGAAGGGCTCTTCATGTACGCGCACGACACGGCCGTGATCTGGCGCCGCCGGCACCCGCGGGCGGTGATTCGGACGCCGTGGGGCTACGACGACTCGCCCGAGGCGGTGCACTGGGACGACTACCTGGCGCAGCAGGCGGGCGTGCCTGCGGCCTACGACCTCGGGCCGCAGCGGATCTCGTGGATGGCGCAGTGCGCGACGAGCTGGATGGGCGACGACGGCTTCCTGAAGCGCCTCGCGGTTCGCGTCCGGAGGTTCGTGATCATGGGCGACGCCGTCACCTGCACGGGCGAGGTCTCCGCCAAGAGGGACGCCGGAGACGAGACCGAGGTGGAGATCGCCCTACTGGCGACGAACCAGCGCGGAGAGCCCGTTGCCGACGGAACCGCGACGGTGGTGCTCCCGCGGTGAGCGGCGGCCACGAGGAGACCCGGTGCACCGCAGTCGTCGACGGCTCGCTGATCCTCACGGAGGCGGGCGCGATCGCCTACGCCGACGTCCGCGTGCCGCGGGTGCCGATGCCCGGCAGCGCGTACCTGCGCATCGTCAACCAGCGGCTCGTCCAGGACCGCGTGATCCGGTTCGAGCGCGCCGGCACCGATCGCGAGGGAAACACGCTCGCGCAGGTCTGGGTCGACGGAGAGAACGTCAACGAGCGGATCGCGGCGGAGGCAGCGTCGCTCGCGGAGAGCTAGCCGGCTCGGTCCCGCGCGCGTGAGGTGGCCAGCACGGCAGCAACCGACGCTCCGAGCACGCCGAGCGCCAGCAGGGCCGTTCCCGTCCAGCCCGCCGACTCCCAGAGCAGGCCGGGTAGGTACCCGGCGACCGCGCCGCAGGCGTAATAGGCGCTGAAGTACACGGCGGTCGCGGCGCCGCGGTCGGTGGGCGTCGCGTCGCCGACTCCGACCTGGGCGGCGGCGAAACCCGCGAACGACGCGGCGGCGAACAGCCCCAGCGACGCGATGAAGAGCGGCAGGATCGCGGGCAGCGACGCGGTCAGGGCGAGGATCGAGACCGCGAGCGAGGCGAGCGCGACGGGGCGCCAGCCGGTGCGGTCGATCACGTTGCCGATCGGCGGACCGAGCGCCCCGTAGACCCAGACGAGGTAGACGAGCCCGGTCGCGGCCGTGCCCCAGTCGAACGGGTCGGCCTGAAGGCGGTAGGCGGCGAACGAGAAAATGCTGACGAAGCCGAAGTAGAGCGCGCAGCCCGTTGCGGTCGGCGCGATCAGCCGCGGGTTCCGGAGCTGCCTCTGCGCGCCTTCCAGGCTCCGCGAGGACCGCAGCGGCGACGGCCCCTCCGGGAGCGAGCGCGCCATCACGACCGCGGCGGCGAAGGGAAGCACGGCGAGCACACCGAGCCCGACGCGCCACCCCGCGACGGCCGTCAGGAGCGCTACCCCGACGCGGCCGACGAGGCCGCCGGCGACCAGCGCCATCAGGTAGAAGCCGACGGCCCGGCCGCCGCCCCGCGCCGAGAACGTCTCGAACACGTACGGCGGACCGACCGTGAGCAACCCCGGCATGCACAGGCCCTGGAGGGCCCGGCCGACGAGGAGCAGCGGAAAGCTCGGCGCGAGCGCGACGGCGATCGTCGGCAGCACGAGCAGTGCGCTTGCGAGCAGGATCGACCGCCGGCGCCCGTACCAGTCCGAGAACGGGCCCCACAGCCACGAGCCGACCGCGAGCGCCAGGATCACGACGGAGATCGTCAGACCCGCGAGGGACGCGCTGACGTCGAAGGCCCGGCCGAGGTCGGGGAGGATCGCCTGCGTCGAGTACAGGGTGGCGAACATGCCGGCGGCGCCGAGCAGGAAACCGCCCAGCCCGCCGTCCAGGCCGCGCTGCCGCGGCTCGACAGGATGCACCGCGTCGATCGAGATCGCGCTGAGCGTACGCCAACGGAGCGAAATCCGGCTGCGGCATTTGCGCGTCTCGAGAACACGGTGTTAGGCTCGGATCGGTTTTCAGCGAGAGGAAATGCACGATGAGCAATCGCATGGACGAGAGCGAACACCAGGCCCGCAACGGGGCCGATCCGCGGGTGCGGGCGATTTTGATGGCTCTTGTCGACATCGATCCGCAGTTCGACGAGGAGTTCAACGACTGGTACGACAACGTCCACGTCCCCGAGCTCGTCGCCTGCCCCGGATTCCTGAGCGGCCGCCGCGGTGTCGCCGCCGACCCCTCGCAGAGCCCGCGCTACGTCGCGATCTACGAGCTCGAGGACGAAAACGCGCTCGAGTCCCAGGCCGTCCAGGGCGTCCGGGGCTGGGGGCCGTTCTCCGATCGTGTCCGAAATTACCGGCGTCTTCTGTTCACGCCGACCGGAAAGCCGATCGTGTCGCCCGCGGAAAAAGGAGCGTCGCAATGACCGTCGATCTCGGCCTGCCGGATTGGCCGATCCCGCTCGCCGACTTCACGCTCGAGCCGGCGAAGACGGCGCTCGTCCTGATCGACATGCAGGAGATGCTCTGCTGCGCGGGCGTCGGGCTCTGCGTCGCGATCGACGACGTTCCCTCGATCGCCGAGTACTTCTATCCGCGCGTCGCCGAGGTGCTTCCGAACCAGCAACGGCTGCTCGAGCACTTCCGGCAGTCGCAGGGCCGGGTCGTCCACGTGACGATCGGCCCGAACGCCGCCGACGGCAGCGACCTGACGCCGTGGCGGAGGCGCCGAAACGAGCGGCTCCGCGAGCGGCTGCGCGGCAGCTCCTATCCCGGCGTCAACCAGGCCGGCCACCGGATCGTCGCCGAGCTCGCGCCGCTCCCGGAGGAGCTGGTGCTGAACAAGCCGACGATGGGCGCGTTCACGACGACGCCGCTCGACTTCACGCTGCGCAACTGGGGGATCAGCCAGGTCGTCTTCGCCGGCGAGGCGACGAACGCCTGTGTCTACACGACGGCGGTGCAGGCCGCAGACCTCGGCTACGAGAGCGCGATCGCCGAGGACGCCTCGGCCGCGTGGAGCGAGGAGCTGCATCTCGCCGCGCTGCGGAACTTCGCGCTGCTCTTCGGCAGGGTGATGAGCACCGACGACGTGCTCGCGGAGCTGCTGCAGACGGCTCCGGTCGGCGCCGCGTCCGCCTAGCCCGCGCGAAGCGGCGCGCTAGTGGGCGGTGCTGCCGCCGTCGACGGCGATGCTGGCTCCGGTGATGTACCCCGCCGCCTCGGAGGCGAGGAAGACCGCGAGCGGCGCGACCTCGGCGACGGCCCCCATCCGGCCGAGCGGAACCTGCTGCGCGACAGCCTGCCGGAACTCCGCCGTGTCCCGCGTGTCGACGTTCATCGGTGTCTGCACGAGGCCGGGGGCGATGCAGTTGACCCGGATCCCGCGCGCGGCGAGCTCGACCGCCATCGCCTTGGCCAGCAGGTCGGCCGCTCCCTTGGTGGCGCAGTAGGCGACCGCGTCGCTCGCGCCGATGTGCGCGAGCTGCGAGGTGACGAAAAGGACCGAGGCGCCCGGCCGCAGGTGCGGCAGCGCGGCCTGGGTCAGGAAGAACGGCGCCCGGACGTGAACGGCCCACTGGCGGTCGAAGGCCTCCGCGGAGACGTCCTCGACCGCCTCCGGCAGGTAGATCCCGGCCGCGTGGACGAGGACGTCGATGCGGCCGAAGCTCTCGAGCGCCGCGGCGACGATCTCCGGCAGCCGCCCGTGGTCGGTGAGATCGACGGACAGCGGCCGAGCGGTCCCGCCCCCCTCCTCGACCGCCCGCGCAACCATGGACAGCCGCTCCTCGTCCCGGCCGACGAGCACGACGCCGGCTCCGGTCGCACCGAACGCCCTGGCGATCTCGGCTCCGATCCCCGAGCTCGCGCCGGTGACGACGACCGCCCTCGCCGCCGCGGCTGTCACCGGCCGGTCGCGGTCATCCGATCCGCTCGACCAGCCGGCTCGGCATCTTCAGCCACTCGTGCCGGAAGTAGTAGGCGGACACGACCTCGAGCGGCCCGAGCAGGGCGACCTCCTCGTCGTCGGCCTCGCCGAGCTCCACCGATCCCGCGCCCGACCACACGTCGAGGAGGGACTTGCTCCCCAGCTCCTCCTCGAGAACCTCGTGCACGTCGATCCCGCCCGGCGAGCTGGACGGCAGCAGGCGGACGCAGAGGAAGCTTCCCCAGGCGGGCATGTCGGCGGGGTCGACCTGCCGCTCCAGCTCGATGTCGGCCGTGATCAGGCGCCGGCCGTGCCTGCTGACGACGCCGCGCAGACGCGCGCCCTCGCCGGCGTGCGAGTGGAAGGGCCACGAGAGGTGGACCCGCCCGAGCTTCTGCGGCCAGCCGAACATCTCCCGGCTCGCGGCGAACTCGGCGTCGTTGTCGCACCAGAGGACGACATCCACCTCGCCGTGCAGGTCGCCGTACATCGCGGGCAGCGCGATCAGCCCCTCGCGGCAGAGCGCCCGCTCCGGGTTCGTCCAGACGAGGTCGTCGCCGAGACCGTAGTCGCAGACGAACTCCTGCACGGTCGCGCGGCAGATCCCCCGCCGGACCGGGTCGTCCGTCTGCCGGAGCGGTGGCGGCAGCAGCGCGTCGACGGCGTCCTCGGGCGCCCGGAAGTAGATCGAGACCGCGCGACCGGCGAAGTGCCACGGCGGCGGGCCGTACAGCGCCGACTTCCTCGAGTCGGTGAGCGGCGGGCCGTACGCGTCCACGCGCTCTACGTCGTCACGCCGGATTCGTGGACCGCGTCGGCGTAGACGCGCGAGACGGCGTCGTCGGACACGTCCTTCTGCTCCTCGACCAGCTGCACGATCCTGGGCAGCGCGACCGCGACCGCGTCGGGGTCGGGCGCATCGACGCCGAGGCTCTCGAGCTTCCTCGTCAGCGAGTACTCGCCGCTCCCGGGGCCGACCGCCAGCCGTCGCTCGTTGCCGACGAGCGCCGGATCGTACGGCTCGAGCAACGTCGGGTCGAGCTCGGTCAGCCGGACGTGGGCGTCGAGCTTCTGGGCGAAGGCGTCCCGGCCGACGACCGGGTCGTCGGGCGCGATCTCCCGCCCGGTGCGGGCGGCGACGCCGTGCGCCAGCGCGTGGAGGTTCGTCAGATCGAGCCCGACGCCGGCGCCGAGGAGCTGGACGAGCGCCGTCGCGAGCTCGGCGAGAGAGCAGTTGCCGGCACGCTCGCCGTAACCGTTCACGGTCACATCGGCGTAGCGCGCGCCGGCGGCGATGCCGGCCAGCGTGTTCGCGAGGGCGAGGCCGAAGTCGTCGTGGCAGTGGAC
>DATENZ010000136.1:0-2693 GCA_035274625.1 Gaiellaceae bacterium
ATGTTCTCGCCCGTGCCCGAGAGCGGTACGTAGCCCTGCGCGCCTGCCGCCGGCGTCACGA
Source organism: Gaiellaceae bacterium (assembly GCA_035274625.1). GTDB lineage: Bacteria > Actinomycetota > Thermoleophilia > Gaiellales > Gaiellaceae > DATBLE01. The sequence continues at coordinate 62 of DATENZ010000136.1, forward strand.
CCGCAAGCGCGGTCAGAGAAACAATGAGCGAACGGATGTGCATGGGTCCTGGAACGAAGCGCCCGCGCGAAACTTGCGGAGAAGAACCGCTTCCGCTTCAGCGGCCGCCTGCGCAGGCGCCCGCTGGCACCCGGCTCGTACCGCCTGGTGGCGACCGCCACCGACGCCGCGGACAACAAGTCCGCCGCGAAGCGCGCTTCGTTCAAGATCGTCAAGCCGTAGACAGGTAACGTCGCGGACCGTGGCCCTGTCAGATCGCGACGAGCTGGTGTTGGGCCTCCTGGCGGCTCCGGGGCGGCCCACTGAGGACGCGGAAGCGCTCGCTGAGGACCTGCCCGGGCTGCTCGCGGACCGCGTGACCGACGCGGTCTCGTGGCGGGTGCCGGTCCGAACCGACCCGGCGGTGGCCGACATGGGTCACGGGGTCGAGGCCATCGACTTCGCTCGTGCGCGCTTGCTCCGCGAGGGCTGGGATATGGCCGTCTGCATCACTGACGCTCCGCTGCGAATCGGAAGACGCCCTGTCGTCGCGGACGCCAGTGCAACGCACGGGGTGGCTCTGATCTCGCTGCCGGCGCTCGGGGCGGTACAGACTCGCCGCCGTGCGCGCGACGCGGTCGTCCGGCTCGTCGACGGATTGGTCGGCGAGAGTCTCGAGCTCGGCGAGCGCGGCCCGCGGCGACGCGCGCGGGTCGGCCACCGGATCGCCTCTTTGGCCGCGCCTATTCGCGCGGTCGAACCGGCGGATGACGATGTCGATCTCCGGTTCGTGGCCGCGGTGGTGCGCGGGAATTTGCGGCTCATAGCCGGCATGGTCCGCGCCAACAGGCCGTGGCGCCTGATCGTTCGACTCTCGCGGGCGCTGGCGGCCGCCGCAGCGGCTGTGGTCTTCGCGCTCGTCACCGCGGATCTCTGGACCCTGGCGGATGCCATGAACTGGCTTCGCCTGCTCGCCCTGACCGTCCTGTCGGTCGGCGCGACGGTCCTGTGGCTGCTCGTGTCGCACCGCCTGTGGGAGGCGCCGCACGGGCGGGGGAGCCGTCAGCAGACCGTCCTGTTCAACACGGCCACGACGCTGACGCTGCTGTTCGGAGCCGCCTTCTTGTATACGGCGCTGTTCACGCTGACGATCGCGGCTGCTGCACTCGTGATAGACGCCGGTGTGCTCGGCGACGCGCTGGGACACGAGGCCGACGTCGGCGACTACGCCGCGCTGGCCTGGATGGCGAGCTCGCTCGGCACGATCGCGGGCGGGTTGGGCGCCGGCCTCGAGACCGACGAAGCCGTGCGTGAGGCCGCCTACGGCTACCGCGTCGAGCGAGCCAGCGAGCGCGAGGGCCGGAGCACATAGGACTCGTTGGCTCGGTTTCGGGTAGGGCTAGTTAGGCCGTCACACGGCACCCAGGCTCGCCAGGAGGTCCTGACCATGGCGACGAACGACCCTTTCGGCGACTTTCGCCGCCGGCGAGGCAGCCTCTTCGACGAGTTCTTCTCCGAGTACTTCGACCGGCCATTCGGCATCGAGGGCCCCGGGAGCCCGGCGGGCGCCCGAACGTCCGCGCCACCCGCGCGCCGCGCAGTCGAACAGGTCGACATCACGCAGTTCTTCTCGGACGCGACGCGCGAGCTTCTCCAGCGCGCCGCACAGCTCGCGCTCGAATGGGGCTCCCTCGATCTCGACACCGAGCACCTGCTGTGGGCGGCGATGCAGGACGACCTCGTCGCGCAGATAGTCCGCCAGGCCGACGGCGACCCCGCCGCGATCGCGGCGCAGGTCGAAGACGAGGCCGAGCGCGGAGGCCGAACTGACGTGGCACCGTCACTCTCGCCCGAGGCCAAGGCCGCGCTGCTTCGGGCGTACGACGAGATGCGCGAGCTGAACTCGTCGTATCTCGGACCCGAGCACGTGCTGCTGGCGCTGGCACGGGACACGGAGTCGGACGCCGGGCGTCTGCTCGCGCGCTTCGGCCTGTCGCACACGGCCCTTCGCGGAGCGGTGATTCGCGGCGTCACGCAAACCGACGAAGGCGGAAGGCCGGCGAGCGAGACGAAGACGCTCGACGAGTACAGCCGGGACCTCACCGAAGCCGCGCGCGAGGGCAAGCTGGATCCGGTGATCGGGCGCGCCGACGAGATCGAGGAGACGATCGAGATCCTCTCCCGGCGCACCAAGAACAACCCGGTGTTGATCGGCGACCCCGGCGTGGGAAAGACCGCGATCGCGGAGGGCATCGCCCAGCGAATCGTCAACGACGAGGTTCCGGAGACGCTCGCGGGCAAGCGCCTCGTGGTGCTCGACCTGGCCGGGATGGTCGCGGGCACGAAGTACCGAGGCGAATTCGAGGACCGCCTCAAGTCGGTGATCGACGAGGTCACCGACCATGGCGACGACCTCATCCTGTTCATCGACGAGCTCCACACGGTGGTGGGAGCAGGGGCGGCCGAAGGCTCGATGGACGCCTCCAACATGTTGAAGCCGGGGCTTGCCCGTGGCGATCTTCGCGTGATCGGCGCCACGACCGTCGACGAGTACCGACGCAACATCGAGAAGGACGCCGCGCTCGAGCGTCGCTTCCAGCCCGTGCTGATCGACGAGCCGTCGGTCGAGGAGACGATCGAGATCCTCAATGGA
>DATENZ010000137.1:0-20464 GCA_035274625.1 Gaiellaceae bacterium
TCTCGCGGCCTGCCTCGAGGATGCGATCGACGCCGCAGAGGCCGGGTTCGCGGTCGCCCCGAGGACGGCGGCGGCGTGGGCGCGGCTCGGCGGCCCGCTGGGACCGCCGCCCGCGGTCGGCGACGTCGTCTACCAGCCCGAGCTCGGCGTCACCTTGCGCCGGATCGCCGACGAGGGGCCGTCCGCGTTCTACCGCGGCGAGGTGGCGGAGGCGATCTGCGCCGTCTCGTGGCTCGAGGAGGACGACCTCGCCTCGTTCGAGCCGCGCTGGGTCGAGCCGCTCCGGCTGACGTACAAGAGCGTCGAGGTCTGCGAGCTCCCGCCGCCGACCCAGGGCGTGTGCGCGCTCGAGGCGCTCGGGCTCCTTGAGCGATCCTCGCCGAGCCTCGCGAGCCAGATCCGTTGCGTGCAGCTCGCGCTCGAGGACGCGCTGGCGCGCGTACGCGACGGCGCGGACGTTCGCGAGCTGATCACGCCCGAGTACCTCGACGCGCGCCGCGGCCGGGCGGCGGTGACGGAGCCGGCGGGGGGCACGGTGTACCTGTGCGCGGTCGACCGCGACCGGATGGCGGTGTCGTTCATCCAGAGCCTCTTCGACGGGTTCGGGTCGGGCCTGGTCGCACCCGGGACCGGCGTCGTCCTCCAGAACCGCGGCGGGTGCTTCGCCGTCTCGGGCGCCGTCGAGCCCGGGCGCCGGCCCTACCACACGATCATCCCGGGGCTGCTCCTCCGGGACGGCGCGCTCCTCGGCCCCTTCGGCGTGATGGGCGGGTTCATCCAGGCGCAGGCGCACGCCCAGCTCGTCTCCGCGCTCGTCGACGACGGACTCGACCCGCAGGCCGCCCTCGAGCGGCCCCGCTTCAGGGTCGAGGGCGAGCGCGTGCTGCTCGAGGAAGGTCTCTGGGACCGGGAACCGGACCTCCAGCGGCTCGGCCTCGACACCGTCCGCGAGACGGACACGTCCGTCTTCGGCGGCGGTCAGGCGATCCTCGTCTCGGGCGAGGCACTGGTCGGCGGCTCCGACCCCCGCAAGGACGGCTACGCCGGCGGGATCTAGCGTCGGAACCGCCGCGCGTCCCCGGGTGTAGGAGGGTCGTGCGCACCTACCTCCTCCTAGCCCTGATCGCGGCGCTTGCCCTGCTCGCGGCGGCGACGGCGGCGGCAAAGGACTTCGAGCCCGCCGATCTCCGTGTCTGCAACGCCGACCGCTGCCTCGCCCTCACGAACCGCGACGCGCTCGAGGCGCTCAGCGGCTTCTACTACGGCGGCGCCTGCGCGCCGGCGGCGCTGAAGGACGGAGCCTGCACGGAGGACGAGCGGACGCCGCCGGCACACGTCGCGGCCGTCCCGGTCGGGGCGCCGGCGTTCCAGCTCCGCTACCGCAACGGCTATGTGACCGGGATCGTCGCCGGCGCGAGCCTCGACCGCTTCCTCAGCTACGGCGTCCACGTCGGCTGGTTCGCGCGGGGCCGGTGGTACCGCGTCCCGGCGCGAGCGGCGCAGGAGCTGCGCCGGCTGACCGCCGGCCTGACGCCGATGCGCGTCACACGCGCGGCGCTCGCGAAGTCCCGCTGAGGGCTCTGCCTACGCCGCGCGGATCTCGACGATCCGCGCCTGCCACGGCCCGCGCGGGGCGTCGACCTGTGCCACGTCTCCGACCCGGCGGCCGAGCAGCGCGGCCCCGAGCGGGGAGGAGGGCGACGTCGTCCCCTGGCCGCCGAGGCTCGAGAGCTCGACCTCCATCTGCGCGCCGTCGTCGTCCTCGATCACGACGCGCGATCCGACCTCGACGACGTCCGGATCGTCGCCGGCCTCGACAACCTGCGCGTCCTCGAGCCGCGCGCGCAGGATCGTGATCTTGCGCTCGAGCAGCCCCTGCTCGTTCCTCGCGGCGTGGTACTCGAAGTTCTCCGAGAGGTCGCCGTGCCCGCGCGCGACCGAGATCGCCTCGACGACCTCCTTGCGGCGAGGCCCCTCGAGCTCGGCCAGCTCGGCGACGAGCTTCGCGTGCTGCTCCGGGGTGAGACGCTCACCCATGGGCTCAGCCTATCGGCAGAGTCCCGCTTCCGTTGACTCGCGCCGCGGTCTAGCCGGCGCCGCAGTAGGCCTTGCTGCCGACCGCGAAGATCGCGTCGCGCGTCGCGGGCTGGAACGCGGACTCATCGAGGTTGACGAACAGGACGAACTGACGCTTGGCGTCCTTGCTGTTGAACGCGTTCGTGTCGTAGCCGACCCAGCCTCCGTTGTGACCCCACGCCGCTCCGCACGGAAACGGCGTGTTCGACAGCGCCATCGTCGCGGTGCGCCAGATCCCGAGCCCGTAGGCGTTCGCCGGGACTCCCATCGGCACCGTCGCCTCCATCCGCCGCAGGAGGTCGGGCCGCAGCAGCCGGCCGCCGAGCAGCGCGCGGTAGAAGCGAGCGACGTCGTCGGTGGTGGACACGATCGCGCCCGCAGCCCACCCGGCGCTCGGGCTGACCACGCTGACGTCGGTGAGCCGCTTGTCGAGCGGGAGGTAGCCGTGCATGTGTCGCCCGGCGATCGTCGGCCTGGTGTCGAAGGTGGTCGCGTGCAGGCCCGCTCGTTCGAACACACGCCGCGTCAGCTCGGTCCCGAGCGCGTTGCCCGTCACCGCCTCGACGATCAACCCGAGGACGAGGTAGTTGGTGTTCGAGTACTCCCATCTCGTGCCCGGAGGGAAGCGCGGCTTGTGCTCGTTCGCAATCGCCAGCAGCCGCGACGGGGTCCAGACGAAGCCCCGATTCCCGTTCACGTACGGACGGAAGATCCGCTGGTCGGCGAGGTAGTCGTACAGGCCGCTCGTTTGCTGCAGGAGCTGGAGCACGGTGATGCCGGCGCCGCCACGCAGCTTGCCCGGCAGCACGTCTTCGACCGAATCGGCGAGCCTGAGCTTCCCCTCGCCGACGAGCTGCAGGACGACGGTCGCCAGGAACGTCTTCGTGACGCTTCCGATCCGGAACCGGTCATCGGGTCGCGCGCGGACGTGCCCGGCCAGGACCGAGTAACCGCTCGCGAGCCGAATCGTCCGGCTCCCGTCGCGAACGAGCAGCACCGCTCCGGGCGCGCCCGCGGCGACGACGGCGTCGAGCGCCTCCTGCAGCGACGCCTGGTCCGGCCGTCCCGCGGCCCCCGCCTGCGCCGCGACGCATAGCAGCACGACCACGCAGAGAGCTGCTCGTGACACAGGTGTCTTTTACACCGCGTCCGCCGTCGCTTGACAGGGGAACACATGTTCGTGTAGAACACACGTTCGAGTGGTCGCCTGCCTCCTCATCTCCGGGTTCGAGCTTCGCGCGGCGCTCCGTGACCGGCCGCGGCTCGGGCTGGCGCCCGCAGCGCTCGCGCCGCCGGCAGGGGAGGAGCCGCTGCTCGGGCCGGTGACCGCAGCGGCGGAGGCGGCCGGCGTCCATCCGGGGATGCGGCTCGGCGAGGCGCTCGCGACCTGTCCGCAGCTCGTCCTCGTCGAGCGCGATCCGGCCGGGGTCGAGCAGGCGTGGGAGGAGATCGTCCGCCGGCTGGAGGACGACGGGTTCGCGGTCGAGCCGGTCGAGCCCGGATGCATGTACTTCGAGACCCGCGGCGTCGAGCGGCTCTACGGCGGGGTCGCTCCGGCGCTCAAGCGGGCACTGCGTGCCGTCGGCGCGTCCTGGGACGCCTGTGCCGGGGCGGCCGACCGCCGCTTCGCCGCGCTCGCGGCAGCGGCGATCGCCCGTCCCGGCCAGGCGCTCGTCGTCTCCGACCAGCAGCCGGAGGAGTTCCTCGCGCCGCTGCCGCTGACGCTCTTACCCCTGGAGGAGACGCAGCGGGCGGACCTCGAGCAGATGGGAGTGAAGAAGATCGGCCAGCTTGCCGGGCTGCCGGGCGCAGCCGTTGCCGAACGCTTGGGGCCGGACGGCCGGCGCGCCTGGAGCCTGGCGAGGGGAGAGGGCGGTGAGCGCGTCCACGCGCGCCGCCCGCCGGCGGAGATCGTCGAGCGGCTCGACTTCCCGGACGCGGTCGCCAACGAGCTGACGCTCCGGCGGGCGCTCAACGCACTGCTCGACCGGATCCTCGCCCGCTCCGAGCGCGGCGCGCGAGCGATCCGCAAGGTCGCGCTCTCGGCGCGGCTCGTCGGCGGAGGCTCGTGGCGACGGACGGTGACGTTGCGCGAGCCGAGCGCGGAGCGGGGGGTCCTGCGGGCGGCGCTCGGGCCGAAGCTCGCAGAGCTCCCCGCACCGGTTCTCGCGCTCGGAGTCGAGCTGCTCGCGCTGGCCGAGTCGGACGGCCAGCAGCTCGCGCTCATTGCGCCCGAAGGGAGCGAGCGCACGAGCCGCCTCCGGGAGGGTCTGCGCCAGGTGCGCGCGAGCGCCGGCGTGGGCGCGGTCGCCAGCGTCGTCGAGGTCGCGCCGTGGTCGCGGATCCCCGAGCAGCGCGCGCTACTGGTTCCTCGTGACGCATGACGTACAAAAGACCCGCTCTTCGCGTGACATTCGCAGCGGTGTAGGGGCGGAGCCGGGCTTTGCCCGAGCGCAGCCCGATGGAGGCTCGGCTCGAACTACAGAAGAAGGAGGGGGTCCACGGGGGAAGCCTGGGTTCCCCCGTGTTGCAGCGCGACTCCTAGAGCCGCGGCCGGCGCTCGTCGAAGAGGGCTTCGACGGGACGCCGAGCCGGGTGAACCGCCAGCCGGTCGCGGTCGTGCGCGAGGAGTGGCGAGTCCTCGACCGCTGGTGGACGGACGAGCCCGTCAGCCGGCGCTACTTCGAGGTCGTCCTCGAGAGCGGGCAGAACGTCGTCGTCTTCCGTGACCAGGAGCAGGGCGGCTGGTTCTCGCAGCGCGGAGCGTAGGCTCGACGGAGCTCCCCAGGAGCGCAGGTGCCGGCTTTGCCGGCGCCGGAACGGGGCGGAGCGTAGGCTCGACGGAGCTCCCCAGGAACGCAGGTGCCGGCTTTGCCGGCGCCGGAGCGGGGCGGAGCGTGGCCAGGCCGATCCGTCTAGCCCGGCGTGAAGTCGTAGCGCGACGCGATCTCGGCGAGCGCCGCCGGATCGGCTGCGCCCGCAGCGGCCGCCTCCTTCAGGTACTGCTCGAACCCGGCCGGCGCCATGATGTTGAGCACACGGACGGCCTCGTCCCGCGGGTTCGAGAACGTGTGCACGTTGCCGGGCGGGACGACGGCGTAGGAGCCGGCCGCCGCCTCGACCTGCTCGTCCCCGATCCGCAGCGTCAGCGTCCCGTCGAGGACGAAGAAGCTGTCGAGGAGGTGCTCGTGGACGTGGGGCGGAGGCCCCGGAAACCCCGGAGCGAGGTTCCCCTCGCCCAGGTAGAAGGTGCCGTCGCCGTCTGCGACCTCTGCCTTCATCAGCAGCGTGGTCTGACCGACCGCAAGCGACTCACCCTCGCCCGGCCGGCGAACGACGGCGTCGGACATCGGCCGGCCGCCGTCCTCCGGCGGGTCGTACGAGTCGAAGTCGACTCTGCCGCGGAGGTAGTCGACGAATCCGCCGCCCGGCGCGTGCACGTTCAGGAACCGAGTCTCGGCGGGGCCGTCGTTGTCGAAGCCGTGGACGACCCCGGGGGGCACGAGGACGAGCGTCCCCGCCGGCGCGACGACGCGCTCCAGGTCGGGACCGATTCCGAACGTCAGCTCCCCGGCGAGCACGTAGAACGCATCCGTGTGGCGCAGGTGGACGTGCGGCTCCGCGCCGCGCTCGCCGGCAACGTGCCGCGTCCAGGTCAGGTTCAGCAGCTCGTGGTCGGACAGGATGCGGAGCTCGCGCGCGGGCGTGTCGACGATCGCCTCACCCTCCCGCGGCCGCACCACGACCGGCTGCCTGACGTCGAGCGCCAGGGCCTAGACCCCGCGGACGCCGTCGGCGAAGCCGGCATCCGGCGCGTGCACGTTCAGGAACACTGCGCCGCCCCCCGGGCTGCCGACGCCGTGCCGAGCGCCGGGTGGGGCCGCCCAGAACGCGCCGGGGCGCGCCGGAATCGCATCGTCGCCCGTCAGCAGCTGCGACTCGCCCTCGAGCAGGAAGAACACGTCGACCTGGTCGTCGTGCTCGTGCACGCCGACGCCCGGCCACTCCGGATCGACACTGAGCTGGAATGCCGAGATCTCCGGGAACGCGGTCTTGATCACGTTCACGCGGTCGGTCCGGACAAACCGCTCGCCCGCGCCGGGCGGGCTGACGATCGCGTCGGACGCTGGCCGACCGCCGTCCTCCGGCGGGTCGAAGCTGTCGAACCCTTCCGCCCGGCCGCGGAGCGACTCCGCAAACCCACAGCTCGGTGCGTGGAAGTTCAGGAAGAACGCCGGGGCGTCGCCGGCGTTCGCGAAGGTGTGGACGACGTTCCGGGGGACCGAGACGAACGTCCCGGCAGGCGCGCGCACCTCCTCCACCTGCGGCCCGAGCCCGAAGACGAGCTCCCCCGCCAGCACGAAGAACGAGTCCACGTGCTCCCGGTGCACGTGCGGATCCGGCCCGCGCTGACCCGGCTCGTACCGCGTCCAGGTCACGTCGAGCCACTCGTGCTCGAGGAGGATCCGGATCGTCCGTCCCGGCCGGTCGGTCACCGTCTCGCCGTCGCCGTCCCCGGGCCGTAGGAGCACCGCGTGCGCTACGTCGAGCTCCACTGCCACTCAGCGTACTCATTCCTCGACGGCGCCTCGCAGCCGGAGGAGCTCGCTGCGCGGGCCGCCGAGCTCGGCTACGAGGCGCTCGCGCTCACCGACCATGACGGCGTCTACGGGTCGCTCGAGTTCGCGCACGCGGCCAAGACGTTCGGCATCCGCGCGATCACGGGCGCGGAGGTGACGTTGGCGGGAGAAGCCCATGTGACGCTGCTCGTCGAGACGCCGGCGGGGTACGCGAACCTCTGCCGGCTCCTGACCCGCGCCCATGCGAAGACCAGGCCGGAGGAGGGCGCGGAGCCGCTACCGCCGGCGCTGCCGCTGGAAGCGCTCCTCGAGCGGAACGACGGCCTCGTCTGCCTCTCCGGCTGCGCGCGGGACGGCGTCGGGGTGACGAGGCCGAACGACGCGGCCCAGCTCGCAGCCGCCTTCGGCCCGGACCGGTTCTACGTCGAGCTCCAGCGCCCGTACGAGCGCGGCGACGTGCGCCGGAACGCCCTGCTCCGCCAGCTCGCGCGCGACCTCGGCGTCGCGACGGTCGCGACCGGCGACGTCCACGCCCACCACGAGCGCCGCAGCGCCCTCCAGGACGCACTCGTCGCCGTGCGCTGCCGCACCTCCCTCGACGGGTGCGAGCGCGAGCGGCGCGGCAACCACGAATCGGTGCTCCTCCCTCCGGAGGCGATGCTGGACCGCTTTCCGGGCGACCGCGACGCCGTCCTCCGCACCGCCGAGCTCGCCGAGCGGCTGACCTTCGACCTGACCGAGGAGCTCGGCTACCGATACCCGGACTTCTCCGACGGGCCCGAGACGGCAGACGAGCAGCTGGCCCGAGTGTGCTGGAGCGCGCTGGAGGCTCGGTACAAACGCTCTCCCTCTCGCAAACGGGCGCAAGCCCGGTTGCGAGAGGAGCTGGCGCTGATCGCGGAGCTGAAGCTGTCCGGGTTCTTCCTCCTCCACTGGGAGGTGCTCGAGCTGGCAGCGCAGGTCGCGCTCGAGGTGCGGGGACGCGGCTCGCCGCGCCACGCGCTCCCTCCCGGAAGAGGCCGAGGCAGCTCGGTCGGCTCGATCGTCTGCTACCTGACCGGCCTCTCGCACGTCGACCCGGTTGCCGCCGACCTCTCGCTCGGCCGCTTCCTCAACCGGGAGCTCGCGTCGGTACCCGACATCGACCTCGACTTCCCGCGCGACATCCGGGAGAAGCTGATCGTCCGGGTCACCGAGCGGTACGGCCACGAGCATGCCGCGCTCGTCGCCAGCTTCTCCACGTACCACGCGCGTGGTGCGATCCGCGACCTCGGGAAGGCGCTCGGGCTCCCGTTCGCCGAGCTCGAGCGCCTCGCCCGGGTCACGGAGGGCAACCCGTACCGCGTCGCAGAGGAGGTCGCCCGCCTGCCCGGCGACCACAGCTCGTCGCGCTGGCGCGCGCTCGGGGCGCTCGCGCGCGAGCTGGGCGGGCTCCCACGGCACATCTCCCAGCACCCGGGCGGGATGGTGATCTCGACCCGGCCGCTCGTCGAGCTCGTCCCCGTCCAGCCGGCGGCGATGGCGGGACGGCAGATCTGCCAGTGGGACAAGGACTCGTGCGCGGACGCGGGCTTCCTGAAGATCGACCTGCTCGGCCTCGGGATGCTCTCGGCCGTCGAGGACTGCGTCGACCAGATCGCGCGGTTGCGCGGCGAGCCGATCGACCTCTCCCGGATCCCGCTCGACGACGCAGCCGTCTACGAGGAGATCCAGCAGGCCGACACCGTCGGCGACTTCCAGATCGAGAGCCGGGCGCAGATGCAGAGCCTCCTGCGCACGCGGCCGGAGAACCTCGACGACCTGACGATCCAGGTCGCGCTCGTCCGCCCGGGGCCGATCCAGGGCGGCGCGGTGCACCCGTACATCGAGCGGCGCCAGAAGCTCCGCGACGACGCGTCGTACGTCCCTCCGGTCGACCATCCGTCGCTCGCCGAGCCGCTGCGCGAGACGCTCGGGGTCGTCGTCTTCCAGGACCAGGTGCTGGAGGTGGCGATGGCGCTCGCCGGCTTCACCGTCGGCGAGGCGGAAGGGCTCCGCCGCGCGATGAGCCGCAAGCGCAGCGCCGAGGCGATCGAGGCGCTCCGCCCGCGGTTCGTCGAGGGAGCACAGGCGCAGGGCGTGGACGAGGAGCTCGCGAACGTCGTCTACGACAAGCTCGTCGGCTTCTCGGGGTTCGGCTTCCCCAAGTCGCACTCGGCCGCGTTCGCGCTGCTCGCCTATCAGTCGGCCTGGCTGCGGCACCACTACCCCGCCGAGTTCCTCTGCGCGCTCCTGAACGCGCAGCCGATGGGCTTCTACCCGCCCGCGAGCCTCGTCCGCGACGGGCAGCGGCGCGGGGTGGAGGTTCGGCCACCGGACATCAACCTGAGCGCCGCCACGTGCGCGATCGAGGACGGCGCCGTCCGGGTCGGCCTCGGCTACATCCGCTCCGTCGGCGAGGACGATGCGAAGGAGATCGCCGCCGGACAGCCGTACGCTGACGTCGGCGACCTGGCGCGGCGGGCGCCGGTGAACAGGGCCGCGCTCGAGGCGCTCGTCGCCTCCGGGGCGTGCGACCGCTTCGGTCCGCGGCGCGATCTGCTCTGGCGGGTCGGCGTCGTGCCGCGGCCGCAGAACGTCGGCGCCGGGAACCGCCAGCTCGCGCTGCCGCTCGAGCCGACCGCCGAAGTTCCGGAGCTGCCCCCGCAGACGCCGTGGGAGGAGATGCTGGCCGACTACGGCACGACCGGCCTCTCGATCGGACCGCACCCGCTCGAGCTCCTCCGCCCGCATCTCCCTGCCGCGACGCTCGCGAGCCGCGAGCTCGCCGACCACCCCCAGAGCTTCGTCGCCGTCGCCGGCATGGCCGTCGCCCGCCAGCGCCCGGCGACCGCGAACGGTGTGGTGTTCATGCTGCTCGAGGACGAGTTCGGCCAGGTCAACCTGATCGTCCCGCCGCCGGTGTACGAGCAGTACCGGCCGCTCGTCCGAGGCGAGCCGCTCCTGCTCGCCCGCGGCAAGCTCGAGCGCTCGGGGCGGAATATCAACATCCTGGTCAAGACGCTCGAGACGCTCGGCCCGCTCGCGCGCGAGGTCGCGGGTCTGGCGGAGGTACAAGCCGCGCTTCCGAGGGCACACCACTTCGGGCATCGCTAGCCCGGCGCCTGTTTTCCGGGCTGGCACCCCAGGGAACGAACATCGCAGTGCGAATCAACGGCTACGCACCGATTCGCGACTACGCGGTGATCGGCGACGGACGTACGACCGCGCTCGTCGCCCGTGACGGCGCGATCGATTGGCTCTGCCTCCCCGACGCCGACTCCCCACCCGTCTTCGACCGCATCCTCGACTCGGACGAAGGCGGCGCCTTCCAGCTGCAGCCGGTCGACGAGTTCGAGACCGAGCGCCGGTACCGCGAAGGGTCGAACGTCCTCGAGACCGTCTTCCGGACCGCCGCCGGAAGCGTGCGGGTCACGGACGCGATGACCTGTGCCGACCGCACGGTGTCGTCACCGATGCGGCAGGTTGTCCGGCTCGTGGAGGGATTGTCGGGGCGCGTGCAGATGCGCTGGACGATCGCGCCGCGGTTCGACTTCGGGCGGCAGCGCGTCCGGATCGACGATCGCGGCGGCCACATCGTCGTCCAGGCCGGGCGGAACGCCCTCGCGCTCGGGGCGTGGGGCGCGGGCGACCCAGCCGCGTCCCCGGACGGGATCAGCGGCGAGTTCCTCGCCGAGCACGGGCACCACGGCGGGCTCTCGCTCGCCTCGGCCCACGGCGAGCCACTCGTGTTCGCCGGCTTCGACCACGCTCGCGAGGCCCTCGATCGCACCGACCGCTTCTGGCGCGAGTGGAGCGCCCGGGCGGAGTACGACGGGCCGTGGCGCGAGGCGGTCGTGCGCAGCGCCCTCGTCCTCAAGCTCCTCGTGTACTCCCCCTCGGGAGCGATCGTCGCCGCGCCGACGACGTCCCTTCCGGAGCGGATCGGCGGCGAGCGCAACTGGGACTACCGGTTCACCTGGCTCCGCGACGCCTCGTGGACGCTCGACGCTCTCCTGAGGCTCGGCTACGACGAGGAGGCGAAGGCGTTCTTCTGGTGGCTCATGCACGCGACGCGGCTGACGCAGCCCGAGCTGCACGTGCTGTACCGCATCGACGGCGGCGTGCAGCGGCGCGAGCGGGAGATCGATGGCGCACCCGGGTACCGCTCGTCGGCGCCCGTACGCGTCGGCAACGGCGCGGCGTCGCAGGTCCAGCTGGATCTCTACGGGTCCGTCCTCGACGGGATCGCGCGCTACGCCGACGAGGTGGGGCGCATCGACGGGGACACCGGCAAGGAGCTGGCGAAGGTCGCCGACTACGTGGCCAAGATCTGGCGCGAGCCGGACTGCGGCATCTGGGAGATCCGTTCCGAACCGGCGCACTACACCCAGTCGAAGGCGATGTGCTGGCTCGCCCTCCACCAGGCGAGCCACCTCGCCGAGCAAGGCGTCCTCCCGGATCACCGCGAGACGTGGGACCGCGCAGCCGAGGAGGCGAAGCGTTTCTACGACGAGCACGGCTGGGACGAGGAGCTCGGCAGCTACGTCCGCGCGCCGAACCTCCGCGAGCTCGATGCAAGCCTGCTCACGCTCTCCCTGCTCGACTGCATGGATCCGCGTAGCGAACGGATGGTGCGGACGATCGACGCCGTTCGGCGCCACCTCGCGGAGGGCCCGTTCGTGTACCGCTACCGCGGCGGCGACGGCCTCCCACAAGGCGAGGGCGCCTTCCTCGCGTGCTCGTTCTGGCTCGCGGCGGCGCTCGCACGCGCCGGCCGCGGCGCCGAGGCGGTCGAGCTGATGGAGCAGCTCCTCGCGGCGGGGAACGACGTCGGGCTGTACTCGGAGGAGATCGACCCCGGGACCGGCGAGTTCCTCGGCAACTTCCCGCAAGGCCTGACGCACCTCGCCCTCGTCAACGCCGCCGTCGCGATCACCGAGGCCGACGAGTGATCCTCTGGGGCTCGCTCGCGGGCGGCGTGGTCGGGACGATCGTCCTGACCAGCACGCTGCGTCTCTCGCAGGAGCTCGGCCTGACGCGCATGGACCTCCCGCTGCTGCTCGGGACCATGTTCAGCGAGGACCGCCGCCGCGCGAACGTGATCGGCTACGCGGTCCACTTCGTCAACGGCCTGCTCTTCTCGCTCGCCTACGCCGGCATCTTCGAGGCGGTGGGGCGCGGGGGCTGGGACGTCGGCCTCATCCTCGGCGCCGCGCACGCCCTCTTCGCCGGGGGTGCGCTCGTAACCGTCCTGCTACCCGCCATCCACCCACGGATGGGGACGCCGTGGACCGACGCCGAGGAGACGCCGCTGCTGGAGGCCCCGGGCTTCCTCCTCCACAACTACGGCAGGTCGACGGCCGTGGTCACGCTCGTGATGCATCTCGCGTACGGCGCGATCGTCGGTGCCTTCGCCGCAGGCTTTTAGCCGCCTGCGGCTAGACCCAGAGCTGCCACTTGAACCGCTGGCACGCGCAGTGCTTGTTCTTCGAGCCGCACGTCCGGCAGTCCCAGTACTCCCACCAGATCCAGCGCAGGTGCTGGATCTCGAGCACGATCATCGACACGATCGCGAACAGGAGCAAGCCCGGGGTCACCCAGCAAGGATCGCCCGATCCGGGCGCATCCACAATGGGCCGATGGACCCATCTTGCGCCCCCCTAAAGTCCTAGCTCGAAGCGGGGGAAGCGGTGGGTCGCCTCCCGGTCGAAGGCGCGTTCGTACGCGCGGGCGTCCTCCGGATCGAGCGTGGCGGCGTATGTCACACGGATCTCCTGCAGCGCTTCGCCCGCTTCCTCGACCAGCTCGAGGTACTCCGCGTACCGCTCCTCGGCCTCCTCGCGCCCCGCCCGGTCGTAGGCTCGCTCGGCGTCGAGACAGGCGGCGATCAGCTCCGCGTTGTCCTCGGTGAACATCGCGAGCTGCCGCTCGATCAGGTCGGCGAACCGCTTCACACGAGCTCCCGGTACAGGTCGAGGTGCGACCTCGCCGACGTCTCCCAGGTCAGCTCCTCCCGGGCGCGCCGTGCTCCCGCGCGCGCGGCCTCGAGCGCAGCGGCGTCCTCCAGCAGCTCGCGGGCGGCGACGGCGAGCGCATCCACGTCGCCGGGCGGCACGACTCGTCCCGCGCCGTACGCCCGGACGGGCTCCGGCAGACCGCCGACGTCGTAGACGACCGCGGGCACACCGGCTCCGAGCGCGCGGAGGAGGACGGCCGACTGGTCGATCTCGGGGCGGTATGGAAAGAGGGCGACGGTTGCCTCCCCGAGCGCGCGGTCGAGCTCCCGTTCCGGCAGGTAGCCCAGCCGCCACTCCGCGCGTTTCCCGGCCGCCTGCCGGTACGCGTCGACGGGCTCGAGCGGGTCCCCGACCACGAGCAGCCGTGCACCGTCGATCCGCTTGACCGCCTCGATCGCGTCGCCGAGCCCCTTGTACGGTCTGATCACGCCCAGGCAGAGGAGCGTGCGGCCGTCGTCCGCGCGCGGCGGGTCACTGGGTGAGACCGGAATCGGGATCACGCGCAGACGCTCGCCCGGAACTCCGAGGCCGGCGAGCGTCTCCCGGCCACGCTCGCTGTGCACGACGATCGCGTCGAAGCGCGCCAGCAGCCGCCTCCAGAGACGGACGCGCCGCTCCGTTCTCCGCGGCAGGAGATCGTGAGCCGTGAACACCGCCGGCCCGCGCGGCCGGAAAAGGCCGTCGTCGAGCGGCGGCGCCGCGAGCCACTGCACGTGCAGGACGTTCCGCGGGACGGCGGCCAGCCACGCCATCCCGAAGGGGTGCTCGAGCAGCTTGAACGGCAGCCGCAGCCGCGACCGCCCGAACACCCGCGAGGTCACCGGGTAGAAGACCTCCGTGCGGACGTAGCCCTCCGGTTCCGGAACGTCGCCGAACCGGAATCGCGATGTCACGAGCTCGACCTCGGCGCCGGCGGCCGCGAGCGCACACGCCAGGTCGTGGTCGTACTGTGGCGTGAAGGCAGGCGGATCGGCGAGGACGACGCGCACGAGGCGCCTACACTAGCCGCCTGCTCGTCCGCAGCTGGAACCTCTTCCACGGCAACGCGTACCCGCCTCGGAGACGCTCCTACCTCGAGCCGATGGTCCGCCTGCTCACCGGCGACCGACCCGAGATCGTCTGCCTGCAGGAGGTGCCCGCGTGGGCGCGCGAGCGGCTGCCGGGCTGGAGCGGGATGCAATGCGTGTTCGACGTCGCGCTCCGGCCGCGTCTGCCCTCTCCGCTCGCACGCGTGCTCACCCTGCTGCACAACGGCCTCTTCCGCTCCCTGTTCGCCGGGCAGGCGAACGCGATCCTGCTCGCCCCCGGCCTGTCCGTCCTCGAGCACAGCGTCCTCGTCCTCAACCGCGGCAACCTGACCGGCGCCGGCAAGGGCGAGCGCCGCATCTGCCAGATCGTCCGCGTCGGTCGTGCAGGCAGGACTCTCGTCCTCGGCAACCTGCACGCGACGAACATCGCGGCCCTCGCGGGACAGCAGGTCCCGCGCGCGCTGGCTCGAGTCTGCGAGCTGGCTCGGCCCGGCGAGCCGATCGTCCTCGCGGGCGACTTCAACCTCACCCCAGCCGACGTGGGCGAGTTCAGCGCGGCCGGGCCGGCGATCGACCACATCCTCGTCCGCGGCGCAACCGTGTCGCCCCTCCGCATCTGGCCGGACGAGCGACGCCGCCTGGACGGCATGCTGCTCTCTGATCACGCTCCCGTCGAGCTCGACCTCCAGTGAACTTCGAACAGGCCCGCGCCCAGTTCCCGGTCCTGGAGCGGCTCGCGTACCTGAACGCGGGCTCGATGGGCCCGCTCGCGCGCGCGACAGTCGAGGCGATGCGCTCGCGGGAGGAGGCCGACCTCGAGCACGGCCGCGGCGGCCGCGCGTTCGTCGACGAGCTGCTCGCGCTGCGGGAGCGCGTGCGCGCCGGCCTCGCACAGGTGATCGGCGTCGACCCGGCCAACGTCGCACTGACCGCGTCGACGACGGACGCGTGCCAGATCGTCGTCGCCGGGCTCGACCTCACCTCCGACGACGAGGTGGTCACGACCGACTCGGAGCACTTCGGGCTCATCGGCCCGCTACACGCCTCGTCAGCGCGGATCCGCGTGGCGCGCGTCCGCGACCTTCCGCCCGAGCAGGCGCTGGAGGCGATCCTCGCCGAGCTCTCGCCGCGCACGCGCCTGCTCGCCCTTTCCCACGTCTCGTGGCTGACCGGCAACCTGTTCCCGATCGAGGAGCTGCGCGAGGCGGCGGACGTCCCGCTGCTGGTGGACGGGGCCCAGGCGGCGGGGACCATCCCGGTGGACGCGGCCGCGTACGACTTCTACACCGTCTCGGCGCAGAAGTGGCTGTGCGGCCCGGACGCGACAGGGGCGCTGTACGTCCGCGATCCGGAGGCGCTGAGGGTCGCGCTGCCGACGTACTTCAGCCAGGTCGCCCACGAGCCCAGCGGCGAGTACACGCCGAAACCTGGCGCGGCGCGCTTCGACGGCGGCTGGATCCCGTCCGGCGCGCTCGCGGGGCTCGAGGCGGCGCTCGGCACGATCCCGACCTGGGGCGCGCGCCATGCCGCCGAGATCACGGCGCGGTGCTGGGCGCGGCTCTCCGAGCGCTTCGACGTCGCGACTGCGCCGGGGCAGGCGACGCTCGTCTCGTTCGTCCCCGGCGGCGACCCGCCCGCGGTGGCCGCCACGCTCTACGAGGCAGGCGTCGTCGTCCGCGAGATGCCGGGAACGCCGTGGGTGCGTGTCTCGTGCGGGTGGTGGACGAGCGACGCGGATCTCGACCGCCTCTGCGACGCGCTGCACGCGTTGTCGTAGTCCCTCGAACGAGGGACGCGCACCGCGCAAGCGACCCGCCCCGGATGTCGATTTCTCTAACGGTGAAAAGAACCATCCTTCTGCTCTGCCTGCTCGCAGGCGTGTGCGCCGCCGTGGTCGGCGACACGCTGGGCGCGGCGTCGAACTACCCGACCCCGCTCGTCTTCCGCAGCACGTCCAGCAGCGTCAGCGGGAGCTGGAAGCTCGGCTCCGGAACGGGCAGCGCGGACTCGACCACGAGCAA
This sequence comes from Gaiellaceae bacterium, assembly GCA_035274625.1. Lineage (GTDB taxonomy): Bacteria > Actinomycetota > Thermoleophilia > Gaiellales > Gaiellaceae > DATBLE01. The sequence goes on from DATENZ010000137.1 coordinate 15,744, forward strand.
CGTCTCGATCAACAACGCTACGGACGACGGCTGGTACGTGTTCGCTCCGGGCTCGTCGCAGTCGACAACGCGCTCGGCCACGATCCCGACGAGCCCCGGGACGACCGGCTGGATCGTCGATCCGGTCGGCGGCGCCGCCGGGTTCCCGAGCGGGACCTGGACGTTCACGGTGCACACGGTCGTCCCGACCGGCACGCTCGACGCGGGAACCGCGGTGCTGACGGTCGGCATGTGGAAGGGAACGCTGTCGGGCGGCGTCTTCACCCCGACGGCCACGATCATCGACCCGACCGACGACCCCGCTGCCCAGGATCTGCGGGCGGACTTCGACCTGACCACCTCGGTCGACTTCGCGCTCGGCAAGTTCAAGCTCGACGCGGGCGAGACCCTCTTCGTCGAGCTGTGGCGCCACCAGGTCGACGGGATCAGCGACGCCGTCGACGCGAACCGCGAGCTCGAGCTCGTCGTCAACGACGGCGGCACGGCGTTGACCCACCCGGCCGCCGACGACACGGCGCCGACGCACGACATCGACGTGGACGAGGGCACCGGCTCGACGCAGTGGGACTCGGGCACGTCGACCCTCTACTACAAGGGCGACGACGACGGCAGCTTCACGGTCACGGACTCGATCGTCGACGTGGGGTCCGGCGCCCTCGAGGTCACCTATCCGGACGTCGCCACGACCGGCTGGACGCACGACGCCGAGACCACGAGCGACGATCCGCAGTTCGAGTCGAGCACGTACGAGTGGACGGCGGGCGCGACGACCTCCCCGGGCGACCAGTCGATCGTCGCCGAGGACAACGCGCTGCAGACCTCGACCGGGACGATCACCTTCACCAACGACACGGACGGGCCGACAGGGATGTCTGCAGAGCTGACCGGAGGGCCGGGCTACTCGACGGAGTCGGTGCCGGTCACGGTCGACCAGGGGACCGATGCCGGTGCGGGCCTCGACACCAGCTCGGGCGAGCTCGAGCGCGCCTCGGCCACGCTCGCGGACGGGAGCTGCGGGTCGTACGGCTCGTATTCCACCGTCACGCTCGACAGCGGCAACGACACGTCCGTCGACACGGGCAACTGCTACCGGTACCGCTACCGCATCTTCGACGTGCTCACCAACGAGTCGGTCTCGTCCGACTCCGAGGACGCCCTCGTCGACACGAGCGCCCCGACGGTGACCGACACGGCCCCGACCGAGATCAGCGGCGCCGGCGACCAGTACTGGGACTCGACCACGGACACGCTCTGGTTCCGGCCGGCGGCGACCGGCTCGTTCACGCTCAACGCGAGCGCGTCCGACAGCCAGTCGGGGATCGCCCAGGTCGACTTCCCGACCCTCGTCGGAACGACCGGCTGGTCCGGCGCAGGCGGCAGCGACACGTCGTCCCCGTACGCGTCCCCCGTCTCGTACTCGTGGACGGCGAGCGCCTCCGCACCGGGAGCCAAGACCGTCACCGCGACGAACAAGACCGGCCTCACCGCGACGGACACGATCACGATCAGCGCCGACTCGACCGCCCCGACCGGCCCGACGGCGGCGCTGAGCGGCGGCCCGTGGTACTCGACGACGTCGGTTCCGCTCACGATCGGGACCGGAACAGACTCCGCCGCCGGAATCGACAGCGCGCGCACGGTCGCCGAGCGGGCGTCCGCGCCGCTCGCGAACGGGACGTGCGGGACGTTCGGTGCGTTCGCCGCGGTGACGCTCTCGGGAGGCGCCGACACGACGGTGGCCTCCGCCAACTGCTACCGGTACCAGGTGAAGGCGACCGACAACGTCGGCAACGTGTCCGCCGCCTCGACCGTCACCGCCGACGCGAAGGTCGACGCGACCCCGCCGACGACCCCGACGCTCGTCTTCACCGGGCTCGCGAACGCGGCGGTCTCGGGCTCGACGATCTACTACCGGCCCGACGGGGGCGGCAGCTTCACCGTCACGGTCGCGTCCACGGACCCCGATTCCGGGATCACGTCGTACAACTTCCCGACCGTCTCGGGGTTCACCGTCACCGGCTCGGGCGCGAGCCGGACCTTCAGCTACACGAGCGCGCCGAGCGCGCCGCTCGCACCGCTCTCGGTGACGGCGACGAACGGCGCCGGGGCCGCCTCGGCGACCGCCGCCTTCAGCCTCGTCCCGGATCCGACCCCACCGACGATGACGGTGCGCTGCAACGGGAAGCCGTGCCTCTCGCGCTCTTACCCGAAGTCCGTGCTGGTGACGATGTCGGCGACGGACGGCATCGGCTCGGGGATCGACACGATCCGGTACTCGACGGACGGCAGCGACCCGACGACCGATACCGGCAACGAGTACACGAGGGGCTTCACCGTCGCGCGGCTGACCACCCTGAAAGCGCGCGCCTACGACAAGGCCGGCAACCCGAGCGCGCTCCAGACGATCACGATCCGCTCGCTGGCCGACCGGCTCGCGTTCGGGGCACCGCCGAAGGTGACCGTGAAGGCCAAGGCCCGCTACGTCCAGGCGAGGGTCACCTCGTCGCACCCGGCGCACGTGACCGCGGTCATGTCCGGCCCCGACCTGAAGAAACCCGTGCGCTGGCGGTTCGTCCTCGGCGACGGCGCGTCGATCGTCCAGCTCCGGCTGCCGGCCGGGATCAAGGACACCGGCCGCTACTCGCTCTCCTGGATCGCTCAGGCGGGATCGCAGAAGGCGAAAAAGAAGACGCAAGTCCTCGTCAAGCGTCCTTAGCTCTTGAGACCGAGCTGCGGCGCAATCGGGCGCATCGCCTCGATCACGTTCGCGATGTGCTGCGGGAGCTCGAGCCCGAGCAGCTCCGCGCCCGCGTAGACCTCGTCGCGGTGCACCCCCGCGGCGAACGAGGGCTGCTTCAGCTTCTTCAGCACCGACCGGGGCTCGAGCGTCGCGATCCCCTCGGGGCGGACGAGCGAGCACGCATGGACGAAGCCCGACAGCTCGTCGCAGGCGAAGAGCGTCTTCCGGAGCGGGGTGTCGCGCGGCATGTTCAGGTGCTCCGCGTGCGAGAGCACGCCGTCGATCACCTCCTCGGGGTAGCCCTCCTCGCGGAGGATCGGCGCGCCGTCCTGCGGGTGCTTGTCGAGCGTGGGGTGGATCTCGTAGTCGAAGTCGTGGAGGAGCGCCACCACAGACCAGAGCTCCTCGTCGTCGCCGAAGTACCGCGCGTACCAGCGCACGGAGGCCTCGACCGCGAGGGCGTGACGGAGGAGCGCCTCGCTCTTCGTATAACGAGTCAGCGTGGCCCAGGCTTGCTCACGGGTCGGATCCGGCATGTCCGTTAGCCTACTGCGGTGCCCGCCACCGCTCTCACCACCGAGCTGATGGAGGCGCTCGTGATCGAGGGCGGCCACCAGCTCTCGGGAACGATTAAGGCCGCCGGGAACAAGAACGGCGCGCTCCCGATCCTCGCGGCGACGCTGCTCACGACCGAGCCGGTCACGCTGTCGAACGTCCCGAGGATCAGGGACGTCGAGACGATGCTCGAGCTCCTCGCCGACGTGGGGGCCGACGTGGGGTGGACGGGCCCGAACGAGGTGCGCGTCCATGCCGCCGACGTTCGGAAGACCGAGCTCGACCCGACGCTCTGCGGCCGGATGCGAGCGTCGTTCCTGATGGCGGGGCCGCTGCTCTCGCGCGTCGGCCACGTCACCGTGCCCCCGCCCGGCGGCGACGTGATCGGCCGGCGGCGCCTCGACCCGCACATCCACGCCTTCGCGCGCCTCGGCGCCGAGATCGAGACCGCCGAGCAGTACGTCATGCGTGCCGACAGTGGCCTGCGCGGCGAGCACATCTTCCTCGACGAGGCGAGCGTGATGGCGACGGAGAACGCGGTCATGGCCGCCGTCACGACTCCCGGCGAGACGGTGATCGGCAACGCCGCGTGCGAGCCGCACGTCCAGGATCTGTGCCGGTTCCTCGTCTCGCTCGGCGCGCGGATCGAGGGGATCGAGTCGAACGTCCTCCGCATCGAGGGCGTCGCCTCGCTGTCCGGCGGCGAGTGGCGGATCGGCCCCGACCACATCGAGGTCGCGAGCTTCGTCGGACTGGCCGCGATGACCTCCAGCGACATCACGATCGAGGATGCGAACCCGAAGGACCTCGTCTCAATCCTGCCGCAGTTCGCCCGCCTCGGAATCCGCGTCGAGCTCGGCCCGACCTCCGTCCGCGTCCCTTCGAGGCAGCAGCTGTTCGTCGAGGACGACCTCGGCGGCCACATCCCGAAGATCGAGGACGGCCCGTGGCCCGCCTTTCCTGCCGATCTGACGTCGATCGCGCTGACGGTCGCGACCCAGGCGTTCGGGACGGTCCTGATCTTCGAGAAGATGTTCGAGAGCCGGCTGTTCTTCGTCGACAAGCTGGTCGGGATGGGCGCCCGGATCATCCTCTGCGATCCGCATCGCGCCGTCGTGACCGGGCCCGCGCGGCTCGTCGGCCAGCGGATGGAGAGCCCCGACATCCGTGCCGGAATGGCGATGCTGCTCGCCGGTCTGTGCGCCCAGGGCCAGTCAGTCATCGGGGCGGCGCACCAGATCGACAAGGGCTACGAGCGGATCGACGAGCGCCTGCGGGCGCTCGGCGCGCGGATCGAGCGCGTCGAGGCGTAGCCGCCGCCGCTACCCTGCCCGGGCGCATGGCTACGAGCCGGGCCCAACGCCTTCGCGTCCGCGTCACCGGCGGGACCGGGTCGGCGAACGTCGACACGGGCTTCCCGGTCCTC
>DATENZ010000138.1:0-19897 GCA_035274625.1 Gaiellaceae bacterium
GGTGACGGCTGCGGCGGACATCTGGGATGCCGAGGTGCGCGGGCGAGGCGGTCACGCCGCGTTCCCGCACGAGACCGTCGACCCGATCGTGATCGCGGCCGAGGCCGTGCTCGCGCTCCAGCAGCTCGTCTCGCGCGGCACTGACCCGCTGAAGTCGGCTGTCGTCTCGGTGACGAGGTTCGAGGGCGGTTCGGCGCACAACGTGATTCCGGAGGCGGTAAAGCTCGCCGGAACGGTCCGGTCGTTCGACCCCGAGGTGCGCGCTCGCGTGCGGGCGGGAATGGAGCGGGTGCTGCGGAGCGTCGCGGAGGCGCACGGAGCGTCCGCGTCGCTGACGTACGTCGAGGGCTACGACCCGGTGATCAACGACGCGGGCGCCGCGGAGCTGGTTCGCGCGGCTGTCGTGAGCGAGCTCGGCGAGGACGCGCTCGTCCACTATCCGCCGATCATGGGCGGCGAGGACTTCTCCGGCTACCTGTCGCGCGCGCCCGGCGTGTTCTTCTTCGTCGGCGCAGGCCGAGAAGGGGCGGCCCAGCACCACCATCCGCAGTTCACGATCGACGAAGGCGCCCTGCGGACCGGGATCACGGTGCTCGTCCGCACGGCGCTCGACTACTTGGAGGCCTAGGGACAGACCGCGAGGCGCGGCCTGTCCCTACGGGCCGTGGCTACGACGGGCGCTCGGCCAGCGTCACGGTCACGGACTTCGTCTGGCCGTTCCGCTCGTACTTCAGCGTGACGCGGTCGCCCGGCTTCTTCGCGTCGATCGAGCTGCTCAGCTCCTCCGCGGTGCCGACGGCCTTGCCGTTGACGGCCGTGACGACGTCGCCGGCCCGGAGCCCGGCCCTCGCCGCGGGCGTGCCGAGGCGAACGTCCGTCAGCCGGACGCCGTCCGTGGCGTTCGCGATGCCGACGCCGAGGTAGGCGTGCTGGACGTTGCCGGTCGAGATCAGCTGCGAGGCGATCGCGCGAACCGTGTTCGAGGGGATCGCGAACCCGACGCCGGCGTTGTCGCCCGAGTCGCTGCGGATCTGGGCGTTGACGCCGATCACCTTGCCGGTCAGGTCGAGCAGCGGGCCGCCCGAGTTGCCGTGGTTGATCGCGGCGTCGGTCTGGATCGAGTTGTTGATCGTGAAGTTGTTCGGCGCCTCCATCTGGCGATGGAGCGCGCTGACGATTCCGGCCGTCGTCGTCCCCTCGAGGCCGAACGGGCTGCCGATCGCGACGACGCCCTGACCGACCTGGAGGTCGCTCGAGTCCCCGAGCGCGACCGGCTGGAGGACGGACGCGGGAGCGTTCACCTTGATCACGGCGAGGTCGGTGGACGGGTCGGTGCCGACGACGCTCGCCTTGTACGTCGCGCCGTTCCAGAACCGGACGCTGACGCTCTGAGCGCCGTCCACGACGTGCTCGTTCGTGACGATGTGGCCGGCGGCGTCGTAGACGAAGCCGGAGCCCTGCGCCTCCTGCTCCTGCCTGCCGCCGAACGGGGTCGGCGAGCTCGAGCTGACGGTGATCTCGACGACGCCCTTGTAGGTCCGGTTGTAGACGCCGGTCACCGACAGCGGGTTCGTCGTCGCCGCGGGTTGCGAGTCCGTGACCGTCACCTGACGCACGGTCGTGGACGTGCCGCCGTCCGTCGTGACTGCGTACGCGCCGAGTGCGGCTGCGGCGGCGGCGAGAAGCGTGGCGGTGATGGCGAGGATGCGGGTCATCTCTCCTTCTTTCCTCTCGGGTGTCCCAGCAATGAGAGCCGGGCGGCCTGAACCGCCTCTGAGAGGAAGCTGAGAGCCGGCTAAGAGTCCGGAAAAGGGTCCGTAAAATCGGCGCCTTGACAGCGATTCTCGGCCTGAACGCGTATCACGGCGACGCCGCCGCCGCTCTCGTCGTGGACGGCGAGCTCGTCGCGGCCGCGGAGGAGGAGCGGTTCAACCGCGTCAAGCACTGCGCCGGGTTCCCCGCGCAGGCGGCGGCGTGGTGCCTCGCCGACGCGGGCCTGGCCGCGGCGGATCTGGACCACGTCGCGATCGGGCGCGACCCGAAGGCGAACCTCGGGCACAAGGTGCTGCGCACGCTGCTCCACGGGACGAGCCCGCGCTACCTGAAGGCGAGGCTCGAGAACGCCGCCCGCGTCCGCGATGTCCGAGCCGAGCTCGCGGCCGCGCTCGGGGCCGACGTCCGGGCAGAGCTCCACCAGGTCGAGCACCACCAGGCGCACGTCGCCAGCGCGTTCTTCGTCTCGCCTTTCGACGACGCGGCCGTCCTTTCGGTCGACGGCTTCGGCGACTTCGCGAGCACGATGCTGGCCGAGGGCCGGGGCTCGTCGTTCCGCGTGCTCGAGCGCGTGCTCTTCCCGCACTCGCTCGGAATCTTCTACACCGCGATCACGCAGTGGCTCGGGTTCCCGAAGTACGGCGACGAGGGCAAGGTGATGGGCCTCGCCCCGTACGGGACGCCGAGGTTCGTCGAGGGGATGCGCCGGGTCGTGCGGACGAAGGGCGACCTCTTCGAGCTCGGCCTCGAGTACTTCCTCCACGACAAGGAAGGCGTCGACATGACGTGGGACGAGGGCACCCCGGCGATCGGGCGGCTCTTCTCGGAGCGGCTCGAGGAGACGTTCGGGCCGGCGCGCGAGCCGGGCGCCGAGCTGACCTCCCTCCATGAGGACGTCGCCGCGTCGCTGCAGGCGGTGCTCGAGGAGGCGTATCTCCACCTCGTCCGCGCGCTGTGGGAGCGGACGCGGATCCCGCGGATCTGTCTTGCCGGCGGCGTCGCGCTGAACGCGGTCGCCAACGGCCGGATCCGGCCCGAGACCCCGTTCGAGGACGTCTTCGTCCAGCCGGCCGCGGGCGACTCCGGGATCGCGGTCGGCGCCGCGTACCACGTCTGGAACCAGGAGCTCGGCCGGCCGCGCGGCTTCGTGATGGAGCACGCCTACACCGGGCCGGCGTACGGCGACGACGAGTGCACGGCGGCGCTGGCGGCGGCGGGGCTCGAGGGCGAGCCGGTCGAGGACGGGACGCTCTTCTCGGAGGTGGCCGAGCGGCTCGCGGCGGGGGACGTCGTCGGGTGGTTCCAGGGCCGGATGGAGTTCGGCCCGCGGGCGCTCGGCAACCGGTCGATCCTCGCCGACCCGCGGCGGCCGGACATGAAGGACATCCTCAACGCGCGGATCAAGCACCGCGAGCCGTTCCGGCCGTTCGCGCCGTCGATCCTCGCCGAGGCGACCGGCGGGTGGTTCGAGCAGGAGTACTCCTCGCCCTACATGGTGCTCGTCTACAAGACGCGGCCCGAGAAGCGCGAGCTCGTTCCGGCGGTCAACCACGTCGACGACACCGGCCGGCTGCAGACCGTCACCGAGACCGCGAACCCGCGCTACTACCGCCTGATCGCCGAGTTCGAGCGCGTGACCGGCGTGCCGATCCTGCTCAACACGTCGTTCAACGAGAACGAGCCGATCGTGATGACGCCCGCGCAGGCGGTCGAGACGTTCCGGAAGACGCGCATGGACCTGCTCGTGCTCGGCAACCTCATCGTGCGGCGCCGCGGCGGCGGAGGCGGAGCCGCGACGGAGCCGGCGGCCGTCAGCCGCGCCTGACGAGGAGCAGCGTCGCGAGCGCCGCGCGATGCGTCTAGGCCCGGGTCGGTAAGAGCCGCTTGACGACGTGCAGCTCTGCCGGCTGGTAGAAGCGCAGCGGCAAGAGCACGAGCGGGTAGCAGAGCGCGATCAGGATCGCGACGCCGAGCGGCACGTCGAGGACGCTGCCGAGCACGGTCAGCCCCACGGCCGCGCCGAAGAGGGTCAGCACGCGCCGCCACTGGTAGTCGACCGGATAGACGCGGCCCGAGTTCGCGACCATCCCCAGGAACAGCGCGAGGTACGCGGCCGCGGTCGAGATCGCGGCGCCGATCATCCCGTACGGCGGGATCAGGATGATGTTGAGCACGACGTTCACGAGCGCCGCGGCGCCGGAGACGACCCAGTTGAACTGCGTCTGCCGCGCGCGGCCGATCCCGATCGCGACGACGGTGTAGCCGGCGTATGCGGTGCTCGCGAAGGCGAGGAGCGCGACGGCGTCGGCCGCCCGCGCGAACGACTGCTTCGGCGCGAGCACGTCGACGAGCCAGGGCGCGAGCACACCGAGCGCGAGCGAGACCCACGAGCAGACGAAGAGCAGGTAGGTGAGCACGTACGAGTACGTCCGCTTCGCCTCGCGGTCGTCGTCGATCGAGTAGGCGAACGCCGGCCACGCGAGCCGGAACGCGATCATCAGGAAGACGATCGCCGACGAGATCCGGACCGCGACCGAGTAGACGCCGACCTCGGCCTGGCCCTTGTACTGCGCGATGAAGATCCGGTCGATGAAGTTGATCGCCCACAGCGCCAGCGCCGACGGGACGAGCGGCAGCCCGAAGCGGTTCATCTGGCGCAGCAGGTCGCGTGAGAACTCGAGCCCGAGCTGGTAACGCCGGTACGCGAGCAGCACGAGGTAGACCGTGAGCGTCCCGAGGAAGTTGCCGACGACGGCGCCGGTCGGACCCTTGTCCAGCCCGACCACGAGCAGGACGGTCATCCCGACGGTGATCAGGACGTTCGCGACGCTGGCGATCACGAACGACACCGACCGCTCCTCGACGCGGAAGAGCGACGTCAGCTGCTCGTAGTTCATCTGCGCCCAGAGCCCGACGAAGGCCGCGCGGACGAGCCACGGGTCGTCGCCGAGCTTGAGCGCGTGCGCGATCGGGGTGGCGAGGACGGCCCCGGCGACGAGCCCGGCGGTGGCCATCGTCATCGTGAACCAGAAGGAGGTCCGGACGACCACCGTCCGCTGCCGCTCGTCCTTCGTGTCGAAGTAGAAGCGGAAGAACGCGCTCGAGATTCCGAGGCGCAGGACGATCACGAGCACGGTCGTCAGGGCGACGACGGTCTCGATCTTCCCGAAGCCGGTGGGCCCGAGGTAGCTCGTGTACAGCGGGAGGAGGAGGACGGCGAGGATCCGGGAGACGAGCCCGCCGAGGCCGTAGATCAGCGAGTGCTTGCCGAGCCGCTTGATCTGCGCGGCGATCACTGGAGACGAGCGTAGATGTCGAGCAGGCGGTCGGCGATCCGCTCGACGTCGTGGACCCGCTCGACGTAGGCGCGGCTCTCCGCGCCGATCCGGCCGCGCTCCTCGGCGGACTCGACGAGGGGCCGGAGACGGTCGGCGAGGGTGTCCGCGGTTGCGTTCACGATCGGGACGCGGGTCCGGAACGCTTCCTCGGTGCGCTGCACCGCCTCGTCGTGCAGGAACGTGACCACGGGCTTCCCGAGCGCCATCGCCTCGATCGCGAAGAGGCCGTACCAGCCCGCGTTCAGCTGGTCGACGACGATGTCGGCGCGCTCGTAGCGGCGGCGCGCCTCGTCGTGGTGGAGGCCCTCGACGATGTCGAGCTCGACCGGCAGCTGCGCGCATGCGGCGATCACGTGCTCCGTGCCCTTGCGGCGGCGACTGGACGGGGCGTGGACGACGACGGGGCGCTCGCGGTCGCTCGGCAACCGCGGCGTGTACTCGCTCAGGTCGATCCCCGGCGGCACGACCTCTGCGTCGGGAACCCAGCGGATCGCATCGTAGGAGCCGACGATGCGCGCGCCGGCTCGGGCCGACCAGGCGAGCTCGCGCGGCGGCTTGCCGCGAACGTCCGAGCCGAGGAAGTGCATGACCGAGCGCTTGCGGACCGCGCGCAAGATCGGGAATTGCAGGGATTTCGGCACGAGCGTGAGTCCGAAGTAGAAGTGGAAGACATCGGTCTGCGGCAGCAGGCGGGCGAGCGTCCGCCACTGCGCAAGCTGCCGGCGGGCGAAGCCGCCGCGCCGGTCGAGCGAGAGGTCTGCCTCCGGGTGGAGCTTGTACCGCTCGAAGACGACCAGCCGCGCGTCGACGCTCCGTCGCCGGAGCGCCTGCACGTTCTGCCACGGGACGCCGGCCGTGTTGACGGGGCAGTGGGTGACGCGCAGGCGCACGTGTGCATTCAAGCGGGGGCGATGGCCGAGCTACGCGGCGATGCGGTACAGCCGCCCGGTGCCGGTGGCCGCGTAGAGCTCGCCGGCGGGGCCTTCCCCGAACGTCGTCAGTTGCGGGATCCTGAACGGGAGTGCTCGCACCCCCGCCAGTCGGCTGCCGGCCAGGTTTCCCGACCAGACCCGGCCTGAGCAGTAGTCGCCGAAGACGTACCGGCCGCGCAGGACCGCGGCCTTGCCGCGGTAGACGTACCCGCCCGTGATCGAGCAGTTGCCGGAGACATGGGTCCGGTAGGTGTAGGCAGGTGGGGTGAGCACGCCTGCCGGGTTCAGCGGCGGCCCGTCCGTCCGCAGGGTGGTGCCCTCGTAGGTGCTCCAGCCGAAGTTGAGGAGGCCGGCGCCGCGCGGGACCACGTCGACCTCCTCAGCGGTGTTCCAGCCGACGTCGCCGATCACGAGGTCGCCGGCGGGGGTGAACGAGAACCGCCAGGGATTTCGGAGCCCGTACGCGACGATCTGCGGCGTACCGTCTCCGCGCGCGACGTCGAGGCGGACGATCTTGCCGAGGAGCACGTCGAGGTTCTGCGAGTTGCCGTCTGGATCCGGGATGAGCCGCGGCGGGTCCTGGATGTAGCCGCCGTCACCGAACCCCGCGTACAGCTTCCGGTCCGGGCCGAAAGCGACCTGCCCGCCGTTGTGGTACGGGCCCTGCGGATGGTCGACCCGGAGCAGAACCTCCTCCGACCGCGGGTCGGCGGCACCCTGCGCGACGGTGAAGCGGGAGATGGTGAGTCGCCTGTCGGGGTCGGTGTAGAACGCGTAGACGCGGTGGTTCGCCGCGTACTCGGGGTCGAATGCGATCGAGAGCAGGCCCATCTCGCCCGCGGTCACGACCCGCGGCGTCACGTTCAGGAACGCCCGCGGAAGGAGCTTGCCGTGGTCGAGAACGCGCACGACGCCGGCTCTGCCGACGAGGTAGAGGCGGTCGCGCTCGCCGGGGGCTGCGACGGCGGCGGTGAGCGGCGCCAGGCCCTTTGCGAGGAGGACCGCCTTCGGCGGTGCGGGTGCAGCGATCCGCGCCGAGGGCCCCGCGGGGGCGAGGGCGAGGAGCGCGACCGTCGCTGCGCCGAGAGCGACCGCCAGGTGCCGCACGTCTGTGTCTACAGCGGAAGCGGCGAGATGGTTCCTCGACGCCTACTCGTCCCACTCGACCTGGTCGAAGTAGCGCAGCGCGCGGCGGGTCGGCCGCACTCGCTGCGCGAGACCGGCCAGCTCGTCCTCCGAGATCTCGCCGAGCGCATGCTTCACCCCGAGGTAGGGCAGGTTCAAGTCCTCCTGGTAGACGATCGTCGAGATCCGCGGGTTGATCTCGATCACGTGCTCGCCCACGAGCTGGATGTTGAAGAAGTGGTCGAGGCGGAACTCGGCGACGATCTTCCGCGCGATGTCCATCAGGCCCGCGTCGTCGAGCGTTTCGAAGTACATGGCGAGTCCGGCGCGCATGGCCTCGCGCGTCTTCGGGTGGCCGAGCGCGATCCGGCCGTCGACGGCGATGCCGTCGATCGTCCGCTCCTTGCCGGTCGCGAGCTCCATGACGAGCAGCTCCGTCCGGTCGTCTCCGAGCAGCTCGACGAGGTCCTCGAGGCGGAGCGCCTCGGCGACGCCGGGCCGGTTGGTGAGCAGCTGCTCGTGCCGGTCGGCCGCCGCAGAGAGGATGCGGAACCCGCGCGTCCCGGATGAGAAGACGGGCTTCATGCAGACGTCCGCTCCCGGGTAGCCGAGCTCGCGCGCGGCTTCGGCGACCGCGTCCGCGCCGCTGACGCGCCGCCAGGCGGGCCCCCGGACGCCGATCGCATCGAGGAGGGCGTAGGTTTCCGCCTTGTCGTTCGACCGCCGCACCGCCTCCGGTGACGAGACGAGGACCGCGATCCCCTTGAACCGCTCCTTCGCCTCCGCGAGCCCGAGCAGGTCGAAGGACGACTGGGGCAGCACGGCGTCGGCGTGCTCGCGCCGACAGACGTCGAGCATCGCGTCGGCGAAACCCGGGTCGGAGCCGCCCGGCACACGATGGAACGCGTCGCAGAGATGACGGCCGATCGCCCCGTCGGACATGTCGGTCCCGATCAGGCGAACGGGGCGCTCGCCGTTCTCGCGCAGCGCGCGCAGGAGGGCGGCCGTGCCGGGCGCGCCGCAGGCGGAGACGAGGATCGTCAGCTGCCTCATAGGTCGATCCGGTCGGCGGCGAGCTGCTCGAGCCGCCGCGCTCGCTCCGCGTCGAGCATGGCCAGCATCGTCTCGCGCATGGTCGCCCCCGGGTACACCCAGATCTCCGGGTGGGTCAGGAGCTGGAGCCGCTCGAAGCCGCCGGCGCGCAGCTCCTCGTGCGGGCAGCCCTGCCGCCAGTGCTGGTTCGAGTCGGAGCGGTACACGTCGGCCCACGGCACCTGCATCACGTTCACCAGGCCGTCCACCGGCTCGCGCATGTACTCGGGATCCGGGTTGTGCCAGGCGAGAACGACGTCGAAGCGCTCGTCGTGCTCGACCCGGGGCCAGACGGCGTGCAGGCCGACCCGGTGCCCGAGGCCCCGGAGCCGCTCGAACGCCGCCTCGCCCGAGGGCGAATCGAGGTTGTAGAACTCGCTACGGGTCATCAGGAAGTAGGTCGCCTGCGCGCCGGCGTCCGCCTCGACCTCTGCCATCTTCAGCGCCGCGTCGAGCGAGAGGTCGACGTCGTGCCGGAGCAGCAGGTCCCCCGCGGCCGGCTCCCGGTCGAAGAAGGCGAAGCGGTAGCCGCCGGCCTGCGCCGCCGCGAGCAGCTCGCGGTAGTGGTCGAGATCGAACGCGCAGCTCACGTCACACCTCCGTGACGCTCCCGTCGGTGTGTCAGACACATGGACATGTCGAAAGAGGCATCCGGTCGTGCAGGCGAAGTCACACTCAGGTGACGAATGTGCGCGCGTTCCGGAGCTGTGTCTGACACAAGGACATTGCCAAACGGGACGTGGCTCACTCGACCTCCACGGTGAGCAGCCGCGCGGCCGCCTCCGCGCGCTCGAGCGCCTGCACGTTCGTCTGCCCGACCGCGATCACGTAGCCGCGCCGGTCCCCGTCGAGGCGTACGGGCCGGATCGTCTCGCCCTCCTGGAGGAAGACGTCGGCCTGCACGACTCCCGGCGCCTGGAGCACGCGGTCGAGCCCGTCGACTCGCTTCACCTTGCCGACCGGAAGCGGCCCCGGCCGGGCCGTCAGGAACCGGATCGCGGTCGGCCGCCGTTGCTTCGGCTCCACGAGCTCGTCCGGCACGTCGTCGCCGAGCGCCTGCCGGAGCGCGATCTCGACCAGGTCGACACCGAGCGCGTGGAAGGCGAGATCGGCCATCTGGCCGCCCGGGATGCGTGCGGCGACCTCCACGACGAGGGCACGGCCGTCGGCGACGATCAGCTGCGGGAACGCGATCCCGTCTCGCAGTCCGAGGACCCGAACCGCGCGCACCGCGACGCGCTCCGCCTCCTCGAACGCGTCCGCGAAGAGCCTCGACGGATACGAGTGGATCCAGCCGACCCCGAAGCCTTCCCCGGCCGGGCGCAGGCGATCCGACAGGAGCAGCGGTGTCACGTCGCCGCCCCGCGCGACGACGAGCCCGTTCAGCTCGAGGCCGTCGCAGTAGCTCTCGACGATCACCTCTCCCGTCGGCGACTCGACGAGCGCCGCGTGCAGGTGCCGCTCGAGGTCGTCGAACGACTCGAGCAGGAAGAGCCCGCGCTGGCCGCCCGAGTCCGCCGGCTTCAACACGGCGGGGAAGCCCACCGTCTCCGCCGCTGCCCGCGCCTCGCGACGGGCGCGCACCGCGGCGAAGCGCGGCTGGGGGACGCCGCCCTCCGCGAGCCGCCGCCGCATCGCCACCTTGTGCGTCATGATGTGCGCCGTCTCCGTGCCGATCCCGGGCAGGCCGAGCGCCTCGGCGACGGCGGCCACGACCGGCACGGCCCGGTCGGCCGAGACCGTGAGGACGCCGTCGATCGAGTTCCGCTGCGCGACCTCGATCACGCCCTCGACGTCCGCGAAGTCGACGACGCAGCCGACGTCCGCCAGCGGCAGTCCGACCGCCGCCGCGTTGCGGTCGACCGCGACCACGCGCAGCCCCTGTTGGCGCGCACGCTCGATCCCACGCCGCTGGTGGCGCCCCGCGCCGACGAAGAGGACGGTCCGCACTCCGCGGGCGATGCTACAGCCGGGCCGGGAACAGGAAGGCGACTCGTTCCCAGCGCGCGATCTCGCATCCGTTCCGGCGCCGGAACGCCGTCCAGACGCGCCGGCCTCGGAACGTCCCCCGGACGAGCGCCTCGCGCGGTCCGCCGTAGATCTGCGTGCAGATCGAGCCGGAGGGGACCGGCAGGAACGGGTTGTCCCGGAACGCCGCGAGTCGCCGGCACGCCGCGGTGCGCCCGGGCAGCGTCCCGCTCACGGGGCCGCAGCGCAGCGCCCACGTTCTCCCGGGCTGGGTGCGTCCCTGCGGCCAGACCGTGACCGAGAGCTGCGTCGAGGGCGCGCCCGTCAGGGCGAGCGCGACCAGGGCGGTGACCATCGCCTCAGACTAGACTCGGGCGCGGGATGGCGCTGAGCGGCAGACGGATCCTGATCACAGGCGGCGCCGGCTTCATCGGCACGACCCTCGCCCGGCGGCTGGTCGACGCAAACGAGATCGTCGCGCTCGACAACCTCCACCGGGACGCGCTCGGCGGCACCGAGCTCGCCGACCACCCGAACTTCCAGTTCCACCACGGCGACGTTCTCGACGCCGAATTCGTCGCCTCGCTGACCCGAGGCGCCACGCATGTCGTCCATGCGGCGGCGATCGCGGGCGTCGACACCGTGCTCGAGAGCCCGGTGCGGACGATGCGCGTGAACCTGATCGGCACGTACAACGTCCTCGAGGCCGCGCTGGCCACGAAGGACACGCTCGAGCGCCTGATCGAGTTCTCGACGAGCGAGGTGTTCGGCACGTACGCCTTCCGCGTGGACGAGCGCAGCGCGACCACGCAGGGCTCCGTCGGCGAGGCGCGCTGGACGTATGCGGTCTCGAAGCTCGCCGGTGAGCACATGGCGCACGCCTACCACCAGGAGTACGGGCTGCCGACGGTCTCCGTGCGGCCGTTCAACGTCTACGGCCCCGGCCAGATCGGCGGCGGCGCGATCCGGGCGTTCATCGAGGCGGCGCTCGCGGGGCACGACCTCGCCATCCACGGCGACGGCTCGCAGATCCGCGCCTGGTGCTACGTCGACGACATGGTGCAGGGGCTACTGCTCGCCCTCGAGCATCCGAACGCCGTCGGCGAGAGCTTCAACATCGGCAACGCCCGCTCGGCGGTGACGATCTACGACCTCGCCCGCCGGATCAAGGCGCTGACGGGCTGCCCGGGCGAGCTCGTCTTCCAGCCGCTCCACTACCTCGACGTCGAGCTGCGGATCCCGAACGTCGAGAAGGCCAGGACGCTGCTCGGCTTCGAGCCGACGGTCGAGTTGGACGAGGGGCTGGAGCGCACCATCGCTTGGTATCGAGAGAAGATCCCGGCGTCGGCGTGACATCGAGCCCTGAGAAGGGGGCTCGCGGGGGAAACATGGTTTCCCCCGCGGTGGTCCGCCTAGCCTGGCCCGACACCGGCGAGGCGGAGCTCGCCGAGGTTGCCGCCGTCCTGGACTCGGGCCAGCTGACGATGGGCCCGAGGGTGGCGGAGCTCGAGGCCGGGCTCGCGCGGGCGTGCGGGGTCGAGCACGTCGTCGCCGTGTCGTCCGGGACCGCGGCGCTCCACCTGGCCGTGCTCGCGCTCGGGATCGGCCCGGGCGACGAGGTGCTCGTCCCTGCGTACACGTTCCCGGCGACGGCGAACGTCGTGGCGCTCGCGGGTGCCAGGCCGGTGCTCGTCGACGTCGATCCGGAGACCTTCAACATCGACCCGGCGAGGGTCGAGGTCGGGCCGCGGACGAAGGCGATCGTGCCCGTCCACCTGTTCGGCCGGCCGGCACGGCTCGAGCAGCTCCCGCAGCTGACGGTGCTCGAGGACGCGGCAGGCGCCCTCGGCGCCCGCCGGCGGGATCGTCTCTGCGGTGGCCTGGGCGATGCCGGGTGCCTCTCCTTCCACCCGCGCAAGATCGTCACGACCGGCGAGGGCGGAGCGGTGACGACGAACGACGGCGAGCTCGCCGAGCGGATTCGCTCGCTCCGCCACCACGGCTGGAGCCCGTCGGACCGGTACGACGACCTGCCCGCCGGCGCCTTCAACTACCGGCTCTCCGACATCCTGGCTGCCGTCGGCATTCCGCAGGTCGGCCGGCTCGAGCAGCTGCTCGCGGCGCGCGAGCGTGTCGCGGCGGGATATGCGGAGCGACTCTCGGGCCTGCCGGTGACGCTGCCGGAGGCCGACGAGGGCGACCGGCACGGCTGGCAGGCGTACGTGATCCAGCTCGATCGCCGCGACGACGCGATGGCGGAGCTGCGCGCGCGCGGGATTCAGTGCCAGATCGGCACCTACGCGCTCCACCGGCTCTCCGCCTACCGCGACCAGGGGAGCTTCCCCGGCGCGGACGCGTGCTTCGAACGTGCCCTGGCGCTCCCGCTGCATTCGCGCCTGACCGACTCCGACCTCGACCGGGTCGTCGACGCCTTGACAGTGGTTGTAAGTGAGTGATAACTTAAATCCCTGTGATGCCCACGACCACCAGAAAGACAGCAGAGGAGCGCCGAGAGCAGGTGCTGGATGCCGCGCTCGACGTCTTTGCCGACCACGGCCTGTCCGGCGCATCGACGGACGAGATCGCCCGCCGCGCCGGCATCTCGCAGCCGTACCTCTTCCGGCTCTTCAGGACGAAGAAGGAGCTGTTCCTCGCGTCGATGGAGCGGTGCTTCGGCGAGACACGCGAGACCTTCGAACGTGCGGCCGAGGGCAAGTCGGGCGAGGAGGCGCTCGAGGCGATGGGCAACGCCTACGTGGATCTGATCCAGTCGAACCCGAGCCGGCTCCGGGGTCAGCTCCAGGCGTACGCGGCCTGCGACGACCCGCAGATTCGCGCGGCGGTCCGCAAGGGGTACGGGGAGATCGTCGAGGCGGTCGAACGCGCGTCGGGCGTCGACGCGGGGCAGCTGTCGATCTTCTTCGCCCGCGGCATGCTGCTCAACGTCGCGGCTGCGATGGAGCTGCTCGATGCCGACGAGCCGTGGGCGCGGAAGCTGCTCGAGTTCTGCGCCGAGTGACGTCTTTTTTTCGCCACTGAGATGAGTAAGCAATCACTACACAAGGGGGATAGGAGATGAAAGGAGGAACACGGACACTCTGGACGTTCGTCGTCACGTCGCTCGCGCTCGTGATGGTCACGCTCGACAACCTGGTCGTGACGACGGCGCTGCCGGTGATCCGCGACGACCTCGGCGCCGGAATCGAGGGCCTCGAGTGGACCGTCAACGCCTACACGCTGACCTTCGCCGTCCTGCTCCTGACGGGGGCAGCGCTCGGTGACCGATTCGGGCGCCGGCGGCTGTTCGCGATCGGGCTCGGGATCTTCACGGCGGCCTCCGCCGCGGCTGCGCTCGCGCCGTCGATCGAGGCGCTCGTCGCGGCGCGCGCGCTCCAGGGCCTCGGCGGCGCGATCGTCACGCCGCTGACGCTGACGATCCTCTCCGCCGCGGTACCGGCCGAGAAGCGCGGCGTGGCACTGGGCGCCTGGGGCGGGATCGGCGGCCTCGCCGTCGCCCTCGGTCCGCTCGTGGGCGGCGCGGTCGTCTCCGGTCTCTCCTGGCAGTGGATCTTCTGGCTCAACGTCCCGATCGGGCTCCTCCTGATCCCCATTGCGCTGCGGCGTCTCGACGAGACCCACGGCGCGTCGGATCGTCTCGACCTCCGGGGCCTCGGACTGGCCAGTGCCGGCCTGCTCGGGATCGTCTGGGGCCTCGTCCGCGGCAACGGCCAGGGCTGGGCGAGCCCGGAGATCGTGCTCACCCTCGCTGCGGGCGGCGTGCTCGTCGTCGCCTTCGTGCTCTGGGAGCTGCGCACGGAGACGCCGATGCTGCCGATGCGGTTCTTCCGCAACCGCACGTTCGCGCTGACGAACGTCGCGTCGCTGCTGATGTTCTTCGGGATGTTCGGCTCGATCTTCCTGCTCGCGCAGTTCTTCCAGACCGTCCAGGGCTACTCGCCATTCGGCTCCGGGCTGCGCATCCTGCCGTGGACGGCGATGCCGATCTTCGTCGCGCCGATCGCCGGCGCTCTCTCCGGCCGGATCGGCGGCCGTCCGCTGATCTCGCTCGGGCTGGCGCTCCAGGCGGTCGGGCTCGGCTGGATCGCCGCGATCAGCTCGCCGACGACGCCGTACGGCGAGCTCGTCGCGCCGTTCGTGATCTCCGGGATCGGAATGGCACTGTTCTTCGCGCCCGTCGCGAACATGGTGCTGTCGGCGGTGCGGCCTGAGGAGGAAGGGCAGGCCTCTGGCGCCAACAACGCCATCCGCGAGCTCGGTGGCGTCTTCGGCGTGGCGGTGCTGGCCTCGATCTTCTCCCACTACGGGGGCTACGAGTCCGGGACGAGCTTCGTCGACGGGATGAACGTCGCCGTGTGGGTCGGGGCGGCGGTCGTCGCGGCGGGTGCAGTGGCGGCGTTCGCGATACCGCGCCGCCGCCGCCCCGCCGAGGCAGAGCTCCCTCTACACCGCGTCGCCCGCGAGCCGGCGTAGCGTCGCCAGCGCGCGCCGAAGCGCCGGCTCGGGCGACGCGGCGAAGCCGAGCACGAGCCCGGACGGCTGCGGAGTCAGCCCGTGCTCGTTCAGTCCGTCCAGCGCGATCCATCGTTCGCGGGCTCGTTCGAGCAGCCGCGTCTCGCCGGGGATGCGGACCGGGACGAACAGGCCGATCGCCGCGCCGCCGACCTCTGCGTCCGGGAAGTGCCGCGCGAGCGACCGCAGCATGACCGCGCGCCGCCGCTTGTAGGCCGCTTGCGACCGCCTCAGATGCCGGTCGAGGTAGCCGCGCTCGATCATCTCGGCAAGCGCGAACTGCGTCAGCCGTGAGGTGGCAAGCGCGGTCCAGAACAGATGGTCCGCGACCGGAGCGACCAGTCGCGCCGGCAGGACGGCCCAGCCCAAGCGGACAGCGGGGGCGAGCAGGGCGCTCGCGCTGCCGACGTAGGCGACGTGCTCGGGTGCCAGCGCCTGCAGCGCGCCGGCCTGGATGCCGCCGTAGCGGAAGTGGCCGTCGTGGTCGTCCTCGATCACGAGGCGGTCTCCCGCGGCCGCCCAGTCGACCAGCGCACTCCGGCGGTCGGGTGACAGCACGGCACCCGTCGGGAAGTTGTGGTCGGGGCTGACGAGCACCGCGTCGACGTCGCCGAGCGCGTCGACGCGCACGCCATGCTCGTCGACCGGGACGCCGACGACCTCGAGGCCCGACGCGGCCAGCACGCGCGCGCGCCAACGGTGACACGGATCCTCGACACCGACGCGGACCGCACCGGCTGCGCGGATGACCGCTCCGAGCACGAGCAACGCGTGGGTCGCGCCGCTGAAGATGCCCGTCCGGTCGGCGTCCGCCAGGACCCCGCGTGTGCGCGCGAGGAACGGTGCGAGCTGGCTTCGAAGCCGGATTGCCCCGAACGGGTCGCCGTAGGAAAGGTCTGCGTTCGCGGTGCCGGCGAGCGAGCGCCGGCAGCTTCGCAGCCAGTCGGCGCGCGGGAAGAGCCCCAGGTCCGGCAGATCGGGCCGGAGGTTGTAGCGGGCGCGCACGAGTGGGAACTCCGGTTCGTACGCGACGGATTCGGGTGCGCGGCCTGTGACGGCGACGAGGGGAACGGCGCCGGGCCGGAGCCGGACGAACCCCTCGGCCGCGAGCTGCGCATAGGCGGAGACGACGACTCCGCGGGAGACGTCGAGGTCGTAGGCGAGGGCTCGGGTGGACGGGAGCCGCGCTCCGGGCTCGAGCACACCGGAGCGGATCAGCGCTCGGACGCGCTCCTCGAGCTGCTCGCGGAGCGGAAGCGAGCGATCGAGGCGCAGTGCGAGAACTGGTCCTGTCGAAGACGCAGAAACTGGCTCTATTGATCGAACCATAGTCCTTCTACCCTGGCTGCGTGGGTCGACTCGTCGCTCTCCTCCTCCTGGCGGCCGTGGCGGGAGCGGCTGCGCCAGCCCACACGGCGTCGACGTACCGCTTCCGCCCGGTCTTCGCCGAGCTCGCGGGCCTGACGTACGTCAGCGCGCCGCGATCGGCTCCGCGCAAGCTCTACATCAGCCAGCAGTACGGGATCGTCCGCGTCGCCGTGGACGGCAAGCTGCTCAAGAAGCCGTTCCTCGACATCTCGCGCCTCACGCGCCCGCAGGTCGAGATGGGGCTCCTCTCGATCGCCTTCCACCCGAACTACGCGCGGAACCACCTCTTCTATGTGGACTACAACGGGCGCGACTGGAACACGCGCGTCGTCGAGTACCGGGCAAACGCCGCGGGGACGGGCGTCGTCCCCGGCTCGGCGCGGCAGCTCCTCCTCGTCCAGCAGCCGCGCAACGAGCACCACAAGGCCGGGCAGCTCGCGTTCGGCCCCGACGGGCTGCTCTACGTGTCGCTCGGCGACGGCGAGTGCTGCGACGACCCCGGCAACCGCGCACAAAACATGGACCTCCTGCTCGGGAAGCTCTTGCGTCTCGACGTCTCGCAGCGCGCGCCGAAGCCGGAGATCGTCGCGCTCGGCCTGCGCAACCCGTGGCGGTTCTCGTTCGACCGCGCGACCGGCGACCTGTACGTCGCCGACGTGGGCGCGGGCCTCTGGGAGGAGATCGACTTCCAGCCCCACGCCGAGCTCGGACAGCTCGTCAACTACGGCTGGGACGCCTGGGAGGCGAACGCGGTCAAGGAGGCGAAGGACCCCAATCCCGCCGGAAAGCTGACCTTCCCGGTCTATGCCTACGACCACGAGGCCGGCAAGTGCTCGATCACCGGCGGGTTCGTGTACCGCGGCACGGCCGTGCCGGCGGCGCGCGGCCGGTACTTCTTCGGCGACTACTGCACGGGCGAGGTGTGGAGCCTGCGGGTCGTCGACGGCAAGGCGACCGACGTCCGCCGCGAGCCGATCACGATCCGCGGGCTCTCGACGTTCGGCGAGGACGCGCGCGGCGAGCTCTACGCCGGCTCGGTCGACACCGGCCGGGTCTACATGCTCGTCCCTTAGGCTCGAGCAAGCTCCGCGGCGGCCATTGCCTTAGGCTCCGCCGCATGGCGAGGCCCGTTCCGCTCGAACAGGCTTCCGCGGCGCCGGAGCTCTCCGTCGTCGTGACGGTCTACAACGAGGCGGGGTCGCTGGAGGAGCTCTACCGCCGGACGGTGAAGGCGCTGGCGGCGCGCGACTTCGAGCTCCTCTTCATCGACGACGGATCGGCGGACGGATCGTTCGACGTCGTCGAGCGCCTGCATGCCGGCGATGTCCGTGTCCGGGGCGTCCGCCTGAAGCGGAACTTCGGCCAGCATCCGGCGATGCACGCCGGGCTTGCCCGCGCGCGCGGCTCGATCCTCGTGACGATGGACGCCGACCTCCAGAATCCGCCCGAGGATCTGCCGAAGCTCGTCGCGGCCGTCGAGGCGGGATCGGACGTCGCGAGCGGCAGGCGGGCGGCACGGCGCGATTCCTGGGGGCGAACGCTGCCCTCCCGGCTGATCAACGGCATGCTCCGCCGCTTCACCGGGGTGGCGATCGCCGACTTCGGCTGCGCCTTCAACGCCTACCGGCGGGAGGCGATCGAGCCCGTGCTCGGCGCGATCGGCAAGCAGAAGTTCACGAAGGCGCTCGTCCTCTCCACCGGCGCGAGCGTCGTCGAGGTGGACGTCGGCCACGCGCCGCGTGCCGGCTCCTCGCGTTACTCGCCGCTTCGCCTCGTTCGCACGGCGCTTCACGTGCTCGCCGGGTTCTGGCCCCAGCCGATCCAGTGGGCGGGGCTCGCGCTCGGGACGCTGTGCACCCTGGTCGCGCTCGGCCTCGGCTGCTACGGGATCGCCTACTGGATCGACCGGTCGAACTTCCCCGGCCCGCTCTTCGGCGGCGTCGCGATCCTCTTCGTCCTCGGCGTCCAGGGGTTCATCCTCGCGCTCGTCGGCGAGTACCTCGGCCGGATCCAGCGGGACGTCTCGGGGCGGCCGCTGTACACGGTCGAGCGCGAGCTGTGAAGCGTTGACGCATCCGGACGAGCCCTGGCGCTCGATAACGTCCGCGGCGTGAAGCGCGTGCTCGTCACCGGCGGCGCGGGGTTCATCTCCTCGGCGTTCGTGCGCCACATGCTCGAGGCGACGCGATACGAGGTCGTCTCGCTGGACGCGCTCACCTACGCCGGCAGCCTCGAGAACCTCGCCGACGTGATGGCGCACCCGCGGCTCTCGTTCGTGCACGGCGACATCCGCGACCGCGACCTGGTGCAGCAGGTCGTCGCCGAGGTGGACGTGATCGTCAACGCCGCCGCCGAGTCGCACGTGGAGAAGTCGATCGAGGAGGGCGCGTCCGAGTTCGTGACGACGAACGTCGAGGGGACGCAGATCCTCCTCGACGCGGTTCGGGAGACGCCGGTCGAGCGCTTCATCCTGATCTCGTCCAGCGAGGTGTACGGCACCGCCGAGTACGCGCCCATGGACGAGCAGCACCCGCTGAACCCGCGCAGCCCGTACGCGGCGACGAAGGCCGGAGCGGACCGGCTCGCCTACAGCTACTTCGTCACCTACGGGCTGCCGATCGTGATCGTCCGGCCGTTCAACAACTACGGCCCCCGGCAGCACCCCGAGAAGGTGATTCCGCGCTTCATCACGCAGGCGCTCTCGGACGAGCCGCTGACCGTGCACGGCGACGGCCACGCGACCCGCGATTGGCTGTACGTGGAGGACGACGCGGAGGCGATCGAGGCCGTGATCGAGGCGGACGTCGACGCGCTCGCCGGCGAGGTGGTCAACGTCGCCACCGGCGTCGACATCTCCGTCTCCGAGATCGCCGACCAGGTCCTCGAGCTGCTCGGGAAGCCGGCGTCGCTGAAGGCGCACATCGACGAGCGGCCCGGGCAGGTCGACCGGCACATCGGCTCGACCGAGAAGGCCGCGCGGCTGCTCGGGTGGCGCGCGGGGACCTCGTTCTCGGAGGGCCTGGAGCGCACCGTCGAGTGGTATCGCGACAATGGCGGCTGGTGGCGCGCAATCCTCCAGCGGGAGCGAAGCGTCTTCTCGTCCTAGGCGCCGGGCCCGCACAGCTCGGACTGCTCGACGCCGCCCGCGCGCGGGGACACTACGTGATCGCCGTCGACCGCGATCCCGCGGCCGTGGGCTTTCCCCTTGCCGACCGGCGCGCGCTGATCTCGGTCGAGGACGAGCCGCAGATCGACCGCCTCGCCACGGCGGAGCGCGTCGACGGCGTGATCGCACCCGGGATCGACTGGCCGGTGGCGATCGCAGCGCGGATTGCCGAGCGCACTGCTCTCCCGCATCCGATCGATCCGGCGACGGCGGTGCTCGCGACGTCGAAGCTGCGCCAGCGCGAGCGGTTCAGGGAGGCGGGCGTCCCCCACCCGCGCCACGTGGTCTGCGGCACGCCCGACGAGGCGGCCGCGGCGGCGCGGTCGTTCGGCTACCCCTGCGTCGCGAAGGCGCCCGACCGGCAGGGGCAGAAGGGGCTCGTGCTCGTTCGCGACGAGGGCGTGCTCGGCGAGGCGTTCGGGCTGGCGCTGGCCGAGTCGAGGAGCAACGTGGTGCTCGTCGAGGAGCTCGTGGCGGGCCGCGAGGTGACGGTGAACGCGTTCTCCGTCGGTGGGCACTTCCATCCGCTGACCGTGACCGACCGGCTGACGGCCGCGCTGCCTGCGTTCGGCGTCGCCTTGACGCACGTGTGGCCGAGCGAGCTC
>DATENZ010000139.1:0-29280 GCA_035274625.1 Gaiellaceae bacterium
ATGGGGGGAACAGCCGGTTCCCCCCATGGACCCCCCTCCCCAAAACGGCTCGCACCTCAGCAGGGGCTCGGTGCCGCGCCCGCCATGTCGGTCGCGGCGGCGGAAACCTGCGACAGGCCCGCGGAGATCGACCTATGAGCACTGTCACCGTCCCCGCGACGGCCGGCAGCGAGGCGCGGATCGCGCGGCGCGAGACCGCTCGCCAGCTCGCCCGGTCGAAGACCTTCATCATCGGCGTGTTCATCGTCGGCTTCTGGATCTTCTGCGCCCTGTTCGGGCCGCACATCGTCCCCCACGACCCGCAGGACCAGTCGTTCGAGCCGCTGCTCAAGCCGCGCGGCGGCCACCTGTTCGGCACCGACGCGCTCGGGCGGGACGTGTTCTCGCGGGTCCTGGTCGGCGCGGGCGACATCCTCAAGGTCGCGCCCCTCGCCACGCTGCTCGGGATCGCCGGCGGAACGGTCGTCGGGCTCGTCACGGGCTACTTCCGCGGGCTCGTCGACGAGTCGATCAGCCGGATCGTCGACGCGTGGCTGGCCCTGCCCGTGATCGTGATTGCGGTGACCGCGATCGTCGCGCTCGGGAGCTCGACGATCACGCTGATCATCGTGATCGGGGTCATCTTCACGCCGCTCGTCGGTCGGACCGTCCGCGCGGCGGTGCTCGCGGAGCGCGGGCTCGACTACGTCCAGGCCGCCCGCCTGCGAGGAGAGCGGGCCCCGTACGTCCTGTTCGTGGAGATCCTGCCGAACATCATGGGCCCGATCATCGTCGAGGCGACGGTGCGGCTCGGTTATGCGATCTTCGCCGTCGCGGGGCTCACGTTCCTCGGGTTCGGCGTGCAGCCGCCCTCGCCGGACTGGGCACTGCAGATCTCCGACAGCTACGGCCTGCTCAACGACACCGCCCACCAGGGCAACTACTGGACCGTCCTCTTCCCGGGTGCGGCCGTCGCCTCGCTCGTCGTCGGCGTGAACCTGATCGCCGACGGGATCTCGCGGGTCCTCGAACGATGAACGACGCCACCCCCGCCCTCGAGCTCCGCGACCTCGACGTCGCGTACAAGGTCCGAGGCCGGGACCGGCAGGTGCTCCGCGGGGTCAGCTTCGAGGTCCGGCGGGGCGAGTCGTACGGACTCGTCGGCGAGTCGGGCTGCGGCAAGACGACCGTTGCGCTCTCCGTCGTCGGCTACCTCCCGAGCAACGGCCGGGTGCGCAGCGGCTCCGTGCACGTCGCCGGCCGGGACGCAGTGTCGCTCTCGTGGCGGGAGCTGCGCCGCCTCCGCGCCAAGGACGTGGCGATGGTCTACCAGGATCCGGGCCAGGCCCTCAACCCGGCGATCAAGGTCGGCCGCCAGGTCGCGGAGGTCTTCCGCGTCCAGGGCCTGGGGCGGGAGGAGGCGTTCGAACGCGCTGCCGCCGTGCTCGCGCGCGTGCAGATCGCCGACGTCTCCTCGGCGATGAACCGCTACCCGCACCAGCTTTCCGGAGGCATGCAGCAGCGGGTGGTGATCGCCATGGCCCTCGCGAAGGATCCTGCGCTGCTGATCCTCGACGAGCCGACGACCGGACTCGACGCGACCGTCGAGGCGGAGGTGCTCGACCTGATCGCGAGGCTGCAGGCCGAGTTCGAGACGTCCGTGCTCTTCATCAGCCACAACCTCGGCGTGATCGCGAAGATGTGCGACCGCGTCGGGGTGCTGTACGCCGGCCGCCTCGTCGAGGAAGGGCCCGTCGAGGTCGTTCTCCAGGACCCGCGCCATCCGTACACCGTCGGCCTGCTCCGCTGCATCCCGAGGGGCGGGGTCCGCAAGGACCACGGGCGGCTCGACACGATCCCGGGTTTCCTCCCGATGCTCGGCGAGGAGCTGACCGGCTGCGTCTTCGTCGATCGCTGCGGACTCGCACGGGACATCTGTCGAACCGACGAGCCGCCGCTCTATCCGCTCGGTGAGCGGCACGCGAGCCGGTGCCACTTCCACGACGAGGCTCAGGCCCTGCCGCGCGTGATCCCCGCCGACCTCGAGCAGGCGTTCCCGCTCGACCGGTCCTCTACGCCGCTGATCCGCGTCGAAGACCTGGAGAAGATCTTCCACCAGCATGGGCACACGATCCA
The DNA here is from genome assembly GCA_035274625.1 of Gaiellaceae bacterium. GTDB lineage: Bacteria > Actinomycetota > Thermoleophilia > Gaiellales > Gaiellaceae > DATBLE01. The sequence goes on from DATENZ010000139.1 coordinate 2,116, forward strand.
TGCAGTCGCCGGGGTGTCGGCCTCGATCTGGGCGGGCGAGACGCTCGGGCTCGTCGGAGAGTCGGGCAGCGGCAAGACGACGTTCGCGCGCGCGCTGCTCGGGCTGGTCGCCCCGACGGCCGGGACGGTCGAGGTCGACGGCCGGAAGGTGCCGCCGCGGCTCGCGCAGCGCTCGCAGGAGGACGTCCAGGCGCTGCAGATCATCTTCCAGAACCCCGACTCCGCGCTCAACCGCCGCCACACGGTGCGGCGCATCCTTCGCCGTGCGTTGAAGAAGCTGGCCGGGCTCAGGGGCGCTCCGGCCGAGCTGCGGCTGCTCGACCTCGTCAGCTCCGTGCGCCTCGCCGAGCGCTACCTGACGGTGCGGCCGAACCAGCTCTCGGGCGGGCTCAAGCAGCGCGTGGCGATCGCGCGCGCCTTCGCGGGCTCGCCGCGCCTCGTGGTCTGCGACGAGCCGACCTCGGCCCTCGACGTCTCGGTGCAGGCGGCGATCCTCAACCTCCTCGTCGAGCTGCAGGCCGAGCGCGGGACGGCGTATCTGTTCATCTCCCACGATCTCGGGGTCGTCCGGTACATCTCCGATCGAATCGCGGTTCTCTACCTCGGCCGCGTGATGGAGTTCGGTCCGGCGGACGTCGTCTTCGAGGGCCCGCACCACCCGTACACCGAGGCGCTCCTTTCCGCCGTCCCGACGATCGACGGGGGCGGCCGCGAGCGGATCAAGCTGAAGGGCGAGATCCCGAGCGCCGCGTCGCCCCCGTCCGGCTGCGTCTTCCACACGCGCTGCCACCGGAAGGTCGGCGAGATCTGCGAGCTCGAGGCGCCGCCGCTCGTCGAGGTCGAACCCGGCCACCTGATGAGCTGCCACATCCCGATCGAGGAGCTGCGGCGGCTCCAGGCCGAACGGAGTGAGGCGGCGACGGCGTGAAGGTTCGCGCGGCGGTCCTCGAGCGGACCGGCGGCCCGATGCACGTGACGGAGCTCGACCTCGCCGACCCCGGCCCCGGCGAGGTGCTCGTCCGCCTGCATGCGAGCGGCGTCTGCCACTCCGATGAGAACGCGATCGACGGCACGGCGGAGACCCGCTGCCCGGCCGTGCTCGGCCACGAGGGCGCCGGAGTGGTCGAGGCGGTCGGCGCGGGCGTGACGCGGGTGGCCGCGGGTGACCACGTCGCCCTCTCCTGGGCCCCCTCCTGCGGGACGTGCACCGAGTGCCTCCGCGAGCTGCCGCAGCTCTGCTCGACGGCGTGGCCGGCGATGGGGACGGGAGGGCTGCTCGACGGGACGACCCGCCTCTCCCGCGACGGCGAGCCGGTCTACCACTACTCGTTCATCTCCTCGTTCGCGGAGGCGTGTGTCGTGCCCGAGCGCTCGTGCGTCCCGATCCCAAGGGACGTCCCGTTCGCCGTCGCCGGCCTCGTCGGCTGCGCAGTCACGACCGGCGTCGGCGCCGTCTGGCGGACTGCCGGCGTGCGGCCGGGCGACCGAGTCGCCGTGATCGGCTGCGGCGGCGTCGGGCTCTCCGCCGTGCTCGCCGCGTCCGCCGTGGGTGCGGAGACGATCGTCGCCGTCGACGTCAACGCGGAGAAGCTGACCATGGCGGTTGACCTGGGCGCGACGGGCGGGGTCGTCTCGGCCGGCTCGGCTGAAGAGACCGCTGCCGCCGTCGTCGAGGCCTCGGGCGGCGGCGTGGACTTCGCGATCGAGGCGACCGGCCGGACCGACGCGATGCTGGCGGCGTTCCTGTCCACGCGCCCACACGGCGCAGCCGTTCTGATCGGGATTCCGCGGGAGGACGCGGTGCTGGCGCTGCCGGCCCTCACGATCCCGCGAATGGAGCGCCGCGTGCTCGGCTCCCTCTACGGTTCGTCCAGACCCGAGCGTGACTTCGTGACGATCCTCGACCTCTACCGCCGCGGCCGGCTGCCTCTGGACCGGTTGATCTCCCATCGGCTGCGCCTCGACGAGCTCGATCGCGGCTTCGAGCTCCTGCGGTCCGGGGTGGCGCTGCGGGCGGTCGTCGACCTCGCCCCCGACGGCGCGTCCGCATGAACGCCGAGGAGCTCGACGGCCGGATCGGCGAGGGCTGGAGCGGCGTCAAGCCGAATGGAAGTCACGTCAACGTCGTCCTCGCCCGCCGCGGTGGCCCGACCTTCGCCGCGGCGATCGGGATGTTCGCGCACCCGACACCGGGACACACTCCCGTGCTCGTCTGCGTCGGTCCGGAGGAGTCCCGGTACGAGCCTGTCTGGCCGCCGACGCTGATGATGAACAAGGCGACCGCGTCGGGCGAGCGTCACGAGACGATCACCTGGGGCGCGGCGCAGCTCGGGATCGGCCAGGGCGTGCTCGACGCGGTCGCGGACGGGCTGCTCGAGGCGACCGACGAGCTGGCCGTTCTGGTTGCCGTCTGGGTCGACCCGCGGGCGGACGACGAGACGGCCGTCCGGCTCGCCAACCGCGAGGCGGTGCGGAAGGCGATCGGGGTCTGCGTCGAGGGACGGGACCCCGCTGCGGCCACGCGACTCGTCGCGGAGCGGGACTCGGTGCGAAACCCGTTCTACAGCGGCGAGTGATGCGGATCGCCGGCGTCGAGACGCGGCGGTACGAGTTCCCGTTCGAGCCGTCGCTCCGCGTGGCGTGGGATCCCGTTCCGCGCGACCGCCAGGAGGCGACGGTCGTGATCGTCCGCAGCGACGACGGCGTGGAGGGCTGCGCGAGCGGCGACGCCCTGCCCGACCGCGAGCTGCTCGAGCGTCTCCTCGTCGGGGTCGACCCCCTCCAGACGGAGGTCGTGCGCGAGCTGTGTGAGACGGTCGACCTGCACCACGGTCGGCCCTGGACGGTCGAGGTCGCGGTCTGGGACCTGGTCGGGCGGGCGCTCGGGGTGCCTTGCTGGCAGCTGCTCGGCGGTCGCTCGGACCGTCTGCTCGCCTACGCGTCGAGCGCGGAGCCGGTGCCGACGGAGGAGCGTGCCGCGCGGGTCGTCGCGCTTCGCGACGCGGGGATCCGTGCGGTGAAGCTGCGCCTCCATCACGCGGGCTGGCGGGAGTGCGTCGCGATGGTCGAGGCCGTCCGAGAAGCCGCCGGGCCCGACATGGAGCTCATGGTCGACGCGAACCAGGGCTGGCGCATGCCCGGCGACCGGGCTGCTCGCTGGGACGTCGCGACGGCAGCGCAGTTCGCGGCCGCGCTCGAGCCCCTCGGTGTGTACTGGCTCGAGGAGCCGTTGCGGACCGATGACGTCGACGGCTACCGGGCGCTGCGCTCTCGCACCAGCCTGCGTCTCGCCGCCGGCGAGCTGGTGCGCGGCGCACACGAGGCCCGGGAGCTGGTCGTGCGCGGCGGCGTCGACGTGATCCAGACCGACGTCGTGCTCGCCGGGGGGATCTCCGGCTGCCGCCGCGTCGCCGCGCTCGCGGACCTGCACGACCGTGTGTGGTCGCCGCACACGTGGTCGAACGGCTACGGCCTCGTCGCGAACCTCCACCTCGCGCTCGCCGTCTCCACGTGCCCGTTCGTGGAGGTGCCCTACGACCCGCCGGGGCTACCCGCCGAGCGCCGCGACTGGCTGCTGCCCGAGCCGGTCGAGATCACGCCGGACGGCTCGATCGCACCGCCGCCCGGACCGGGCCTCGGGGTCGTGCCCGACTTCGACGCGCTCGAGCGGTGGCGGGTCGGATGAGAGCGACGGCGTTTCCGATCGGAGCCGCCGCGACCGTCGGCGAGCTCGAGGCCGACCCCTACCCGCTCCTCGCGCGGCTTCGCGAGCGCGAGCCGGTGTCGTGGTTGCCGGCGCTCGAGTGCTGGCTTGTCACCGACCGCGGGCTTGCGCTCCAGGTCATGCGCGACCCGCAGACGTTCACGGTCGACGACCCTCGGTTCTCGACCGGGCAGGTCGTCGGGCCGAGCATGCTGACCCTCGACGGCGTCGAGCACGCCCGGCATCGCGATCCGTTCGCGCAGCGGTTCCGGCTCGCGGAGGTGCGGGAGCGGTTCACGGCGCTCGTCGAGGCGGAGACCGATCGGCTGATCGACGCGATCGAGCCGGCGGGCCGCGCCGAGCTGCGCCGGAGCGTCGCGGGGCCGCTCGCCGTCGCGGTCGTCGCCCACGCCCTCGGCCTCGCGGACGCCGACGCCGCCCGCGTGCTGGGCTGGTACGACACGATCGTCCGCACGGTCACGCGCGTCACCGAGGGCGAGGAGGTCGACGAGGAGGGGCGTGCGGCGTTCGAGGCGCTGCGGGCGAGCGTCGAGCAGACCCTCGAAGGCGATCCGGACGCGTCGCTGCTGGCGGCCGCTGCGGGAGCCGCCGCCGGGCTCACACGCGCGGAGGTCGTCTCGAACGCCGCCGTGCTGATGTTCGGCGGGATCGAGACGACGGAGGGAATGATCGCGAACGCGGTGCTGCATCTGCTCGCCGAGCCGGAGGCGCTGTCCGTCGTTCAGGCCGACCGCAGCCTGCTCCGCAATGCGGTCGAGGAGTCGCTCCGGCTCGAGCCGGCGGCGGCCGTGATCGACCGCTACGCGACGGAGGACACGGTGCTCGGCGACGCTTCGATCGGCGAACGCGAGCTCGTCAGGATCTCGCTCACCGGCGCGAACCGCGATCCCCGGTTTTTCGCCGACCCCGACCGCTTCGACTTGCGGCGCGACGCCGCGCGCCATCACGTGGCCTTTGCGCACGGCCCGCACGTCTGCATCGGCATGCACCTCGCGCGGCTCGAAGCGCACACCGCGATCGCGCGGCTGCTCGACCGTCTGCCGAGGCTGCGGCTCGATCCCGACCTGCCGTCGACGATCCGCGGCCTCGTCTTCCGGAAGCCGGTGTCGCTGCACGTCGTCTGGGAGGCCGAGTGAGGATCCGGGCGGTCGTGCTGCGCGAGCCCGGCCGTCCGGTCGCGGTCGAGGCGGTCGAGCTCGACTCGCCGAAGGCCGGGGAGATGCTCGTGCGGGTCGCCGCCGCGGGTGTCTGCCACTCCGACGTGCGGCTCGCCGACGGCGAGCTCGGCAAGGGACGCTGGCCGATGGTGCTCGGGCACGAGGGTGCGGGCGTCGTCGAGGCCGTCGGCCCGGGCGTCGACCACGTCGCGCCCGGCGATCACGTCGTCTTCTGCTTGATCCCGTCCTGCCGTACATGCCGAGCATGCCTCGCCGGGCGCCCGAACCTCTGCGAGCCGGCGGGGCGGAACGGGGTTCGCGGGATGCTGATGGACGGAACGAGCCGCCTGCACGCCGACGGAGACGTGCTCCAGCACGGCCTGATGACCGCCTGCTTCGCCGAGCGGACGGTGGTCGCGGCTGCCGGCGCGGTGAAGATTCCCAACGAACTGCCCCTGCGGCAGGCTGCCCTGCTCGGATGCGGCGTCGTCACCGGCTTCGGCGCGGTGCGGAACGTGGCGCGCGTCGGGCGCGGCGACTCCGTCTGCGTGGTCGGCTGCGGCGGCGTCGGGCTGCAGGTCGTCACCGCTGCCCGGCTGGCCGGCGCGACACCGATCGTCGCCGTCGACCGGAGCGCGGAGAAGCTTGAGCGCGCGCGAGCGTTCGGTGCCACCGAGACCGTCGATTCCTCGTCCGGGGACGCGGCTGCTGCCGTCCGCAAGCTGGCCGGCGGCGGTGCCGACCACGCCTTCGAGGTCGTCGGCCGGCCGGAGACGATCCGGCTCGCCTGGGATGCGACCCGAGCGGGCGGCCAGGCCGTCGTCGTCGGCCTCGTCGCGCTCGGCGTCGAGGTCTCCGTGCCTGGCATCGAGTTCCTGTCCGACAAGCGGATCCTCGGGACGTACTACGGCTCGGGCGACGCCGCCCGCGATCTTCCCGGCCTCGCCGCGCTGGCGCTCGCGGGCGAGCTCGATCTGGCCGGCGTCGTCACGCACACGACCGATCTCGACGGTGTGGAGGAGGCGCTCGAGCGACTTCGGCAGGGTGAGGGGGCGCGCACCGTCGTCGTCGTCGATCCCCAGCTGGGGGCGTGAACACCGCCGAGCCAGTGCCGCTGATCATGGACGTCGACACGGGTGTCGACGACTGCGTCGCGCTCCTCTATGCCGTCGCGTCGCCGGAGGTCGAGCTCGTCGCGGCGACGTGCTGTGCCGGGAACGTGGAGGCGCCGCGTGCCGCCGCGAACACGCTGGCGGTCCTGGAGCTTGCGGGCGCAGCCGGCGTCGAGGTTGCGCGGGGGAGCCCGGCACCGCTCGTCGCGCCGCTGCGCACGGCGGTCAGCCACGGGCCCGAGGGGCTAGGATACGCCGAGCTTCCGCAGGCGCGTCGCTCGCTCTCGACTCGCTTCGCGCCCGACCTGCTCGTCGAGGAGGCGCGCCGGCGGCCGGGCGAGATAACGCTCGTCGCGACGGGCCCGCTGACGAATGTGGCGCTCGCCCTCGCGCGCGACCGCGAGCTTCCGCGCCTCCTCCGGCGCCTCGTGATCATGGGCGGCTCGTTCGACTACCCGGGGAACACGACGCCGACTGCGGAGTTCAACATCCTCGTCGATCCCGAAGCGGCGAAGGTCGTCTTCGACGCCTTCTCCGGCGCGGACACGCCGCCGTTGATCTGCGGGCTGAACGTCACCGAGCGGGCAGAGTTTCGGCCGGAGCATCTCCGGCAGCTTGCGGAGCTGGCCGCGAGCACGCCCGACGAATCCCTCGGCGCCGACGACCCTCCCGACACGCGCTCTCAGGCTTCGAACCCGCTCGTCCGCTGCCTCTCCGACGCCCTCCGCTACTCGATGGAGATGCACCATCGGTGGGGCCAGGGCTACCTCCTGCACCTGCACGACCCGCTGGCCCTCGCGCTCGCTCTGGACGGCTCGCTCGGGGAGACGCGCGCGGGCACCGTCGACGTCGAGCTTGCCGGGACGCTCACCCGGGGCATGACCGTCGTCGACTGGCACGGCCTGTGGGAGCGTCCCGCGAACGCCGACGTCGCCGTCGAGATCGACGCCGGCCGGCTGCTCGACGAGGTCGTCCGGCGCCTCGCCGGTCTCGCCCGGCGGCTCTAGGTCGAGCTCTTCGCGGCCGCCGTCACGCGCCCGAGCTCGGCCGCGACCTGCTGGACGTCCGCGCCGAGCGGACGGTCACCCTCGAGTGGGGTCGCCAGCTCGCGGACGACCGCGTACGCAGCAGCCGTCCCCCGCCCGAGCCGGTCGATCCCGGCCAGGTCGACCGCCTGGGCCGCCACGACTACCTCGAGCGCCGCGTGCAGGCGGAGCCGCTCGATCAGCTCCGACAACCGCGCCGTCGCCAGCGGCGCACCGGTGGCGGCGTCCTCGACATCGTCGGCAACGACACGCGAGGCGAGCGACGCCGGCGCGGCGCCGTGGGCGATCGCGGCGGCGAGCGCGTCGGAGGCCTTGAGCAGCGCCGCCATCCCGGTGCCGGTCGAGCCGTCGGAGGCGAGGTTCTGCGGCAGGTCCGTGACCCGCGCGGAGAGCAGCCGCGCAACCCGCGCGGAGGCGAGGCTTGCGGCCTGCGCAAGCGCGAGGGCGACCGTGTCTGCTGCGAGAGCGAGCGCGGGGACGAAGAAGTTGCCGGTCGAGACGATCTCGTCGTCGTCGGCGAGCACGAGCGGGTTGTCACCTGCGCCGTTCAGCTCCGGCTCGAGCGCCGCGGCGAGGAAGTCGAGCGCTGCGGCAAGGCTGCCGTGGGTCTGGCTGATGCAGCGAAGCGAGAGCGGATCCTGCAGCCGCCGCGGGGTCGACGAGCCGCCGGCAAGCAGATCCCGAAGCTGCGCCGCGCACGCAGCCTGCCCCGGAGCAGGCCGGGCCGCGGCGACGCGCTCGTCCAGCGGCGAATGATTGGCGCGGAAGCCCTCTAGCGACAGCGCCGCAGCCACCTGCGCAGCGTCGAGCACGTCGCGCCCGTCGGCGAGCGCGAGCGTCGCAAACGCCGTCGAGACCGCGTTCGCGCTGATCAGTGCGAGCCCGTCCTTCGGCGCGAGCGAGAGCGGGGCGAGCCCGGCAGCCTCGAGCGCGCGGGCTCCCGGGAGGACATCTCCGCCGAGCTCGGCCTCGCCTTCGCCGAGGAGGACGAGCCCGATGTGGGCGAGCAGGCAGATGTCCGCGGCCCCGTTCGAGCCGATCGACGGCACGACCGGGTGGACGCGTCGCTCGAGGAGCGCGAGCAGCGCCTCCGCCAGCTCCGGCGAGGCGCCCGCTCCACCCTGCGCGAGACCGTTCGCCCGTACGAGCATGGCGCCCCGGACGACGTCGGTCGGGAGCGCAGGCCCAACCGAATCCGCCCGCCCGAGCACCGTGAGTCGAGAGAACTCGGCGAAGGCCGGGGCCGGGATCCCGGCGACCACGCGGGCGCCGAGCCCCGTGGTCAACCCGTATGCGGGGCGCCCCTCCGCGAGGTAGCGCTCGACGACCTCGCGTGCGGCGACCATGCGCGCCCGGGCACGGCGGTCGAGCTGAACCGCGCCACCGTGTCGTGCGATCCCGACGACGTCCTCGACCGTCAGGCGGCGACTTCCGAGGCGGAAGCTGTCTGCTCTACTCCGACCGTGCAGCCGGGCGAGCTTACCTTCCTGAGCAACGGTGACGTCAACCGGCTCGCGCTGACGGACGAAGAGATCCTCGCCGCCGTCGAGGGTGCGCTACGCGCGCAGGGCTCGGGCCAGGCCCGGATCGAGCCTCGCGTGCACCTCGAGCCCGACCCGGCCCTGCGCGGCCACTTCAACGTCCTGCGCGGCTACCTGGCGCCCCAGCAACTCGCGGGCGTCAAGGTCGTCGGCGACTACCTGGACAACTACACGCGCGGACTGCCCTCGGAGCTCGGGTTGCTCACGCTCTACGACGCACACACGGGGATGCCCGTCGCGATCGTCGACGCGGCGACGCTGACGGCCATGCGCACCGGCGCCCTTACCGCGCTCGGCGCGCGCTACCTCGCTCGGCCGGACGTGCGGGTGCTCGGGCACGTCGGCTCGCGCGGCACCGCCTACTGGAACGTGCGCCTGCTCGACCGGCTGTTCGACTTCGAGGAGATCCGTGTCCACTCGCGGCGCGCCGAGAGCCGGGCGGAGTTCGCGCGGCAGCTCGAGGAAGTCCTGGGGAAGCCGGTCCGGGTGACCGCGACCTGGGAGGAGTGCCTGCGTGGGGCGGACGTCATGGTCGAGGCGTCGCGGCTCGAGCGCCCGGAGGCACAGCTCCTGACGAGCTGGGTCGAGCCCGGGTGCCTCCTCATCCCGTACGGGACGATGAGCGCGGTCGAGCTGACGCTGACGGACGTCATGGACAAGGTCGTGGTCGACGACTGGGGCCAGGCCAGCGCGGGCAGGTTCGGCGCCCTCCGCGCCCACGTCGACTCCGGCAGGCTGTCCGAGGAGAGCCTCCACGCCGAGCTCTGCCAGATCGTCGTCGGCGACCGCCCCGGCCGCGAGTCCGCCGAGGAGCGGATCCTCTTCTGGCACCGCGGACTGAGCCTGAGCGACATCGCCCTCGGCTGCGCGCTGCTCGAGAAGGCGCGTGGCCTCGGCGTCGGCACGGTCCTGACCCTCGCCTAGAGGAGAGCGGGCTCGAGCGCGGCTCCCGCCACCGGCCGGCCGACCCGGAGAACGAGCCAGATCCGGTCGCGGTCACAGAGCAGCGCGGGCTCGGCCAGCGGATCGCCGTCGACGACGACCAGGTCGGCCAGCTTGCCGGGCTCGACCGTCCCGATCTGCGCGGTCAATCCGAGTGCGTAGGCGCCGCCGGAGGTGGCGGCGACGAGCGCCTCGCGCGCCGTCAGCCCCGCCTCGATCATGCGCAGGAGCTCGTTGGCCGCAGCGTGCAGCGGGGAGGTGTCGTGGCCGACGGCCAGGCGAACGCCGGCGTCCCGGGCCGCGACGAGCGTCAGGTGGGCCTGCTCGACGTTGTGGCGGCCGAGCTCGACGAGAGCCGGTGTCCACGTGGACGGGGTGAGGCCGTCGGCGGGGTCCTCCCCCGCGACGTGCAGGAGGAACGACAGCGTCGGCACGAGCACCTGCCCGTTGGCGGCCATTCGCTCGAGCAGGTCCGGGCGCTGGTTCAGGCACATGCCGTGCTCGATCGTGTCGACTCCGGCATCGATCGCGAGCTCCGTCCCCGGGAGCCCTTCGCAGTGCGCGCACACCCGGTAACCGAGGCGGTGCGCCTCCTCGACGGCGACGGCGAGCTCCTCCGTGGTCAGCTGAGCGGGGTCCGGGTCCTCCAGCTCGACCGAGCGGGCACCCGTCGTCATCACCTTGACGAAGTCGGCGCCGTAGCGGATCTGCTCGCGGGTCGCACGCCGCACGTCGTCGGCCCCGTCCGCCTCGCGGTACATCCCGGGGAAGAAGCGGCCGCCCGGGCTCGTCGGCGCGACGATGCGGCCGCAGGTGAGGAGGCGTGGTCCGGCGAAGGCGCCGTACCGCATCGCCTGCCGAGCCTCGACGACGACATCTCCGATCGAGCCCACGTCGCGCATCGTCGTGATCCCCATCCGCACGACCTCGCGCAGCTCGGCCGCGAGCACGTGCGCGTGTGTCCCGGCGAGGAGCGGCTCGGCTCCGTGCGCCGGCTCCGGCCGGGGGAACGAGACGCCGACATGGGCGTGCGCGTCGATCAGGCCGGGGAGGAGCGTGCGGCCGCCGAGGTCGATGCGACGCGCATCCGCGGGGGGCTCCTCACCCGCGTCGACGACGCCCGCGATCCGGCCCGCCTCGACGAGCACCGCAGCGCGCTCCCGCGCCGCGGAGCCGGTGCCGTCGATCAGCCGGGCGTTCCCGAGCCACAGCCGGCCCTCCGCGGCCGGCGGATCGGCGATCAGCGCGGGGAGGCGCGGCGGCACGGAACCGACCTAGCCGAGCCCGCCGGAGCGCAGGAGCTGTACCAGCGGCTCGAGATCCTGCGGCAGCGCCTCGCCTTCACCCGTGAACGAGGCCTGCTCACGCACGTGCGCGTAGACGGGGCGCGTACCGGCACCGAGGGGCTGCAGCCCGCGCAGGTCGATCGCCTGCGCGGCGATCACCAGCTCGATCGCGACCGCCCGCGCCCCGAGCTCGACCTGCTCGGCGAGACGGCGCGCGCCCAGCGGCGCGAGCGTCATCCGGTCCTCGATTCCGCGTGCCTGCGTCGTGCTCGACAGCTCGAACGAGACGGGCTGCGCGAGTAGGCGCGCCTCCGAGACGATCGCCTGGGCGGCGACACCGAACTCGGCAAGCGCGTCCTCCGCGAGTCCGTCGCGCGCGGCGAGCCCTTCCGGCAGTCCCGAATACAGGGGCTGCAGGAGCTTCAGGGCCCGCTCGACCGCGGACGTCAGCGCCGGCGCGATCGCGATCCGGAGGAAGTCGAGCGCGGCCGCGAGGGGCAACACCTCGAAGTTGCCGACCGAGACGAGCCGCTCCTCTGCCGCGACGAGCAGCGGGTTCTCCTGCGAGGCGTTCAGCTCGATCTCGAGCTGCCGGATCGTGAACGCGAGCGCGTCGCGAGCCGCTCCGTGCACCTGCGGCGCCGACCGGAACGACAGCGGATCCTGGATGAAACGCGCGGCGCGGCCGTCCCACAGATAGCTGCCGTCGAGGAGAGCCCGGACGCGCTCCAGCGTCGCGACGAGGCCGGGATACGGCCGCGTCTCGCCGACCGCGGGGTGAAGCACGGAGACGTTCGCGGCGAACGCTTCCATGTCGAGCGCCAGCGCGAGGTCCAGGGCGTCGAGCAGCGTCGCGGCATCGGCGACCGCGAGGGCGGCGGCGCCCGTCGAGAACGCGTTGTGGTTGACGAGGGAGAGCCCCTCCTTCGTCGTCGGGTCGAGGCCGAGCTCGACGGCGAGATCCGCGTTGAGCGCGAGGTCGGCGATCCCGACCGAGCCGTACCGCCGAACGGACGGGCGGGCGCCGTCGTTCAGCGCGGCGACGAGCTGCTCGGCGAGCTCCGGTCTCACCCCGGCCGTGCCGGCGGCGAAGTTGTTGGCGAGCTTCAGCAGGGCCGCGCGAACGACCTCGTCGGCGAGCGGCGGCCCTTGACCGACGCGGTGGTTGAGGAGGAGCAACCGGTTGAACGCGGAGCTCTCTGCGGGCGTGACGTCGGCGTCGCGCCGCGCGCCGACGCCGGTCGTCAGCCCGTAGATCCGTTCCCCGGAGCGGGACGCCCGCTCGACGATCGCGCGGCTGGCCGTCATGCGCTCGAGCGCGTCGGGCGCGAGTACCACCGGCTCGTTCGCGCGGGCGACGCGTACGACCTCGTCGAGCGTCAGGCCCTGCCCGGTAACGGTTACGGGCACGCCGGCAACCCTAATCCGTCCGCCGTTAGCCTTCATGCGCGATGGCGGACGCCGAGATCGGGATCTTCGGGGGCTCCGGCTTCTACGGCTTCCTCGACGACGTCGAGGAGGTCGAGGTCGAGACGCCGTACGGAAGCGCGTCGGCGCCGCTGACGATCGGGGAGGTCGGCGGGAAGAGGGTGGCGTTCCTTCCCCGCCACGGCCGGGAGCACCAGCTGCCGCCGCACCGCATCCCGTACCGGGCCAACCTCTGGGCGATGCGGGAGGCCGGTGTCCGCCGGATCATCGGCCCCTGCGCGTCGGGCGCGCTGCGCGCGGACCTCCGGCTCGGGGAGTTCGTCGTCTGCGACCAGTTCGTCGACCGGACGTGGGGGCGACCGGACACGTTCTACGAGGGCCCCGAGACGATGCACGTCTCCGCCGCCGACCCGTACTGCCCGGACCTGCGGCGGCTCCTGCTCGAGACGGCGCGCGAGCTCGAGATCCCCGTCCGCGACGGCGGGACCGTCGTCGTCGTCCAGGGGCCCCGTTTCTCCACCCGCGCCGAGTCCCGCTGGTTCCAGCAGATGGGCTGGGACATGATCAACATGACCGCCTATCCGGAGGGCCACCTCGCGCGCGAGCTCGAGCTCTGCTACGCGACGATCGCGATGGCGACCGACTACGACGTCGGCGTCGAGGGGCACGATCCGGTCACCGCGGCCGACGTCGGGCGCGTCTTCCAGGAGAACAACGCGCGGCTGCGCGAGCTGCTCTTTGCCGTGATCCCGAAGATCGGGCCGCAGCCGGAGGACCTTTGCGCCACCGCGCTCCGCGAGGCGTCCTTGTGATCGGATACGCTCTCGCGCTTGTGAGACTGACTTTGGCGCGCCGAAGCGGTTCGGCGCCGAGCTTGTAACGGGCGAAAGGGACCCAAATTGGACTTCTTCAAAGACCATGCCGTGCTGTTCGCGCTCATTTGCGCCGGGGTCGGGATCGGCTACGGCATCCTGCTGACGTCGTGGGTGCTCGCCCGGCCGGCCGGGACGGAGCGAATGCGCGAGATCTCGCGCGCGGTGCAGGAGGGGGCGGCCGCCTACCTCCGGCGCCAGTACCTGACGATCGCCGCGGTCGCGATCGTCCCCTTCCTTCTCCTCGGCTTCTACGACAAGCTCGGTTGGGGATCTGCGGTCGGCTTCCTCGTCGGCGCGGTCCTCTCCGCGGCGGCGGGCTTCATCGGGATGAACGTCGCCGTCCGGTCGAACGTGCGGGTCGCCGAGGCGGCGAAGAGCGGCCTGAGCCCCGCTCTCAACGTCGCCTTCCGGGCGGGCTCGGTCACGGGGCTGCTCGTCGTCGGCCTCGGCCTGCTCGGCGTTGCCGGCTATTACTGGGTCCTCACCGGCTGGCTCGACAACTCGTACAACTCGGCGATCGACGACCTCGTCGGGCTTGCGTTCGGCGGCTCGCTGATCTCCGTCTTTGCGCGACTCGGCGGCGGCATCTACACAAAAGCGGCGGACGTCGGGGCCGACCTCGTTGGGAAGATCGAGGCCGGCATCCCGGAGGACGACCCGCGCAATCCCGCGGTGATCGCGGACAACGTCGGCGACAACGTCGGCGACTGCGCCGGCATGGCCGCCGACCTGTTCGAGACCTACGCCGTCACGGCGGTCGCCGTGATGCTGCTCGCGCGGGAGTTCCCGGCCAGCTCGCTCTGGCTGTACCCGCTGGGGATCGGCGCGGTCTCGATCCTGGCGTCGGTGATCGGCACCTGGTTCGCGCGCGTCGGTCGCGGCGGCTCGATCATGGGCGCGCTCTACCGCGCGGTCGTCGTCGCGACCGTGCTGTCGGCGGTCGGATTCATCCCGATCACGCTCGCGTTCGACGAGGACCGGTTCAGCTTCTGGCAGCTGTACGGGTCCGGCCTGATCGGTCTCGGCGTCACCTTCGCGCTCGTCGCGATCACGGAGTTCTACACGGGCACACGCTGGAACCCGGTGAAGCAGATCGCGGACGCCTCCCAGACGGGCCACGCGACCAACATCATCCGCGGGCTCGCAGTCGGAATGCAGGCGACCGCCGCCCCGGTCGTCGTGATCGCGATCGGGATCGTCAGCGCGTTCTACGCGGCCGGAGGCGACCTGCCGGCCGGGTTGTTCGGGATCGGCGTCGCCGTGATGGCGCAGCTCTCGATGACAGGTCTGATCGTCGCGCTCGATGCCTACGGACCGGTGACCGACAACGCCGGAGGCATCGCCGAGATGGCGGATCTCGACGAGTCGGTGCGGGCGATCACGGATCCGCTCGACGCGGTCGGGAACACGACGAAGGCAGTGACGAAGGGCTACGCGATCGGGTCCGCCGGCCTCGCGGCGCTGATCCTGTTCGACGAGTACACGCGCGGCCTCGACGAGGAGGGGTTGAAGACCGTCTTCAGCCTGTCCGACCCGTGGGTGGTCGCGGGGTTGTTCGTCGGCGGTCTGATGCCGTTCCTGTTCGCCTCGCTGGCGATGCAGGCGGTCGGCCGCGTCGGCGGCCAGGTCGTCCAGGAGGTGCGGCGCCAGTTCCGCGAGATGCCGGGGATCATGGAGGGAACGCAACGCCCGGAGTACGGCCGCGCGATCGACATCGTCACCAGCTCCGCGATCAAGGAGATGATGCTCCCGGCCCTGATCCCGATCGCCTTCCCGATCATCGTCGGGATCATCAAGCCGGAGATGCTCGGCGGGCTGCTGATCGGAACGATCGTCACCGGGCTCTTCCTGGCGATCTCGATGACCTCAGGCGGCGGCGCCTGGGACAACGCGAAGAAGCTGATCGAGGACGGCGCCTATGGCGGCAAGGGCTCCGAGGCCCACGCCGCCGCGGTCACCGGGGACACGGTCGGCGATCCCTACAAGGACACCGCCGGCCCGGCGATCAACCCGATGATCAAGATCGCCAACATCGTCGCGATCCTGATCATCCCGCTCATCGTCAGCATTCACGGGTAAAGCGAAGGCCCGCCTCGCGGCGGGCCTTCGAGTAGCTCACCCGACGGTCAGCTCATCGCGCTGACCGCCGAGCCGCGGATTGTCCACCGCCACGAAGTATGCCGCGATGGCGCCCCGGAGGCAGGACTCGAACCTGCATCGCACGGATGGACAATCCGCCGCTCTACCAGTTGAGCTACTCCGGGGACGCCGTTGCTCACCTTCGCAGGGGGAGCCTTGCTGGTCCGGCCGTAGTTGCAGATACGCCACGAACTTGGCGCACTTCGGTTACAGGGACTGTCCCCGGGTCACGGCCCCTTTGGACGGCAGGACGCCCGCGTAGAGTTCGCCGGTGCCTCGCCGACGGCGGCAGCAGCAGGGGCTCGAGCGCGTGCTCGGGACGCCGGCGCTCTTCTCGACCGCCTACGGCAACGTCGGCTCCTCGATCTACTACGCGCTCGGCGTCACGGCCGCGATCGCGCTAGGCCTCACACCACTCGTCTTCCTGATCAGCGGCCTGATCTTCGCCTGCACCGCCGCGACCTACGCCGAGGGGACCGTCCGCTACCCGGAGGCCGGCGGGTCGTCGAGCTTCGCCCGCCACGCGTTCAACGAGCTCGTCTCGTTCGGGGCCGCCTGGGCGCAGATGCTCAACTACATCATCACCGTCGCCATCTCGGCGTTCTTCGTCCCGCACTACCTCTCGATCTTCTGGGAGCCGCTGAAGACGAACCCGTGGGACATCATCGGCGGCGCGCTCGTGATCCTGATCCTGGTCGCCGTCAACATCGTCGGGATCGAGGAGGCCGCGGGGCTGAACGTCTTCCTCGCGGTCGTCGACTTCGCGACGCAGGTGCTCCTGGTGATCATCGGCTTCGCGATCGTCTTCCACCCGCACGTCCTCACGGCGAACGTTCATTGGGGCATCGCGCCGACCTGGGGGAACTTCGCCCTCGCGATCCCGGTCGCGATGATCGCGTACACCGGGATCGAGACCGTGTCGAACCTCGCCGAGGAGGCGCGCGACCCGACCCGCTCGATCCCGGCGTCGATCCGGCTCGTCGCCGTCGCCGTGTTCGCGATCTACTTCACGCTGCCGCTCGTCGCGCTTTCAGCTCTGCCGGTCTACAAGAGCGGGGGCGAGTACGTGACGAAGCTCGGCCTCCCACCCGACCAGGGCGGCTTCGAGAACGACCCGGTGCTCGGCCTGGTCGAGCACCTCGGCCTGCACGGCTGGCTCCTGAGCGCAGGGAAGTACTACGTCGGGATCCTCGCCGCGACGATCCTGTTCATCGCGACGAACGCGGGCGTGATCGGCGCGTCGCGCATCACCTACTCCATGTCGACCTACCGGCAGCTGCCGGAGATCTTCCGCCGCCTGCACCCGCGCTTCAAGACCCCCTGGCTGTCGCTGGTCGTCTTCGCGGCGCTGATCCCGATCATCGTGCTGCTGCCCGGCAAGGTCGACTTCCTCGGGACGATGTACTCGTTCGGCGCGATGCTGTCGTTCACGATCGCGCACGCCGCGGTGATCCAGCTGCGGCGCAAGCCTGCACACGAGGTCGTCCACTACCGGGCTCGTCCCAATCTGAGGGTTCGCAAGCTCGACCTGCCGCTGTTCGCGGTCCTCGGTGGACTCGGCACGGCCGCGGCGTGGATCGTGGTCGTGGTCCAGTACGCGCCCGCGCGCTGGGCCGGGCTGGGCTGGCTCGCCGCCGGCTTCCTCTTCTACTGGCAGTACCGGCGACGCGCGGTTCGGCGCGGGCTGCGCGAGACGGTGCGGGCGCCCGCGTACGTCCTCGGTCCGTCGCTCACGGTCGAGTACCACACGATCGTCGTCCCCGTCGTCCGCAGCGCGGAGAGCGAGGAGGCGCTCGTCGCGGCAGCGCGCCTCGCCGCCGAGCGCGGCGCGACTGTCGTGATCGTCACCGTCGTCGAAGTGCCTCTCGCCCTGCCGATGGACGCGAGCCTCCCGCAGGAAGACGAGGCCGAGGACCTGCTCGACGACGCCCAGGCGCTCGTCGAGAGCTACGGGGTTCGCGCCGTCACTCGACTCCTCCGGGCCCGGCGCGCGGGGCCGGCGATCGTCGAGGATGCTCGGCGGCGGAATGCCGAGCTCGTCGTCCTCGGGGCCCCGCGGCGGGCGATCGCCGGCGGCCGCCGCCTGTTCGGCGGAACCGTCGACTACGTCCTCCGCGAGGCGCCGTGCCGCGTGTTGATCGCCGCCGGGAGGAAAGCGGCGTGAGCCGGCGCGGAACGACCGCCGGGATCTCGATCCTGCTCGTCGGGCTCGGGCTCGCCGTGATCGCGCGCTCGATCGCCGCCGGTGTCGGCGGCGGCCTCGGGCTCCTCCTCGGCGGACTGCTCGTCCTCGCGGGCGCCCTCCGCCTCTACCTCTCCACCCGCTGATGCCGCGCAGGCTGCCCGGTCTCGTACGCGCGCTCGGTGGGGGCTCGCTCGCCTCGGTCGCCTTCGGCGAGGTGGGCTCGTCGATCTACTTCGCGCTCGGGATCATCGCGCTGTTCGCGCTCGGCCTGACGCCGTGGGTGCTGCTGGGCGTCGGGACGCTGTTCATGCTGGTCGCGCTGTCGTACGCGGAGGGCACGGCGGCGATCCCCGAGACGGGCGGGGCGGCGATGCTCGCCCGCCGCGCGTTCAACGACCCGCTCGGCTTCCTGACGGGGTGGGTGCTCCTCCTCGACTACACGATCGTGATCGCGCTCGCCGCGCTCTTCGCGCCGCACTACTTCGGCCACGCAGTCGGCTGGGAGCGGCTGACGCGCCATCCGTGGGACGTCGTCGCCGCGGTCTTCCTCATCCTCGGGATCACCGTCCTGCGCCTCGTCCGGCGTCCCGGCCTCTACCGGATCGCGGTCGCCGTCGCCGCGGTCGCGTTCATCTCGCAGCTGATCCTGATCGCGCTGGGCTTCGGGTTCCTCTTCTCGTTCGACGACCTGACCCACGGAATCCACCCGGGCGTCGCGCCGACCTGGCACAGCCTCGTGTTCGCCCTCCCGCTGGCGATGCTGGCGTACACCGGGCTCGAGACGGTCGCGAACCTCGCCCAGGAGACGGTCGAGCCCGGGAAGACCATCCCGCGCAGCCTGTTCGGCGGACTCGGTGCAGCGGTGCTCCTCTCCGCCGTGATCGGGATCATCGGGATCGCGGCGTTCCCGGCCGTCGACGGGCCGTCCCGCGTGAGCACGCTGCTCGGCAGCGACTGGCTGCGCGCCCCGCTCGTCGGCATCGTCGCGGCGTTCGAGGGCGAGCTGCCGGGCTTCCTCGTCGACGTGATCCGCGTCCTGATCGGGCTCACCGGAGCAGGGATCCTCATCGCCGCGGCGACGACCTCCATCTCCGGCATCGCCCGTGTCGTCTACAGCCTCGGGCGCCACCAGATGCTCCCGCACACGTTCGGCACGTTCAGCCGGCGGAGCACCCTGCCGCCCGCAGCGATCCTGGGCGCCGCCGCCGTCTCGAGCACGCTCGTCATCCTCGCCGCGTCGGTCGGCAAGGAGGTGCGCTTCCTCGGCAGCCTGTACAGCTTCGGCGTCCTGATCACGTTCACGATCGCGCAGGCGGCGGTCGTGAAGCTGCGCTTCAGCGAGCCGAACCTCGAGCGGCCGTTCGTTGTTCCGATCAACGTCCGCGTCCGCGGCCGCCCGGTGCCGGTCGCGGCGCTGATCGGGATCCCGCTCACGGCGGCCCTCTGGGGCGTGTCGTTCGCCACCCACGACGCGGCGAGGATCGGAGGTCCCGCCTGGCTCGTGCTGGGGGCGGCGCTGTACGTCGCCGCGCGGGTCCGTCGCGGCTCGGGCCTGCTCAAGCGGGTCGAGGCGCCCACTCCGGATCTCGTCCCCGCCCGCGAGGGCGAGTACGTGCGGATCCTCGTCCCCGTCAAGATCGGCCTGATCGGCGAGGAGATGCTGGCGACGGCGATCAAGCTCGCGGAGGAGCGCGGCGGCTCGATCTACGCGCTCCACGCGATTCGCGTCCCCCTCGACCTCCCGCTCGACGCTCAGCTGCTCGACCAGGAGGAGCGGGCAAGCGCGTCGCTGATCGACGCGAAGCTGCTCGCCTCCGAGCACGGCATCCAGATCGAGGGAGACATCGTCCGCGCGCGGGCGATCGGGGAAGCGATCGTCGCGAAGGCCGAGGAGATCGACGCCGACCTGATCCTGATGGGCTCCGCGCCGCGCTGGCGCCGGCAGTCGCGGTTCTTCAGCCCGACGGTCGACTACGTGCTTCGCCGCGCTCCGTGCGAGGTGATGGTGATCGCCTACCCGCAGGGCGTGCTCGAAGACGAGCTCGCGCCCCAGGTCTGAAGGGCGCCTGGGCTTGCCCAGCCCGGTACGCTGATTCTCGTGAAGGCGATCATCATCGGCTGCGGCCGCGTTGGCTCGTCGATCGCTCACGAGCTGCGCAGTGAGGACTGGGACGTGACTGCCGTGGACGAAAAGGAGGAGGCGCTCAGCCGGCTCGGCGACAACTGGGACGGCGGTTTCGTCGTCGGACATGGCATGGACACGTCCGTACTCCGCCGAGCCGGGATCGAGGCAGCCGACGCCGTCGTCGTCTCCACCGACGGCGACAACACGAACATCGTCGTCGGCCAGGTCGTCCAGAAGCTGTTCGGGATCGAGTGCGTGGTCGTGCGGCTCCTCGACCCGGCGCGGGCGGAGTTCTACTCGCAGCAGGGGCTGAGGACGGTGTGCCCGACCTCGAACGCGATCTCGGTCCTGTCCGAGGCGGTCCGGAGCTGCGCGGTGCCGCAGCAGCTCCCCGCCTGATGTACGTCCTGATCGCAGGCGGCGGCAAGGTCGGCGCCAACCTCGCCCGCACGCTGCTCCGGGCGGGGCACGAGGTCACGCTGGTCGAGCAGCGGCGTGACCGCTACGAGAGCCTCGAGGACGAGTTCGAGCACGTCGTCATGAACGGCGATGCGACCGAGATGTTCGTGCTCGAGCGCGCCGGCATCCAGCGCCCGCCGAAAATCGTCGTTGCCGCGACCGGCGACGACGAGGACAACATCGTCATCTGCCAGCTCGCGCGCGAGAAGTACGGCGTCGAGAAGGTGATCGCGCGGGTCAACGACCCGCGCAACCAGGTCCACTTCGACCTGCTCGGCGTGTCGCCGACGGTCTGCGCGACGTCCTCGATCATGGCGCTGGTCGAGCACGAGGTCCCTGAGCACGGCCTCGTCCACCTGCTCGAGTTGCCGAAGGAGAACGTCGAGATCGTCGAGGTGCTGATCTCGCCTGCGGCCGACTGCGTCGGAACGACCATCGAGAAGCTGCCGCTCCCGGAGGGCGCCCGCCTGATCTCCGTGAAGCGGAACGGGCAGTTCGAGATCGCCGACGGATCCGTCGTGCTCCGTCCCGGAGACCAGGTGCTGGCGATCCTCCAGCCCGGAAAAGAGGACGAGCTGCGCCGGGTGCTCCTGAAGGGCTAGCGAGCCGGCTGTGCTGCTCGCCGTCGTCACAGCCGCGCTCGCGCTGGCCGCGCCCGCACCGCCGTCCGTCGTGGCGCGCGGGCTCGGGCCGCTGACGGGCGTGACGGCTCCGGCGAGCGAGCCCGGCCGGCTGTACGTCGTCCAGCAGGAGGGCGTGGTCAGGGTCGTCGACCGCGGCCGCGTCCAGGCTCGGCCGTTCCTGGACATCAGGAGCCTCATCTCCAGCGGCGGCGAGCGCGGCCTGCTCTCGATCGCGTTCCATCCTCAGTACGCGAAGAACCACCTCTTCTACGTCTACTACACCGACCGGAACGGGGACACGCGCGTCGTCCAGTACCGCTCGAGCGGCGGCCGCGCCGTGCCCTCGTCCGCCAAGCAGCTCCTGTTCGAGAAGCAGCCGTTCCCGAACCACAACGGCGGCCAGCTCGCGTTCGGCCCCGACGGCTTCCTCTACATCGGGCTCGGCGACGGCGGCTCCGGCGGCGACCCGAACAACAACGGCCAGACGATGACGAACAAGCTGGCGAAGATCTGGACGCTCGACGTGAGCAAAGCGGGCGCCCAGCCGGTCATGGTCGCCTACGGCCTCCGCAACCCCTGGCGGTTCGCCTTCGACCGCGCCAACGGCGACCTGTACATCGCCGATGTCGGACAGGGGGAGTGGGAGGAGATCGACTACGTCCCGCGGGCGCAGCTCGGGAAGCTCGCCAACTTCGGCTGGGCGGTGTACGAGGGCAAGGCGACGTTCGACAGCAGCAGGAGCCTCGATCGGCAAGGACGGCTGGTCTTCCCGATCCAGGTCTACTCGCACAACGTCGGCTGCTCGGTGACCGGCGGGTTCGTCTATCGCGGCAAGGCCCGGCCGGACCTGAAGGGGCGGTATTTCTACGGCGACTACTGCTCCGGGACCGTCTGGAGCCTGCAAGTCCGGAACGGGAAAGCGACGGGGGTGCGGAAGGAGTCGTACAAGATCCCCGGCCTGACCTCCTTCGGCGAGGACGCCCGCGGCGGGCTGTACGCGGTCAACGAGGCGGGAACGCTGTACCGGATCGCCGGCTAGCTGGCGCGGCGCCTGCGCACCTGCGGCCCGGCCTGGCCGAGCGCGGCGTAGGCGAGGGCGTTCAGCGACTCGTTCAGCGCCCGCAGCTCGTGGACGACCGGTGCGAAGCTCTCGCCGGCGTCGAGGCGGCGGTTCAGGCCGTGGACCTCGGCGATCAGCCGGTCGAGCCGCTCGAGGAGCGCGTCGAGCTGGCGGTCGGCGACGTCCTTTCGCTCCATCGCTCTGATTCTACGGACGCGGGTCGGCGGAACACGATGCGTGCCAGGAGGACGCCGACGACCACGCCTGCGGAGTCGATCGCGACGTCCCGGAACGCCGCGTGCCGCCCGGCGACGAAGTGCTGATGGAGCTCGTCCGTGCCCGCGTAGGCGATTCCGGCCGCCGCGGCGAGGACGTCGCGGCCGATCGCCCGGTAGAGCAGGAACCCGAGGATGGCGTACTCGCAGAAGTGCGCGATCTTCCGGAGGACGAGATCCCACGTGCCGAGACCGGTGCCGAGGTCCGGCACCGACGAGAGCCCGAAGATCAGGCCGGCCCAGAGCACCGGCGGTGCCCAGATCCAGAGGAGGCGCGCAAGCCGCATCGAGACCGATGATAGGGTGCGGCCGATAGGCGATCGGTAAGGGAACCCGGTGCAAGTCCGGGACGGTCCCGCCGCTGTAAGGGGAGACGCCCTCCGCCGGAACGCCACTGGCGTCGAGACGCCGGGAAGGCGGTGGAGGGGGAGCCCCGAGTCAGAAGACCTGCCGCCCGCCGCGCAGACCATCGAACCCCTCGCGGAAGGAGGATTCGTGTCAAAGCTCCTCGCTCTTCTGGTTGCGGCGGCTGTTGCCGCGCTCGTTGCCGGTTCGGGCACGGCCGCCACGACGCCGCACCGGATCGTCTCCCTCTCGCCGACCGCCACTGAGACGCTCTACGCGATCGGCGCGGGCGACCAGTTGCTCGCCGTCGACAGCGCGTCCGACTATCCGAAGGCGGCAGTCGCGAAGAAGACGAACCTGTCCGGCTTCACTCCGAATGCGGAGGCGATCGCCGGCTACAAGCCCGACCTCGTCGTGCTGTCGTTCGACTCGAAGGGCATCGTCGCGGCGCTGCGGAACCTCAAGCTGCGTGTGCTCCTGCTCGAGCCCGCCAAGGACCTGCCCGACGCATACGCGCAGATCCAGCAGCTCGGCCAGGCGACGGGCCACACAGCCGAGGCGGCGAAGCTCGTCCAGCAGATGAAGACGAGGATCGCGGCGCTCGTGAAGTCGGTCAGCCGCACGCGCGGCAAGACGTACTTCCACGAGATCGGCCCGCAGCTGTACTCGGCGACGTCCAAGACGTTCATCGGGAAGGTCTACACGCTCTTCGGCCTGAAGAACATCGCGGACGCCGCCGACTCGTCGGGTTCCGGCTACCCGCAGCTCTCGTCCGAGTACGTGATCTCCGCCAATCCCGACCTGATCGTGCTGGCCGACATCACCTGCTGCGGGATGACACTCGCCAAGGTCGCAGCGCGGCCCGGCTGGAGCCAGCTGAAGGCCGTGCGCACGTACTCGATCGTGAGGATCGACGACTCGATCGGAGCGCGGTGGGGGCCGCGGATCGTGAACTTCGTCAAGGCTCTGGCGACGGCGCTGAATCGGCTCTAGATGAGCGCGGGCCCGGTCGGCGCGCTGGGGCGGCGGGTCGGCTCTGCCGAGAGGTTCCGCCCGCGCGTGGTCGCACCGGCCGCGACGATCGGCGCGGCGCTGTTCCTCGTCGCCGCCCTGCTCGTCGGGATCGCCGTCGGGCCCGTCCACATCGGCTTCTGGGAGATCGTCCAGTCAGCGCTGTCGCGGATCGGATTCCTCCACGTCGGCTCGCCGCTGTCGGGGACCGACGACACGATCGTCTGGGAGCTCCGCTTTCCGCGGGTCGTGCTCGGCGCGCTCGTCGGCGGCACCCTCGCCCTGGCCGGCGTCTCGTACCAGGGCGTCTTCCGCAACCCGCTCGCCGACCCGTACCTCCTCGGAGTGGGGGCGGGTGCCGGGCTCGGCGCGACGATCGGCGTCGTCTACTTCGGCTCGCGTCAGGCCGTCCCGCCGGCGGCGTTCGCCGGCGGCGTCGTCGCCGTCGCGGTCGCATACGCGATCGGGCAGGCCGCCTCCCCGCGCAGCTCGGGCGCCTCGCTCCTCCTCGCCGGCGTGACGATCGCGACGTTCTTCACCGCCGTGCAGACGTTCGTCCAGCAGCAGCACGCCGACGCGCTCCAGCAGGTCTACTCGTGGATCCTCGGCGGGCTGCCGAACAGCGGCTGGAGCGACGTGCGTCTCGTGCTCCCCTACGTCGCCGTCTCCTGGATCGGGATCGTCATCCACCGGCGGCATCTCGACGTGCTCAGCGTGGGCGACGAGGAGGCCGCCGCGCTCGGCGTCGACGTGCGCCGCGTCCGGCTCGTCGTCGTCAGCCTCGCGACGATCGGCACCGCAGCCGCCGTGGCGGTCAGCGGTCTGATCGGCTTCGTCGGCATCATCGTCCCGCACGGAATCCGGCTCCTGGTCGGCTCGAGCTACCGGCTGCTCGTCCCGCTTTCGGTGCTCTCTGGGGCCGGGTTCCTCGTCCTCGCGGACGTCGTCGCCCGGACCGCGCTCTCCCCGGGCGAGATCCCGATCGGTGTCGTGACGGCGTTTTGCGGCGCGCCGTTCTTCGCCGTCGTCCTCCGCACGAGCCGCCGGATGATCGGATGATCGCGCTCGACCGCGTGAGCGTCACCTTCGGGCGCCAGCGGGTGCTCCACGACGTCTCGCTCAGGATCGGCGACGGCGAGTGGGCGACGCTCGTCGGTCCGAACGGCGGCGGCAAGACGACGCTCCTGCGCGCGATCGCCGGACTCGTCGGCTACGGCGGGCGGATCGCGCTTCAGGGGCAGCCCGCCGACCGGCTCGGTCGGCGAGGGCTCGCGCGCTTCGTCGCGCTCGTCCCGCAGTCGCCGCTGATGCCGGCGGCGATGTCCGTCTTCGAGTACGTCGTCCTCGGGCGGACGCCGCACATCTCCTATCTCGGCAGCGAGACCCGCCGGGACCTGGAAGCGGCGGAAGAGGCAATGGAGCGCCTCGAGCTCGTCGAGCTGGCGGCGCGGCCGCTGGGGGAGCTGAGCGGCGGCGAGCGGCAGCGCGCCGTTCTGGCGCGGGCGCTCGTCCAGGAGGCGCCGATCCTGCTGCTCGACGAGCCGACGAGCGCGCTCGACATCGGCCACCAGCAGCAGGCGTTCGACCTCCTCGACTCGCTCCGCGGCGAGGCCGGGCTGACCGTCGTCTCGGCGATGCACGACCTGACGCTCGCCTCCCAGTACGCCGAGCGCGTCATGCTGATCGATGGCGGCCGAGTGGTCGCGGAAGGCGCGCCGCAGGCGGTCCTCACCGAGGAACGCCTGCGGGAGCACTACGCCGCGTCCGTGCGCGTGCTCGAGCACGCCGGAGGCATCGCGGTCGTTCCGATCCGGCGATGAGCGCGCTGATGGTGCAGGGCGTCTCGAGCTCCGCCGGCAAGAGCCTCCTCGTCACCGCGCTGGCGCGCGCGTTCCGGCGGCGCGGCGTTCGCGTCGCCCCCTTCAAGGCGCAGAACATGTCCAACAACGCGCGCGTCGTCGCCGGCGGCGAGATCGGCGCTGCGCAGTATCTCCAGGCGCTCGCGGCGGGAGTGGAGCCGGAGGTGCGGATGAACCCGGTGCTCGTCAAGCCCGAGGGCGACAACCGCAGCCAGGTGGTCGTGCTCGGACGGGCGGACCTCGAGCTGAGCCGCCGCCCGTGGCGGTCGCGCTCGGCCGCGTTGTGGCCCGTCGCGGAGCGGGCGCTCCGCGAGCTGCTGGCCGAGTACGACCTCGTTCTGCTCGAGGGCGCCGGGAGCCCGGCCGAGACGAATCTCCGGTCGACCGACCTGGCGAACATGCGCACGGCCCGCGTCGCCGACGCACCCGTCGTGCTCGTTGCCGACATCGACCGCGGCGGCGCC
Organism: Gaiellaceae bacterium; assembly: GCA_035274625.1. Classification (GTDB taxonomy): domain Bacteria; phylum Actinomycetota; class Thermoleophilia; order Gaiellales; family Gaiellaceae; genus DATBLE01. The sequence continues at coordinate 27,772 of DATENZ010000139.1, forward strand.
TTCGCTCACCTCTACGGCACCTGGGCGCTCGTGCCCGAGGACGAGCGGCCGCTCCTCCGCGGGTTCGTCCTGAACAAGTTCCGCGGCGACGAGTCGCTGCTCGACCCCGCGCCGGCGGAGCTCACCGACCGCACCGGGATGGCGTACGTCGGGCTGCTCCCGTTTCTCGCCCATGGGCTGCCTGACGAGGACGATGCGGCGACGCCGCCGCTCGCCGGAGACCGCAAGTCGGTCGCGGTACTCCGCTACCCGACTGCGTCGAACCTCGATGAGTTCAAGCCGCTGGAGCAGGTGGCCGACGTGCGCTGGGTGGCGGACCCGGCGGAGCTGAACGGGGCGGATCTCATCGTCCTGCCGGGGTCGAAGCACGTCGCCGCCGACCTCGCGTGGCTCCGCGAGCGCGGCTTCGCGGAGGTGCTGCGGCCGGGCCGCCGGATCCTCGGGATCTGCGGCGGGCTCCAGATGCTCGGCGAGGCGCTCGTGGACGCGGCCGGCGTCGACGGGACCGCGCACGGGCTGGGCCTCCTGCCGCTCAGCACCGTCTATCGCGCTGCGAAGCGCACCGAGCTGGTGGAGACCGAGTTCGAGCGGCTCGATCCGCCGTGGAGCGAGCTCTCGGGTCTGAGGCTGCGCGGGTACGAGATCCGGCACGGCGAGTCCCATGCGCTCGGGCCGGTTGCGCGCGCGCTTCCCGGCGAGCGCGGCTTCGCCGCCGGCAGCGTGCTCGGGATCAGCGTCCACGGCGCGCTCGAGGACCCGGAGCTCGTCCGCGCGCTCCTGGGTGCCGCGCCGGCAACGACGCTCGACCACGTCTTCGACGGCCTGGCGGACGTGGTCGGGCAGCGCCTCGATCTGGACTACCTGGCGCAGCTCGCGGGAGTGGCGTGACGCTGGTGGTGCTGCTCGGCGGCGCCCGCAGCGGCAAGTCGACGCTCGCGGTCGCGCTCGCGCGCGAGCAGGGCGGAGCCGTCATGTTCCTCGCCACCGGCGAGGCGGGCGACGAGGAGATGGCGCGCCGCATCGAGTCCCATCGCCGCGAGCGGCCGCCCGGGTGGGAGACGCTCGAAGCCCCGATCGAGGTCGCCGGCGCGCTTGCCTCCGTTTCCTCGACCGCCACCGTCGTGCTCGACTGCCTGAGCCTGTGGGTCGCGAACCTGCAGCAGCAAGGGCTCGACGAGTCCGAGATCCTCGCCGCCGGCTCGCGCGCGGCGGCGATCGCAGCCGAGCGCCCGGGCCTGACGGTCACGGTGTCGAACGAGGTCGGTCTCGGCATCGTCCCGCCGACGCCGCTCGGGCGGGCCTACCGGGACCTGCTCGGCGCGGTGAACAAGCTCTGGGTCGACGCGGCCGACGAAGCCTGGCTCGTCGTCGCCGGCCGGAGGTTGCGCCTCGATTGACCCGCCGCGGACGCGCGATCGTCCTTGCCGTGCTCCTCGAGGCCGCCCTGGGCGACCCGCGCCGGCTGCACCCCGTCGCGGGGTTCGGTCGCGTCGCCGCTGCGCTCGAGCG
>DATENZ010000140.1:0-73723 GCA_035274625.1 Gaiellaceae bacterium
CAACCCGGTCGAGGGCCAGACGCTCAGCACGACCAACGGGTCGTGGACCGGCCAGAGCCCGACCTACTCGTACCAGTGGCAGCGCTGCGACTCCGTCGGCGGGAACTGCGCGCCGATCTCGGGCGCGACCGCGAACACGTACCTGCTCGCGAGCGCCGACATCGGCCATGCGATCCGCGCAGCCGTCACGGCGACGAACAGCGGCGGCGCCGCGACCGGGACGTCGCAGCCGACCGCGGCCGTCACGCAGGCACCTCCGTCGAACACCAGCCTGCCGACCGTCACGGGCACGCCGCACCCGGGGCAGACCCTGACCGGCACGACCGGCAGCTGGACGGGTAGCCCCACCTATGCGTACCAGTGGCAGCGCTGCGACACGGGCGGCGCGAGCTGCGCCGCGATCGCCGGCGAGACCGCCACGACGCACCTGCTGACGAGCTCGGACGTCGACCACACGATCCGGTTCCAGGTCACGGCGACGAACGGGGGCGGCAGCGTGCCGGCGACGTCGAACGCCACGCCGCTCGTCAAGGACCCGCCCGTGAACACGGCGCTGCCCGTGATCAGCGGCCCCGTTCACGAGAGCCAGTCGCTGAGCACGACCGACGGCACCTGGACCGGAAACCCGACCAGCTTCACGTATCGCTGGAAGCGCTGCGACTCCGGCGGCGCCGGCTGCGTCGCGATCGCCGGCGCAACCGCGGCGAGCTATCTGCTGACGGCGACCGACGTCGGCCGCACCATGCGCGCGGAGGTGACCGCGACCAACGCCGGCGGCTCCGTCGCGGCGACGTCCAACGCGACGGCGGTCGTGACTGCGGCGGCGTTCGTCCCGTCGATCCAGGGCATCTCCCCCACCTCCGGCGTCCCCGGCGCGACCGTGACCCTGACGGGGAGCCGGCTCTACAAGGCGTCGTCGGTCAAGTTCAACGGCGTCGCGGCGACGATCAGGTCGAACGACGCGAGCTCCATCGAGGTCCTCGTGCCCGCTGCGGCGACGAACGGCCCGATCTCGATCGTGACGCAGGACGGCAACGCGAGCTCGACGCAGAGCTTCACGGTCACGCCGCCTCCAGCCCCGAGCATCAGCGGTTTCAGCCCGACGCACGGGGTCCCGGGCACGGTCGTCACCGTCTCCGGCAGCAAGTTGCTCGGCGCGACCGCGGTGAAGTTCAACGGCAGCCCCGGCACGGTGACGTCGATCGCCGCGACGGCGATCAAGGTAGTCGTCCCGGCCGGCGTGACGACGGGCACGGTCTCAGTGACGACCTCCGGCGGGACGGTCACGTCCAACCCGAAGTTCACGGCCGACGCCGTACCGGTGCCGAAGATCACGAGTTTCACGCCGTCGTCCGCCTACGTCGGCCAGACGGTGACGATCAAGGGCAGCGGCCTGATCGGCGCGTCCGTCGCGTTCAACGGCGCCGCCGCCGCCATCACATCGAACACGGCCAGCGCGGTCAAGGCGATCGTCCCGGCCGGGGCGACGACCGGCAAGATCGCGGTCACGACGGCCGGCGGGACCGTCCTCTCGGGCGCGACGTTCACGCTGAAGGCGTCGCCGGCGCCGAAGATCACCAGTTTCACCCCGACCTCGGCCGTACCCGGGACCGCGGTGACGATCAAGGGCAGCGGCTTCCTCGGAGCGACCTCGGTCAAGTTCGGCGGTGTCGAGGCCGAGGTCACCTCGCTCACCGCGACCGTGATCAAGGTGCTCGCCCCCCCAGGGGCACCCGTGGACACGATCAGCGTGACGACGCCCGGGGGCACGGCGTTCTCGAGTGGCGTGTTCTCGCTCCTGTGACGGCACGACGGTTTCCAGGCGTCGCCGAATCACCAGCGGATACCTCGACGTATGGCGCGGGGGCGGTACGCAGAACGGGAGCATGATTCGCTTGTCCATGCGGTTCAGAGCCTTCGCCTGGCGGTTTTCGGCTGCGCTCCTCGCGGCCGGCGCGTTGACGCTTGCGGCCGCGTCCGTCGCGGGCGCGGCCCTGCCATCCCGGATGGCCGCGCTCGGGGACTCGCTGAGCCGCGGCTACGCGTCGTCGGGGGTGCCGGGCTCCGGCGACAACCTGACCGCGTCGTGGACGACCGGGACCGATTCGACGGTCAACTCGCACTACGCACGGCTGCTCGCGCTGAACCCGGCGATCTCCGGCCACGCGTCGCTGTATGCGACGAACGGCTCGAAGATGGCCGCGACCGCCAGCCAGGCCGATTCGGCGATCGCCCAGGCAGCGGAGTACGTAACGATCATGTCCGGCACGAACGACGTCTGCACGACGACGGTCGCACAGATGACGGCCGTCACGAACTTCAAGAACCAGCTGACCTCGACGCTGACGAAGCTGACGACGAGCTTGCCGAACGCGAAGATCCTCGTCGCCTCGATCCCGAACTGGTACGGGATCTGGCAGACCTTCCAGAGCGACGCCTCGGCGCTCAGCGCCTGGAGCACCTGGAACAACCGGTGCCCCGACCTCCTGGGCGCGACCGCGACGCAGGCCGACCGCGACGCGGTGCGGCAGCGGATCATCGACCTGAACACCGCTGAGGCGCAGGCGTGCGCCGCCTTTCCCGCCTGCACCTACGACGGCGGGGCCGTGTACAACCTCGCGTTCGCGCGCACCGACCTCAGCTACGACTACTTCCACCCCTCGATCACAGGCCAGGCGATGGTCGCGCTCGCGACCTGGAATGTCGGGCCGTACGCGCCGCCGGTGAACACCGGCCTACCCTCCGTCTCCGGGACGGCCCGTGAAGGCGAGCATCTGACCGCCTCGACAGGCACCTGGTCCGGGAATCCGTCCTCGTACGCGTACAAGTGGCGCCGGTGCGACGGAGGAGGTGGGGGCTGCGCCGACATCCCGGGCGCGACGGCGTCGTCCTACACCCCCGTCACCGCCGATGTGGGCTCGACGCTGCGCGTCGCGGTGACGGCGACGAACCTCGGCGGCTCCGCGAGCGCGACGTCGAATCCGACCCAGACCGTTGCCGGAGCGCTGCCGACGGGCTTCGGCAGCGTCGTCATCGACGCGGGCTGCACCGCCTGCGCGGTCACACGAGTGGACGACGACGGCCTCTGGGCCTCGATCGGCGGCGGCGCCGACGACATCGACACGGCCTACGCGGTGATGGACTTCGGAGGCGCCGGCGGCCTGTCCGGGCGCACGTTCGTGCGCGACCTCATCGGCCTCGCGCAGGGCGAGCACCTGACGAAGAACCTGGACGTGCTCGAGGTCCGCGACGTGTCCGACCAGCTCGTCTACGAGGTGTACCTCGACTCGTCGCGGACGATCCGCCTCTACAGCCCGCCCGGCGGCCTCCGCGCGACCCAGCTGAACGCGAACAGCGGCGCCGTCGTCCCGAACGACGGAACCTCGACCACCCGGCTCGAGGTCTCCGCTCAGGCGAGCGGCTCGATCGTCGTCCGCGTCGACGGCGTCGACCGCATCAGCGTCAACCTGAGGAACGCGACCAGCGGCGATCAGCGCTACCTCCGCGCCGGGATCGACCACTATGACTCGACGTCGGCGAACGATCCCGTCGCGGTGCTGCACACGGACGTGCTCGTCACCCAGGCGGACTGGCCAGGCGCGCCGGGACCGCCCGCGAACACGGGTCTGCCGGTGATCTTCGGCCCCGCTCAGGACGGCCGCACGCTCAGCGCGTCGACGGGAAGCTGGTCGGGCCTGCCGACGTCGTACACCTACCAGTGGCGGCGCTGCAACTTCGCAGGCGCATCGTGCGTCGACCTCGCGGGCCAGACCAGCTCCGCCTACCACGCCACCTCGGCGGACATCGGCTCGACGCTGCGCGTCGCCGTGACGGCAACGAACGCGCAGGGAACGGGAACGGCGACCTCCGGCGCGACCGCGGGGGTCGTTCAGGCCGTCCCGCCCGGCTTCACGAGCACGTTTTTCGACCCCGGCTGCGACGACTGCGCCGTCACGCCGGTTCCGAACGGGCTTCGAGCGGCGATCGGAGGCGGATCAGACGACGTGGACACCGCCTACGCGGTGCTCGACTTCGGCGGCGCCGGAGGCGTCCCCGCTCGAACGTTCATCCGCGACGTGCTCACGCTGCCGTCGGGCCAGACGGTGAAGAAGAACCTGGCGGTCTTCGACATGCGCGACGTGTCCGACCAGCTCGTCTACGAGCTCTACCTCGACGCGAACAGGACGCTCAAGCTCTTCAGTCCCGCCGGCGGGCTGCGCGGGACGGCGCTGAACGCCAATCTCGGCTTCGTCGTACCCAACGACGGCTCGAGCATCGTCATCGAGGTGTCCGCCCTCGCAAGCGATTCGGTGACGGTGCGCGTGGACGGTGTCGACCGGTACACCCTGGGCCTCAGGGGCGCGACGAGCGGCAACCAGCGGTACCTCCACGCCGGCATCGACCACTACGACTCGGCCTCGACGGCCGAACCCGTGGCCGTGCTGCACACGTACGTCGCGGTCGCCCAGAGCGACTGGCTGGGCGCGCCGTAGGCGTTTTTTCGCCGCAGCCCTGAACGGTCGCGCAGCCCCGCCTAGACCCCCGATTCTGCAGGTGCCGTTTCGTCAGCAAGGTCCTGTCCGTCGGTCCAGTACGCCCAGAAACCCCGCGTTCTACCGTCAGACGCGTTCGGAGTTGTCTCTGTGCGGAGGTGTTTCCCAATGTTGAAGGTTCGCCCTATGGCAGTCGCGGTGGCTGCAGCCGCCGTTGCAGCAATCGCCCTGATCAGTGGTGCCGCGGCCTTCAACGGGTCGGTCAACAAGGTCTCCACGTCAGCGCCCGGTGGTCCGGCGTACGACTTCGCCGCCCACGCGATCAAGACGGCGCCGTTCGACCAAGTCGAACGCGCAAACCAAGCCGGTGACATGAACGGCGACGGCCGGCCCGACCTCGTCATCGCCGGCGAGTCGCAGCTTGTCTGGTACGAGAACCCCGCCGACTCCACGGCGCGCAACAACGGCGACTGGCCCGGGCACCTGATCTCGAACGGGGTCTTCGGCATCGCGTCGCTCGTCCAGCTGCGGGACCTCGACGGCGACGGCCGCCTCGACATCGTCGTCGGGAAGACCCAGAGCGGGAGCCGCGGCATGTACTGGTACCGCAATCTCGCCAGCGGCTTCGAGAAGCGGACGATTCTCCCGGCAAACAACTGCCACCACCTGGCCTTCGGCGACTTCAACAAGGACGGTCGCGAGGACATGGCGTGCGCGGGCGGGTCGGACCCGAGCGTCTTCTGGATCGAGCGCCCGACGAACATCCTGACCGCCACGAAGTGGTCCGCCTGGGTGTTCGACAACCGCTCGTCGTGGGGCGCCAGGGTTGCCGACTTCGACAAGGACGGCAACCTCGACTTCCTCACCGGCCGCGCCTGGTACCGGAACCCCGGCCTCACCTCGGGCAGCACCGCCACGCAGAAGGTCGCGTGGACGCGCTTCCCCTACACCAGCCAGACGAACCCGGCGACCCGCGACGGCTGGGATCCCCAGTACTTCAACGATCTGACCGAGAGCGCAGTCCTCGACGTGAACGGCGACACCAAGCTCGACGTCGTGGCGGCGCTTTTCTCCGGGAGCCCCGAGGGCAAGGTCTCGGTCTTCCTGTCACCCGCCGACCCGAAGAGCCCGAACTGGACCGAGGTGCCGCTTGACGCGGGCCCGCTCTTCTCGGTGCACACCGGCGTCAATGCCGACTACGACAAGTCGGGCCGGCCGCAGATCGCCATCGGCGAGATGGCCTGGGGCGGCTTCAGCTTCGGCCACAACCCCGGCACGACTGACATCGCCATCTACCGCCTCGAGGGCGCGAATCCCGCCGATCCGGCCGCGTGGACCAAGTCGATCATCGCCACCGACGACATCGGCACCCACGCCGCCGCCGCGATCGACCTCAACGGCGACGGCCGCCTCGACCTGATCAGCGGCGAGGAGAACTCCGGCAACGGCAACCCGGTCCAGAACGGCCGCCCGCGCTGGTGGGAGAACAAGACCGTCCCCGGCCCGCCGATCAACGTCGGGAAGCCGGTGCTGTCCGGAAACTTCCGCGTCAACGAGACCGTCAGCGCCACCGACGGCGGCTGGCAGGGCTCCAACGCGTTCGCCCGCCAGTGGCAGAGCTGCGACACGAATGGCGCCAACTGCTCGCCGATCGCGGGGGCCAGCTCGAACACCCTCCTCATCCAGCCTGCGCAGCAGGGCAAGACGCTGCGCTTCGAGGTCACCGCGACGAACGACAACGGGCCGACCACGGTCAGCTCCGACCCGTCCTCTGTCGTGCAGCCCGCGTACACCAGCGCTCCGCAGAACCTGACGCTGCCCACGCTTACGGGGACGTTCCGCTCCGGCTCCGCCGTGTCCGGCACGGACGGCACCTGGCAGGACGCCGCAAGCCTCGCGCGGCAGTGGCAGAGCTGTGACGGCGACGGCAACGGCTGCACGCCGATCAGCGGCGCGACCAACAACTCGTACACCCTGACCTCCGCCGAGGTCGGCCACACGCTGAAGTTGCGCGTGACGGCGACGAACAGCATCGGCTCGACGATTGCCAACTCGGCTGCCTCGGCCGTGGTCGAGGGGCCGGTCAACCGCGCGCCCGATCCGAGCTTCGAGTCGGCCAAGCCGACGCAGTTCTACAAGACGGGCGGGAGCGGCACCTTCAAGGTCGTTTCCGGCATCGCCCACACCGGCGTCCATTCCTGGAACGTGAAGGGCACCGGGACCGGCATCAAGAAGATCTACAGCAAGTACCAGTACATCACCGGCCAGGAGGGCGTGACCTACAGCGCGACGGGCTGGGTGAAGACGACCGCAATGGGATCGGCCTCGGAGGCTCACTTCGAGATCTGGTTCTACGACAAGACCGGCACCTTGATCGCGGGCCACACGCCTGCTGGGGTGCTCACGGGCGTCAAGGACTGGACGATGCTCTCGAGCACTGGCGTCGCACCCGCGAAGACGGCGTTCGTCGCGGTCGCGCTGGAGCTCGAGAAGGGCACCGGCACGCTCTACTACGACGACGTCACACTGTCGGGACCTGCCGCAGCCCCGAGCCCGGTCACGAACTTCGGCGCGGCCGGCGGCGACGGCGTCGTCAACCTGACGTGGACGAAGCCGTCCGGCGCGTTCGACGCGATCAACATCGTCCGCAAGCAGGGGACGAGCGATCCGGCCGACCTCTCCGACGGGACGCTCGTCTACAGCGGAACCGGCGCCTCTCTCGCCGACACGACCGTCACCAACGGCCTCGAGTACCACTACGCGGCCTGGGTGGACAGCGCCGGGACGCTCTCGACCAGGGCAACCGCGTCGGCGACCCCGAACGTGCCGCCGGTGACGAACTTCCATGCCGTCGGCGGCTCGAACAAGGTGACGCTGTCGTGGGTCAATCCCAGCGGCGCCTTCGACAGCGTCGACATCTACAAGAAGGTCGGCTCCGATCCGGCCGCGCCGGGCGACGGCGTCCTCGCCTTCTCCAACGGCGGAACCTCGTTCATCGACACGACCGTGACCAACGGCCTCGACTACCACTACGCAGCCTTCGTCAAGCACGGGACGGCCTACTCCCTGCCCGCGCGGGCGAACGCGACGCCGAACCTCCCGCCGGTCACGAACCTGACCGCCGGCGTGGCCGACTCACGCGTCGACCTGAACTGGACGCTCCCGGCCGAAGCGCTGGACTCGGTGAAGGTGGTGCGGAAGCAGGGTGCCGACCCGGCCGATCCGAATGACGGCACGCTCATCTGCTCCTGCCCGGGTACGAGCACGACCACCTCGGACAACGGGGCCACGAACGGCGTCGAGTACCACTACGGCGTCTGGTCCGAGAAGGGCGGAGCGCTGTCGACTCCGGTCTACGTCACCGCGACGCCGACGGCCGCAATCACCTACACGTCGACGCCGACGGGCGCGTACGACAAGACGGCCGCGGGCTGGACGGTCGGCGCCGTCTTCCATGTGACCGTCGACACCGTCCTGAGCCACATCGGCAAGAAGTTCCAGGCCGGCTCGACGGCGTCGAACTCGCTCGGCCTCTGGGACGAGCTGAACCCGGCGACGCCGATGTTCACGGCGACGCTGACCCCGGCTGCGCCCGAGGTCGACGTCCCGCTGGTTCTGCTCCAGGCGAACAAGCACTACGTCCTCGGCATCAAGCAGGCCACGGGCACGCCGTGGAGCGGCGCCCGCCTGCTGACCGGCCTGCCGCCGTTCCTCGTGATCGACGACAGCGCGTTCCTCCAGTCGTCGACGTTCGGCTATCCGACCGGGCGCGACAACCAGCCCGGGTTCTCGAACGAGGACTGGAAGATGACCCTGACCCCCGGCGGCTCGACCGGCGGCGGCACGGTCAACCCGGTCACCAACTTCGTCGCGACCCCCGGCGACACCCAGGTCAGCCTGACCTGGCAGAACCCGGCGGGGACCTTCGACGCGGTCAAGATCATGCGGAAGGCGGGTTCCGACCCGACCGGACCGGACGACGCGACCGCGACCCAGATCTACAGCGGCACGGGCACGTCGAAGATCGACACCGGCCTGAACAACAACGTCGAGTACCACTACGGCGCGTGGGTGACGCGTGACACGCAACTCTCGTCCGCAGCGCGGGCGAACGCCACGCCCGTCCAGGGGCCGGTCCCGCCGGTCACGGGCCTGTCGGCGACGGCAGGCGACCGGACGATCGACCTCTCGTGGACGAACCCCGGTGGCACCTGGGACAAGATCCAGATCTATCGCAAGACCGGGTCTGCCCCGACCGGCCCGACCGACGGGACGCTGATCTACGAGGGCACCGACCAGGCTCTGCACCAGACGAACCTGACCAACCGGACCCTCTACTACTACAGCGTCGTCGTCGTCCGCGGGGTCGATCTGTCGAGCCCGGCGGTCGCGAGTGCGACGCCGAAGGTTCCCGCGGTGACGAACCTCCTGGCAACCGCAGGTGACACCCAGGTCGGCCTCTCGTGGACGCCGCCGTCGCCGTACGACTCGGTGATCGTGCGCCGCTCCACGAGCGCGTACCCGACGAGCGTGACCGACGGCACGGGCATCTTCGACGCCGTCGGGACGGGAACGACCGACAACGGCCTCACGAACAACACCCAGGTCTTCTACTCGGTGTTCGTGCGGCACGGCACCGCCGGCCAGGCGTCGTCCTACTCGGACGCCGTCCAGGCGACGGCCACCCCGGTCCCGTCCCCGGTGCTGCCGGTGACGAACCTGGTCGGGAACGGCGCGATCAACGGCGACGTCACCCTGAACTGGGCGAACCCGACCTCGGGTGCCCAGTGGACGTCGATCATCGTCCGGCGGACGCAGGGCGCCGCCGCAGATCCGGCCACCCCGAGTGACGGCGCCGCCGTCTGCAGCTGCGCGGCCACGGACACTTCCGTGGTCGACACCGGCCGCACGACCGGCATCACGTACCACTACGGCGTCTGGGTCGAGCGGAACGGCCTGTACTCGCCGGCAACCCGGGTCGATGTCGTCCCGCCGGTGCCGCCGGTGCAGAACCTGAACGCATCGCCGGCCAACACGAAGGTGACGCTCTCCTGGTCCGATCCGGCGGGTCCGTACGACTCGCTCCAGATCCGGCGCAAGGACGGCGTCGACCCGGCGAACCCGAACGACGGCACCCTGATCGTCCCGGACGGCAACTCGTACGAGGACGTCGGGCTGCTCAATGCCCACACCTACCACTACGCCGTCTGGGCCAAGCACAACAACGTGTTCTCGGTGGCCGCGCGGGTGAACGCAACGCCCGGCACGACGGGCACGGCGGTGACGAACCTGGCCGCACTGGCGAGCGATCAGCGCATCGACCTGTCCTGGACGAACCCCGGCGACTCCTTCACGGCGATCAAGGTCGTGCGGAAGCAGGGCTCGGCCCCGGCCAACGTCAATGACGGCAACCTGATCTACCAGGGCACGGACCAGCAGAAGGCGGACATCGGCCTGACGAACGGCGCCTCGTACTACTACGGCGTCTGGGTCGACCGCGGCGGCAGCCTGTCTCCGGTCGCGATCGCGAGCGGCAGCCCGGCGCTTCCGCCCGTGACCGACCTCCAGGGCCTGGCCGGGGACAAGGTCGTCGACCTGTCCTGGGACAACCCGCCGGTCTCGTTCACCTCGATCAGGGTCGTCCGCAAGCTCGGCTCCGATCCGACCGGGCCGGCCGACGGCACCCAGGTCTTCAACGGGCTCTCCGAGCAGTTCACGGACAACGGCCCGCTGACGAACAACCTCGACTACCACTACGCAGTCTGGGTCGTGCGGTCCGGCTCGCCGGACTCCGAGGCGGCACGCGTCACCGCGACGCCGGTCGACGCACCGGTCCCGCCGGTGACCAACCTGGTCGCCACCCCTGGCAGCCTGCACATCGACCTCTCGTGGACGCTGCCGGGCAGCGGGTTCGACACGGTCAAGGTCGTGCGCAAGCAGGGCTCGGCCCCGACCGACCCGACCGACGGCACGACGATCTTCTCCGGCGTCGGCACCTCGGTCTCCGACACGGGTCTCCAGAGCGGCCTCGTCTACCACTACGCGGTGTGGACGATCCGCAGCGGCAACCTGTTCTCCTCGCCGGTCCGGACGAGCGCTTCTCCGCCCGTCCCGCCGGTGACGGGCCTGCAGGGCTCGCCCGGTAACGGTCAGGTCAGCCTGTCCTGGACGATCCCGTCGGAGCCCTACGACACGATCAAGGTCGTCCGCAAGGCGGGCTCCGACCCGGCGAACCCGAGCGACGGCACCCTGGTCTACAACGACACGGGCAGCGCCGCGCTCGACATCGGGCTCACCAACGGCGTCCCGTACCACTACGGAGTCTGGGTGGTGCGCGTGGGCGTGCTCTCGGCCCCGGTGCGGATCACGGTCACGCCGGCGACCACGGCCAACGCGGGGGTGACGAACCTCCAGGCCCAGCCGGGTGACCAGCGGCTCGACCTGTCGTGGACGAACCCGTCCGACTCGTACGACTCGGTCAAGGTGACCTACAAGACCGGCTCGGATCCGACGAGCCCGTCCGACGGCACCCCGGCCTGCGTCTGTGTCGGCGGCGAGTCCACGCTCGCAATCACGGGCCTGAACAACGGCACGGCGTACCACGTCGCCGTCTGGGTCGACCGTGGCGGCGTCCTCTCGGCGCCGACCGTGATCACCGCGACGCCGGCTCCGCCGGCCGTCGATCCGGTGACGAACCTCCAGGCGGCGGCCGGCGACGGCGAGGTCCACCTGACGTGGACGAACCCGCTGAGCCCGTTCGACGTGATCAAGGTCACCCGCAAGGCGGGCGCCGACCCGGCGAACGAGAACGACGGCACCATCGTCTTCAGCGGCGTCGGGACGGTCGCGGACGACTTCGGCCTGGTCGACGGAACCGAGTACCACTACGGCGTCTGGGTGCACAAGGGCAACGGCGTTTCCGCCGCGACCCGTGTGAACGCCACGCCGCAGGTGACGGCCGATCCGAACGCCCCGGTCTCGTACGCGGCGGCGCCTCGGACGTACAACAACAGCACCTTCAACAAGACGATGGGCGTGGTGTTCCAGGTGTCGAGCAGCAAGGTGCTCGCCAAGCTCGGACGCGTGTACTCCCCGTCGTCCACGGGCGGCAACCAGAGCATCGCCATCTGGGATCAGGCGAACACGACGACGCCGCTCTATCAGAGCACGATCAGCCCGTCCGCGACCACGGTCTCGCCGAACCTGAGCCTCCAGCCCGGCGTCACGTACGTGCTCGGCATCCAGGAGGTCTCCGGCACCCCGTGGAGTGCGGGCCGGACGCTGACCGGTGTCCCGTCGTTCCTGACGATCGTCGACACCGCGTTCAGCAACAACAACACCGGGTTCGTCTACCCGGGCCAGCGCAACAGCCTGCCCGGGCAGTCGAACGAGGACTGGCTGATGCGGTTCACCGCACCGGCAGCTCCGGTGACCAACTTCGACGCCACCGCCGGCAACGGCAGCGTGCACCTGAGCTGGACGAATCCGGCGGTGTTCGACTCGGTCGAGATCTGGCGCAAGGCCGGTGCCGACCCGACGGCGCCCGGCGACGGCACGAAGGTGTGCGGGCCCTGCCCGGGCACCTCGGCCGACGACAACGGGCTCAGCAACGGCACCCAGTACAACTACGCAGCCTGGGTCACGACCAGCGGCGTCCTCTCGCCGCCCGCACGTGACAACGCCACGCCGGACGTGAACAACGGCCCGGTGACGTACAACTCGACCCCGCTCGGTAGCTTCAACAAGACCACCGGGACGAAGACCCAGGGCGTCATCTTCCACGTCACCTCGACGAGGACGCTGACGCAGTTCGGCAAGGTCTACCAGGCCGGTTCGCCGACGGTCAATACCAAGATCGGCATCTGGGATCAGGCGAACCCGACCACGTCCCTGTTCGAGGCGACCATCAACAACACGTCGCCGAACGCATCCCCCAATGTCGTCCTCCTGCCCGGCCACACATACGTGTTCGGGGCCCAGGAGAAGGCCGGCGTTCCGTGGAGCGACTCCCACGGCCCGCTCACCGGCCTTCCGTCGTTCCTCTTCATCGACTCGGCCGCAACCTCCGCGACCACGGGCTTCCTGATGCCGGACGCGGTTCCGAGCACGGCCGGGATGACGAACGGCGACTGGACGATGACCTTCGCGCCGTAGATCGCGGCGACACGGCGCGGACATGCGCTCGACGGACGCCACCCCCTTCCGAACGGGGTGGCGTCCGGGGCGCACGCAACTTCTTCGGCTCTTCTTCGGCTCCATCACTGGAGCCGAAGCCGTTTCAGGCGGCCTTACCGATGCGACTGCGGCGACTGTGCTTAGGTCAGGGTCCGCCCTGGTGAGAAAACACTAGGTTTCGCGGAGTAACCTGCGGCCTGGGAGGGGAGAGAGCTGGTCCGGCGTGCCTTGATCGGGATGACCGCCGCCGCGATTGCGGCGGTCGTAATGCTGGGCGGCACCGCCGTCGGCAGCGTCTCGCGCGCCCTCGGTGCGGCCGCCACCTCGCAGCCGACGTACGCCTTCGTGCCGCATTCGATCGTGACCGCGCCGTACGACCAGGTCGAGCGCGCGAACCGCGCGATGGACGTCAACGGCGACGGCAGGCCGGACTTCGTCATCGGCGGCGAGAAGTACCTCGTCTGGTACGAGAACCCCGCCGACCCGGCGGCGCGCGCCGCGGGCGCCTGGCCGGCGCACCTGATCGCCAACGGTCTGTTCGGCATGGCCTCGCTGATCGCGGCACGCGACCTGAACGGCGACGGCCGCGTCGACATCATCGTCGGGCAGACGATCCCCGGTGCCCCCGTACCGCGGCAGATGGCGTGGTACGAGAACACGGGAGCGGGCTTCGTCCGGCACTCGCTTTCGACCGACCAGAACTGCCACCACCTCGTCTTCGGCGACCTGAACAAGGACGGGCTCGAGGACATCGCCTGCGCCGGCGGCTCGAACGACTTCGTGTTCTGGCTCGAGCGCCCGGCGAACGTCAACAACGTCTGGCCCGACCACGTGCTCGACGGCAGGGCCGTCTGGGGCGCGCGGATTGCCGACATCGACGGCGACGGCAACCTCGACCTCGTCGCCGGCCGGGCGTGGTACCGCAACCCGGGGCCGAGCGGGAGCAAGGTCAACTGGCAGCGCTACCCGTACACCCTGCGGGAGGACACGGCGGTACACACGAAGGGCTGGGCGGCGAAGAAGTTCAACGACTACGAGGAGCTCTGGGTCAAGGACTACAACGGCGACGGCCGCCCGGACATCTTCGCCGTGCTCTTCGCCGGCAGCCCGGAGGGCCAGGTCTCGGTCTTCCTGGCGCCGTCAGACCCGCTGACGGGCTCGTGGCAGGAGGTGCCGCTCGACCCCGGGCCGCTGTACTCGGTCCACACGATCGCGGCGGCCGACTTCGACGGCACCGGCCGTACGCAGATCGCGGTCGGCGAGATGGCCTGGGCCGGCTACGGGTTCGGCCACAACCCGAACAGCACCGAGATCTACGTCTACCGCCTCGAAGGGCCCGCGGCCGATCCGGCGTCCTGGAAGCGGTCCGCGATCGCGAGCGACGACATCGGGACGCATGCGGCCGACGCGATCGACCTCGACGGCGACGGTCAGTTCGACATGATCAGCGGCGAAGAGAACTCGGGTCCCGACAACCCGGTTCAGAACGGACGGCCGCGCTGGTGGGAGAACCAGACTCCGCTGCCGGCACCGCCCTCCAAGCCGGCCAACACCGCGCCGCCTGCGCTCTGCACGGGCTGCACCTGGCAAGACAGCCAGCAGGTGAGCGCCACCGACGGGAACTGGCAGAACGCGGACAGCCTCGCCCGCCAGTGGTATTCCTGCGACGCGGACGGCGTCTCGAACTGCCTGGCGATCAGCGGCGCGATCGCGAATCAGTTGACGCTGGTCGGCCAGGCCGGCCACACGCTCGCCTTCGAGGTCACCGCGACGAACGGCGCCGGCTCGACGACCCTCCGTACCGCATCGTCACCGGTCGTCGCGACCGGGCCGCAGACGCCCGTCAATACCGCCCTCCCCACGCTCTGCACGAGCTGCACCTGGCAGGAGGGCCAGCAGGTGAGCGCCACCGACGGAAGCTGGCAGAACGCGAACAGTCTCGGCCGTCAATGGTTCAGCTGCGACTCCGACGGCACCAGCAACTGCCAGGCGATCGGCGGCGCGACGTCGAACCAGCTCACGCTGAGCGGCCAGGTCGGCCGCAGGCTCGCCTTCGAGGTGACGGGCACGAACGGCGTCGGCTCGACGGTCGCTCGATCCGCGGCGTCTCCGATCGTCGCGGCTGCACCGCAGAAGCCCGTGAACACCGTCGCGCCGGCGCTCTGTCCGGGCTGCACGTGGGAGGAAGGGCAAGAGGTGACCGCGACCGACGGCACCTGGCAGAACGCGACCAGCCTCGCGCGCCAGTGGTACGACTGCGACCCCGACGGGACGAGCAACTGCACGCCGATCGCGGGCCAGACCTTCAACGCGATGATCCTCGACTCCGGGCTCGTCGGCCGCGCGCTCTTCTTCGAGGTGACCGCGACGAACGGCAACGGCTCGACGGCCGTCCGCACACCCGCGTCCCCGGTCGTGCAGCCGCCTCCGCCGCCGCCGAACCTGGCTCCGGACCCGAGCTTCGAGGTCTCGCCGACCACGTACTACACGATCAGCGGCGCCGGCAAAGCCGTGATCTCCCAGACGACAGCGCACAGCGGCAGCCGGTCGTGGCAGATCACGGGGAAGGGAACCGGCGTCACCCGCGTGATCGGCAAGTACAAGTACATCAGCGTGCAGCCCGGCGGCGTCTACCGGGCGACCGCCTGGTTCCAGACCTCGAACGTCGGCAAGAACGCGACGCTCGCGATCAACTTCTGGAGCAAGTCCGGGTCGAGCCTCGGCGGCACGGCCCTGTCGCCGAAGCTGTCAGGGAACCAGCCGTGGACGCAGATGATGGTCGAGGCGCCGGCACCGGCGAATGCGGCGTACGCCCGCATCGAGGCGCGCCTGACCGGCACCGGCACCCTCTGGTTCGACGACGTCTACGTCGGCAAGATCGGCTGAGAACGCGCAGCAGCGCGGTCGCGGTGAGCGGTCTCGAATCGGCGCCGACGCGCCCTAGCCCTTCGATAGACCATTCTTGGACGTGGACGCGTTCCAGATGCTGCGCGCGCTTTGTTGACTGTGTCCGGAGGAGCCTCTCGCTTCGAGACTAGAGGTGCTCGGACATTGGGCAAGACATCGCCAGACTCACGCGCTGCTGACATGAGCCCGGTTTTCGTGGTCGGACCTTCGCGGTCCGGCACGAGCCTGATGGTCCGCATCCTGAACAGCAACGGCGAGCTTTGGATGCCGAGCGAAACCGGGTACTTCGATGTGCTCCGCGTCCAGGCCAAGAACCTCAAGGCCGAGGCGGTTCAGGAGGCGTGCGAGGACTACTTCCTGAAGCTCTCGCGTCGCGCTATCTACGATCCCGAGGGAAAGCAGACCGGCGTACCGTTCGAGCTCGGAGCGCTACGGGAACTGGCCCAGCAGCTCGGCGGAAGACCGGACGACTACTTCGAGGCTTTCTGCCGTCTCAACGCCGAACGGATCGGGAGCTGCAGCCGGTGGGGCGAGAAGACGCCACGTCATACGTTCCGCATCGACGACATCCTGGAAGCGTTCCCCTCCGCGAAGATCATCGTCATGGTGCGCGACCCCCGGGCCGTCGTCTGCTCGTATCGCGACATGCACAAGATCCAGCCGTCAGACCCACTCGAAGGCGAACGGCTCGACAGCTATGCACGGGGTCGCGTCCGTCTCCGTCGCTCGTATCATCCGCTCCTCAGCGCGCTGATCTGGCGCTGGGCGATGAGGGCGGGCCAATCGGCCGCTGCACGCTATGGCGAGGATCGCGTCCGTCTCCAGCGGTATGAAGCACTGGTGACCGAACCGGAGAAGAACGTCGCCGAGATCTGCGCGTGGTTGGATCTCCCGTACTCGCCGACGATGCTGTCGGTCGACTTCGTCCGGAGCTCGTCATTGGCGCCGGCCGGGAGCGGCATCAAGCCGGAGGCGGCGACGAGATGGCGGAACAGCCTCACGTCTCGGGAGATCGCGGTCGTGGAAAGCGCATGTAAGCGGCCGATGCGCGCGCTCGGCTACGAGCCCTACCTCCGTCGTCGCCCCCGCGGGGCCGTGCCCCGCGCGTGGCTCGAGCTTCCTTGGGCGGCCGCCAACGCGTTTCTGGCGAACCGTACGCGGATTCCCCGAGTCGCCTCCTACGCAGCTAGCCGTCTCGGGCTTGCCGGGCGAGGGTAGAGGCGAGCCGGGCCGATCGAAGTCCGCAGCCGGGCGCAGATGTCGAATGGAGCGCAGGCGGGCACCTCTCGGATGTCGGAAGTCCCCGATTCCAAGCGGGTTGACGACGACGTGAGCACCGTCTCGGGGGCCGCCGGTCACGAGACGGTCATCGGCGTCTTCCCGCGTGCCGAGAAGGAGCGTCGCGCGCGGCTCTTCGAAGGGCTGTCGCAGGCGTTTCCGGTCACCTTCGAAGGTCGCGAGGCAGGCGACGTCGCCGGGCTCGACGGCTGCCTCTTCCTCGGATCTCCGGACGGCCCCGCACCGGCGACGATCCCGTCGCTCACCTACCTGAACGCGCGGCCTGCCGGTACATCCCGCTCACCCGGCCGGGTCGAGCTCGAGCAGTCGGCGATCGTCGAACAGCCTCTTCGCGGTCGGGCGCTCGACGACCGCGAGGCGCTCGGCGCCGAACGGGTGCCGGTCGATCCGGGAGACGAGGTGCTCGCGTCGGCCGACGGGAGGCCGCTGTGGCTCGCCCGTGCGCACAACGGGGGCCGGTCGTACGTCGCCGATCTGGCGCCGGACGAGCTCGGTGACGAGGAGTCGCTTCGTGACCTTCTGGTCGAGGGCCGGTTCATGTCGTTCCTGCCGCTCGTGCACTTCCTGCGCGAGGCATGCGGTCAGAACGGCTGGCAACGACCGCCGCTGCGGGCGTGCTTCATCATCGACGACCCCAACCTGCACTGGCCCTCCTACGGCGGGATCCGCTACCGCGAGCTTGCGCAGGACGCGCGGGAGCGCGGCTACCACGTCACGATGGCGATGGTGCCGCTGGACGGCTGGTTCGCGCACCCGACGGCGAGCCGGATCTTCAGGGACAGCTCCCGGGAGCTCTCGCTGGCCGTCCACGGCAACGACCACGTCAAGTGGGAGCTCGACCGGCCTCGCCGCGACGGCTACCTGCCCCTGGGAGCCCGGGCGCTGCGCCGGATCTCGGCCTTCGAGCGCCGGTCGGGTGTCCAGGTCGCGCGGGTGATGGTGCCGCCCCACGACCGCTGTGCTCAGGAAGCTCTCCTCCCGTTCGCACGCGTGGGGTTCGACGCGATCATGCTCCCCTTCGGCCACCGTTCGTCATCCGATCTGCTCGCGAGCTGGGAGGCCGCCGAGTTTCGGGAAAGCCTGTCGGTCGTCAAGCGCCGGAACTTTCGCGCGGACATGGCCGAATGGACGCTCATGGCCTACCTCGGTCAGCCGCTGATCGCGTACGGCCACGAGCGCAATCTGCGGAAGGGGTTCGACGTCCTGGCGAATCTCAGCTCGGCGTTCAACTCGTTCGGCAGCGTCGACTGGATGTCCCTGGGGGACATCGTCCACTCGAACTTCGCGACGAGACGCACGGGCTCGGTGCTCCGCGTCCGCATGTTCTCGCGACGGGTTCGAGTGCAGCCCGACGCCGACGTCGAGACGGTCGTGGTCGAGCTTCCCCCCACGCACCACGCGCCCGACCAGGAACGCATCGTCGTCTACCGGGACGGGCAGACGGCGGAAGCGGATTTCGACGTTCGCTCGTCGAGCGGGCCGATTCCCGTGCTCGGAGGCACGGGGCCGCTCGAGATCCGCCTCGTCCGGACGGACGCGGTCCGGCCCGAGGACGTCCGGCGCGGCCGCCCGCAGGTCTTCTCATACGTTAGGCGCGGCCTGGCAGAGTCGCTGGAGAGGGCTTCCGCCTTGCGGTGACGGGCGGCGCCGAGAGCGCGCTCTCCGTCGCCTCGGGCTGCCCTACTCGAGTCCGGGCACCGGGTGCAGTACCCGCCACCCGGTCGAGATCAGATGGCGGTCGTGCCAGGCGCGCACCTCGGGCCATGAGTGAAACTCCGCGATCGGCTCGTCACGCCCGACGAGCTTGATCACGAAGGGGCGCGTTCTCGGGCTGAGAAGGCCTTGCCTCCGCTCCGCCTCCATGCGGTCGTAGAGAACGACGAAGGCCCGGTAGGAGACGGCGTCCCTTGCCGTCGCGACGATCTCGACTTCCGGCTCGATCGGCAGAAGCGGCTCCGCAACCGCGTCGTCCCCCGTGTCCGCAGGCCGCGCCGCAGCAGGTTTGCTCGCATCAGCCGCTGGTTGCACTCGTTACTTCTCCCCCCGAGCCACACCCCAGAATAGACGCCGCGACGTCCGCCGGCAACCGCGAATGCAGCAAAAACGCGGGACCGCGGCCACCGCGAGCGCCTAGATCTTCTCGACGCGCAGCGACGGCGCGGTCGCGAGCTCGACCGCCAGCGTCTCCGCCTTGATCTGCTCCCCGAACTCCTCGAGCAGGTCGGCGTCCTGCTCGGGCACGGTCAGCGAGATGCGGTCGGTCAACTCGAGTCGTCGCTCCTTGCGCAAGACGTTGACCGCATGGATCAGGTCGTTGACTCGCCCCTCCCGCTCGAGCTCGGGGTCGAGCCCGGTGTCGAGGGCAACCGACACGGTCCCGTTTTCGGCGATCGCCCAACCGGGGAGGTCGATGCGTTCCCCGCGCACCACGTCGTCCGGACCGAGTTCCACGCCGGCGGCGCGGTAGCAGCCGTCCGGGAGTTCCTCGAAGTCCCCCCGCTCGAGCGCGTCGCGCACGTCTCTCACCTTCGCGCCGAGCCGCGGGCCGAGCACCGGCAGGTTCGGGAGCAGCCGCACTTGCCCCACCGGCCCTTCGTCGAACGCGACCTGCTTCACGCGCAGCTCTGCCGCGATTTCGTCCGCGTACGGCTTCGCGAGCACGGCGCCCCTGACGTACAGGCGCCTCAGCGGCTGGCGAAGCTTGATCGCCGCCTCGCCGCGAGCCCGCCACCCGAGCTCGACGATGTCCCGGACCTCGGCGATCTCGGCCAGGAGCGCTTCGTCGGGGGCGGCGAGCTCGGGCCAGCCGGCGAGGTGCACCGAATCGGGCGCACCTTCGCAGGCGCCGGCGACGAGGTTCCGCCAGAGCTCGTCGGCGAGGAAGGGCATGACGGGCGCGATCACCCGAACGGCCTGCACGAGGGCATACCACAGCGTTCGAAACGCAGCCTCGTCGTCGGACCAGAAACGGCGTCGCGAGCGGCGGATGTACCAGTTCGAGAGGTCGTCGAGAAAGGCCTCGAACGCCCGCGTGATCGCGGGCGTCCAGTAGCGGTCGTACGCGGCGGTCGTCTCGGCGACGAGCCGGTGCGTCCGCGCGACGAGCCACGCGTCGAGCGGCTGCCCGGCCGGCGGCGGTGCGGCCAGGTCGTCGTAGCTCGGCCGGAAATCGTCGATGCTCGCGTACATGACGAAGAACTTCGCCGACTCCCAGAGCTTGAGCAGGCGGCGCTTCGCCTCGGCCGCGGGGCCGTACCCGAACTTCAGGTTCTGCGCGGGCGCGATCTCGCAGAAGAGCCAGCGCATCACGTCCGCGCCCATCCCCTCGAGCGCCTCGTTGGCGTCGATCGCGTTGCCCCACGAGCGGTGCATCTCGCGTCCGGTCTCGTCGAGCAGCTTCTCGTAGGTCAGGACGCGCCGGTACGGCAGCCGGCCGACCAGCGTCATCGCCATGAACGAGATCGAGTAGAACCAGAGCCGGATCTGCTCGCGCATCTCCGAGATCCAGTCGGCCGGGAACCACTGCTCCCAGTACGCCTGGTCGGGCAGGTCGGCGCGGGTCAGCCCTTCGGCTGCGCCGGTGGCGTACCCCTCCTCGACCCAGCGGTCGTTCCCCCACCCGAGCGTGGAGAGGGGGACGATCCCGGCGTCGAGCCACGCGTCGCCGACCTCCGGGATGCGGTTCACCTCGTTGCCGCACGCCTCGCAGCGGATCGGCACCTCGTCGATCCACGGCCGGTGGAGCTCCTGGAGCTGATCGAGCCCGCGGATCGCCCGCTCCTCGAGCTCGGCCCGCGAACCGACCACGTTCAGCGTCCCGCAGGTGCAGGGGTAAAAGGGCAGCGGCAGGCCGAAGTACCGCTTCCGGGAGATGTTCCAGTCGCCCATGTTGCGCAGCCAGTCGTCCATCCGCTTCCGGTACTGCGGGGGCGTCCACTCGACGTCCTGGTTGTGGGCGAGCAGCGCGTCGCGGATCCCGTCGACGCCGATGAACCAGTCGTCGACGACGCGGAAGAGGAGCGGTGTCCGGCAGCGCCAGCAGAGCGGATAGCGGTGCGTGACGCGCCCCGCCTCGACCAGCACACCCCGGTCGCGCAGCGCGGCGACGACCGGCTCCTCCGCCTCCCCCGTCGCCAGCCCCGCCAGGAACCCGAACGCCGGGTAGAAGCGGCCGTCCTCGTTGATCGGGACGATCACCGGCAGGTCGTGGACCCGCGAGAGCTCGAAGTCCTCGGTGCCCGCACCCGGCGCGATGTGCACGATTCCGGTGCCCTCGTCCAGACCGACGTCGTCCCAGGGGATCACGCGGTGGACGACGCCCTGCTGCGGGTCGAGCTCGTCGAACGGGCCGGAGTAGGTGCGGCCGACGAGCTCCTCGCCGCGAAGGACACGGGACGGCGTCTCGTCGGGTCTCAGGCCGACCGCCCACCACTCGTCCCCGAACAGCCCGTAGTCCGCGTCCGGCTTGACCGCGGCGGCGACGTTGGCGGGGAGCGTCCACGGCGTCGTCGTCCACACGACGAGGGCCTCCGCGCTGTCCTCGATCGGAAAGCGCACGTACAGGGACGGATGGTCGAGCTCCTCGTAGTTCCCCTCGCCCGCCTGCTCGTGCTGAGACAGCGATGTCCCGCAGCGCGGGCACCACATCGTCGAGCGGTGGCCCAGGAAGAGCCAGCCGCGCTGGTGCACCTCCTTCAGGAAGCGCCAGATGTACTCGATGTTGGTGTCGGAGAACGTGTAGTAGTCGCGGTCCCAGTCCATCCACATCCCGAGCCGGCGCGACTGCTCCGTGATCACCTCCGCAAAGCGCGCGACGCGCTCGCGGCACCGGGCGGCGAAGTCGGCGAGGCCGTACTCCTCGATCTCGCGCTTCGAGTTCAGCCCGAGCGCCTTCTCGACCTCGACCTCGACCCAGAGCCCCTGGCAGTCGAAGCCGTTCTGGTAGCGCAGCTCGTGACCGCGGAGCGCCTGGTAGCGCTGGAAGACGTCCTTGAGCGTGCGTCCCCATGCGTGGTGGACGCCCATCGGGTTGTTCGCCGTGATCGGGCCGTCGATGAAGCTGAAGCGCGGCCCGCCCGCGTTCAGCTCGCGGAGCCGCTCGAATGTGCGTTCCCGCTCCCAGCGCTCGAGGACCTCGCGTTCGAGCGCGGGATGGTCCGGCACGGCCGGCAGCGGCGAGAAAAGACGTGCCATCGGTTCGATTCTGCCGCACGACATCCGGCGACGGAGGTTCGGCCGCGGGTCTACGGGGGAAGGATCCAGCCAGATGTCGCGTTATTACTACGGCGTTAGCGAACAGTGAAAGGAAAACGAATGCCGACCGAAGTAACGACAGAAACGTTCGACTCGGAGGTGCTCCAGAGCGAGCAGCCGGTCCTCGTCGACTTCTGGGCCGAGTGGTGTGGCCCGTGCCACGCCGTCTTGCCCGTTCTCGAGAAGATCGTCGAAGAGCACGGCGGTGAGCTGAAGCTCGTCAAGATCAACGTCGACGAGCAGCAGGATCTGATGCTCCGCTACGGAGTCCAGTCGATCCCGACGCTCATCCTCTTCCGAGACGGTGCGCCGGCCGCAGCCGTGATCGGCGCCCAGCCGAAGGGTGCGATCGAGCGCGCGCTCGGCCTGACGGCCGAAGCCGCGGCGTAGCTCAGGCCTCCGCTTCTTCCTTCTCCGGATGCGGGACGGGGGCGACGGCGCGGTCCGGCGGCTCCTCCGGCAGGTTGAGCACGCGCATTCCGTGCACGTAGACAATCGACCCGCCGATCCAGCCCCCGATCGCGAGGATCCCGAAGCCGACCAGCGTGAGGACGAACGGTCCCGAGGTGACGTCGCCGCGTTTCCAGCCGTCGTGCCCGAAGATCGCGGCGAGCCCGAAGAACACGGTCGCGGTCACCATCACGAGCAGGTGCCACGTCGCCGTCCACCACAACGGCGTGCGCCACGTGATCGTCAGCCAGTCGGCCAGCCCGCTGAGCGCGGTGGGGACCGTCAGGCAGAGGCCGAACAGCAGCGCCAGCCACCAGCCGCTCGCGGCGGCGTTCTTGCTCGCGCCGGTAACGTCGGCGACCGCGAGCGCGGCCGCGACGGTGTAGGTGCCGATCGTCGCGTCGGTCAGCGGCGGGTGGAGCGGGTGTCCTGGCAGCCCTCTGACGAGGTAGCCGAGCTTCATGGTGTCGGCGTTCCCGGCGCGGCGGACGGGAAAACTCGGGATCGAGCCGCGCCTGGATCGCGTCCGGGGGCAGCGCGATCTCTTCTCCGAGAGCAGGCACTATGTGGCGCATGCCGATCCGCGAGCACGAGTTCGGCCGCATCGGCCTCCTCGCGGAGCTGCCGGGGGAGCAGCTCCTCAAGCTGTCCGAGCGGATGCGCCGCGAGCAGGTGCCCGCCGGCGCGACGGTCGTTCGCGAAGGCGAGGACGGGGACCGCTTCTACGTCGTCCTGTCCGGGATGCTCAGCGTCAGCCAGGACGCGCGCGGCGAGCGGAGGGTCCTGCGGCCCGGCGACTACTTCGGCGAGGTCGCGCTCGCGATGAACATGCCGCGGACGGCGTCGGTGCGCGCGCTGACGCCGTCGGTGGTCGCGAGCTGCGACCGCGAGGCGTTCGACGAGTTCGTCCGCCCGCTCTTCAGCGAGTAGAGAGCTCGCCCAGCACGGCGTCCGAGAGCGGCGGCCAGGCCTCGACGGCCCAGTCGCCGAACGCGAGGTCGGTCAGGCACGCGAGCGCGACCCCGGGCTCCGGATCGACCCACAGGAAGGTCCCGCTGCGGCCGAAATGGCCAAAGGTGCGCTCCGAGTTGCGCGACCCCGTCCAGTGCGGCGACTTGCGGTCGCGCAGCTCGAAGCCGAGGCCCCAGTCGTTCGGGTCCTGGCGGCCGAAGCCGGGCAGGACGCCGACCAGGCCCGGAAAGGCGACCGCCGTCGCCTCCGCGAGCGTCTCGGCGGCGATCAGCGTCGGCGCGAGCAACTCGCGGCCGAGCGCGAGCAGGTCGTCGAGCGGGCCGTGCAGGCCCGAACCGGGGCGGCCCTCGTAGCGGGCACGGAGGCCCAGGGGCTCCAGGACGGCGCCGCGAAGATAGTCGGCGAACTCCATCTCGGCGTGCTCGGCCAGCGCCGCGCCGAGGACGTCGAAGCCGTAGTCGGAGTAGATCCGCCGTTCACCCGGACGGGCGATCGGGCTGCCGCCTTCGAGCGGGAGCCCGGAGGCGTGCGCCAGGAGATGGCGGAACATCGAGCCCGGCGGCCCGGCGGGCTCCTCGAGGTCGATCGTCCCCTCCTCGGCCGCCACCAGGCACGCGAGCGCGGTCGCGAGTTTCGTCACCGAGGCCCAGCGGAACTCGCGCGCTGTGTCGCCGAAGACCTCCGCCCCACCTCCGGCCGACGCGACGCCGACGGCCGCGTGCTCCGCCGGCCACGCCTCAATCCCCCGCAAAGCGTCCACTTCATTGGATACTAGGTAGGTGGAACGGCGGCTCATCCCGTCCGGCTCGCCCTACGAACCCGTGATGGGGTTCTCGCGCGCGGTGCGCGTCGGGCAGCACGTCTTCGTCGCCGGCACGGCGCCGGTGATGCCGGACGGCGGCGAGCCGCCGCGCGACGCGTACGGCCAGGCGCAGCGCTGCCTGGAGATCATCGTCTCGGCTCTGCGCGAGGCCGGCGCCGCCCCGGAGGACGTCGTCCGCACCCGCATCTTCGCGACGAGCCCCGACGTATTCGAAGAAGTGGCGCGCGCGCACGGAGCGGTGTTCGGGGGGGCGAAGCCCGCCTGCACGTACGTCGTCACGCAGCTGCTCGACCCGCGCTGGCTGGTCGAGATCGAGGCGGAGGCGCTCGTCGCGTGAACCACCAGGTCACACCGCCGTCGATCACGGGGAAGGGCGCGAGCTTCGCCGCCGGCGGGAGCGTCCTCGACCACAAGTTCGGCCAGAGCGAGCCCTACACGCTCGGGGTCGAGGAGGAGTACATGCTCCTCGACGGCGAGACGTACGACCTCGTCCAGCACATCGACACGGTGCTCGCCGCCGTCGCGGGGCACGAGCTCGAGGACCGGATCAACGCGGAGCTGATGCAGTCGGTGATCGAGATCACGACGCCGGTGTGCCGGACCGCGTCCGACGTCGAGCGCGAGTTGGCGGCGCTGCGGACGTACGTGATCGGCGTCGCCGCCGGGAAGAGGCTCCGCGTCGGCTCGGCCGGGACGCACCCGTTCAGCCTCTTCGAGCGGCAGCGCATCACGGCGCGCGACCGGTACCGCAACCTCGTCGACCAGATGCAGTACGTCGCGCGCCGCGAGCTGATCTTCGGAATGCACGTGCACGTCGCGGTCGACGGGCCCGAGAAGGCGATCCAGGTGGTGAACGGACTGCTGGCGCACATCCCGCAGCTGCTCGCGCTGACGGCGAGCTCGCCGTTCTGGCGCGGCGAGGTCACCGGTCTCGCCTCCAGCAGGCAGATGGTCTTCGCCGCCTTCCCCCGCTCCGGCCCGCCGCCCCGGTTCCGCGACTACAACGACTACGCGGAGGTCGTCGGCCAGCTCGAGCGCACGGGCTGCATCGCCGACTACACGCAGATCTGGTGGGACATCCGCCTCCACCCGCGGCTCGGCACCGTCGAGATCCGCATCTGCGACGCCGTCACGCGCCTCGAGGACGCGGTCGCGCTCGCAGCGCTGTGCCAGTCGCTCGTCAAGCTGTACTCCGAGCGTTTCGACCGCGGCGAGGAGATCCCCTCCTACCACCGCATCCTGACGAGCGAGAACAAGTGGCTGGCCGCGCGGTACGGCCTCGAGGCGCCGGTGATGGATCTGGCGACCGGCAGGCGCAACCGCGTTCCGGTCGCTCAGCTCGTCCGGCGCACCCTGCGCGACGTCGAGGCGCACGCGCGGGAGCTCGGCTGCGACCGCGAGCTGGAGGGCGTGCGCGAGATCCTGGCGCGCGGCAACGGCGCCGACCGGCAGCTCCGCATCTACAACGCGAACCGCGACATCGTCGAGGTCGTTCGCGAGATCGCGGATGCGACCGAGGCCGTCCCCGCCAACGCGTAGGCTGAGTCGCGTGAGACGCGTCGCAGCGCTGATCGCGCTCGCCGGCATCTGCGTGCCGCTGGCGTCGGCGGCGGGCGAGCCGGTCACCGTGCTGCCAAAGCCGCGCTTCAACGCGCCCGCGCACGAGCCGAAGGCCTCGTCGGTGCGCTTCGAGATCCTCTCGTCCACCCCGCTCGACCCCGGCCGGCTGACGCGCGCGCCAGCCACCCCGGGCCTCCGGCTCGAGGGCGAGGACGGCGCCACCCGGCAGGTCGTCGTGAAGCCGGGGCGGTACGCGTTCGACTTCCGCAAGTACGCCTGGCCGCCCCGGATCGTGCCCGGCGAGCGCGAGTTCGTCTACGAGGAGGTCCAGTGGGCGAAGGAGGCGCCGGGCGGCGTCCTCTACGTCGAGACGGCGCATCTGACGTACGCGCGCTCGTCGTACGGGCTGAACGCGTACCTGAACGCGATCGACGTCGGGCGGCGGAAGCTCCTGTGGCGCAGCCCCGCCCTGGTCGCGAACGCGCGCAACTTCGCCGTCCTGAACACCGTGATCGTGTCGGGCTACGGATTCACGGCCGAGCCCGACTACCTGTACGCGATCGACCGCAGGAACGGCCACGTCCGGGGGCGGCTGCTCGTCCCGACCGCGCCCGAACGGATCGCCCGACACGGCAACGTCCTCACCGTCGATACCTACGACCGCCGGCTGACGGTCCGCGTCACCGAGCGCTGATGCTCGCGGTCGACGACAGGATCCCGGAGGCGGCCGTCTGGGTCGGGCCGCGCGAGCGGCACACGATCAAGGAGATCGTCGACGACGGGCCCGTCCTGCTGCTCTTCTACCTCTTCGACTGGTCGTCCACCTGAACGAACGAGATGGAGCTCCTGCGTGACAGGAGCGCGGAGTTCGAGGCGGCGGGCGTGCGGCCGCTCGGTATCTCACGCGACTCTCCGTGGACCCACATCGCCTGGATGCAGGCCCTCGACCTCAACTTCGGGCTGCTCTCGGACTGGAACGGCGAGGCGGTCCGGGGCTTCGACGTCGCGCAGGACTACCGAGGCATGCAGGACGTCCCGGAGCGAGCGGCGTTCCTGATCGACGGGGAAGGGAGGGTGCGCGGAGCGTGGGCCTACGAGAACTCGGAGGTGCCGGACTTCGACGAGCTGCTCGCGGCCGCCAGTTCGCTCTAGCCCTCGCCCTGTACGCGGTCGCGGCGATCGTCGCGACCGAGCCGGCAATCACGCACGTCTGGTCGAGCTTCATGGCCGGCGGCGCCCCGGGGTACGGCGAAGCAGCGCCGGGCGACCACCTGCAGAGCGGCTACCGGCTCTGGCTCGCCGGCCACCAGCTCGAGCACGGCCGCCCGCCTTGGGTCGATCCGTACACGTTCCGGCCGGAGGCGGAGGCGCAGCCGAACCCGGCCTGGTGGCCGTTCGGCCTGACCTACTGGCCGCTCGTGCGCGCGTTCGGGGCGGTCCCCGCGTGGAACCTCTTCACCCTCGTCTGCCTCGTCGCCGCCGGGGTGTTCGCGTTCCTCTGGCTGCGCGCGCTCGAGGTCTCGACGATCGCGGCGGTCGCCGGCGGCCTCGCGTTCGAGATCGCGCCGTACCGCCTGATGCAGAGCCGCGGACACCTGCTCGGGCCGACGTCGCTCCTCCTTCCGCTCGCGCTCTGGGCATTCGAGCGCGCCCGGGAGAGCGACCGGCAGGCGTGGTGGTGGCTGTCGCGGGCGGCGCTCGTCTCGATCCCGCTCTCCGGACAGGTCCACCTGGCGATCGGCGCGATCCCGTTCTACGTCCTCTACGTGCTGTGCCGGACGCGCGAGAGCCGCGCCCTGATCGAGACCCTCGTCGGGACGGCTGCGGCGCTGCTGGCGGGCGTGCTGATCCGGCTGACCGTGATCGCCGGATCGATCGACGAGGGCGGCCGCTCGCTGAACGAGGTGCGCGTCTACTCGGCGACGGGGCGCGATTTCCTCTCGCGCGGCGTCCGCCACGGCTCGGAGGCGTTCGTGTTCCTCGGCTGGGCGACGCCCGTGGCCGCGCTCGCCGGCTTCGTGCTCCTCCTCCGCGCACGGAAGTACGGACTGGCTGGTGCGCTGGGCGCAGGCACCGTCGTCCCGATCGTGCTCGCGCTCGGGACGCATTTCCCCCTCTACTCGCCCCTCTGGCACGCACTGCCACCGCTCCGGTACCCGCGTGTGCCGGAGCGGCTGATGCCGATCGCCTGCCTCGCGCTGGCCGGGCTCGTCGCCGTGGCGATCGACGCCGTGCTTCGCCGCCCCGTCGCCCGGCGCGTCCCACCGGTGGCCGTCGCGGTAGCGGTCGCCGTCGCGCTGCTCGCCGACCTGCACGTCCGCGCGTTCAAGGCGTCGGCGGCGGACGGCCGGAACGCGGCCTACGACGCGGTGCGGGCCCGGCCGGAGGGACGGGTGCTCGAGCTCCCGGTCTACCTCCCGGACATCCACTACGGGAGCGTGTACCTGTACTACGACCAGCGGCTGCAGCGCCAGCGGCCCGGCGGCTACTCGACCACCGCTCCGGTCGCGGCGGACGAGGTCGCGCGCGCGCTACGGCCGCTGACGTGCGGCGACTGGACGGCCGGCGCCGGTAGACGGGCGCAGCAGCTCGGAGTGACGGCGATCCTCCTCCACCGGGGCCTCTACTTCGGCAACCCGTTCCTGACGAACACGTCCTGGTTCGCGTGGCGGGGGCTCGTCGCCCACGGCTGGCGTCCGCTCGCCCGCGACGGGCCGGTGACGGCGTTCGTGCGCGGCCGCTCGACCGTGCCGCCGCCGTTTCCCGAGCCGGCGCCCGGCGAGGCGCGGTTCTGCGAGGGCTGGTACCTGCCCGACTCGCGCGGGCGCCAGATGAGCGCGGGCCACGCCGCCGTGTGGATCTCCGGCGGAGGCATCGTCCGGCTCTTCGTCGCCTCTCCCCGTCGCCTTGCGGTCAGCCTGTCGGTCGACGGCCGGCTCCACTCCCGCCTGATCGTCAAGCGTCTCGCGGAGGTCCGGGTCGGCCTCTCCCCGGGCTGGCACCTGCTCGCCCTCGACACGAAGCGGTTGCCGATCGTCGACGGCAGGCCTCGCGGCGCGCGGATCGTCGCGTACGCCTTGGCAGCGCCGGGTTAAGGTCCTCGGTCGTGACGCTCGCGATCACGTGGTACCAGTGGTTCCTGTTCGCCCACATCCTGGCCGCGGCCGCGTGGGCAGGCGGTGCGCTCGCGCTCGGGGCGCTCGCGATCGCGGCGCGCAGGGCGGCGGGCACCCCGCAGGAGCTCGAGCTCGTCCGCCTCGCGGGGAAGATCGGAGGGCCGTTCTTCGGCGTCGCCGGGCTCGCCCTGATCGGCTTCGGCATCGCCCTCGTCGAGAACGGCAACTGGGGCTACGACAAGTTCTTCGTCCAGTTCGGCTTCGGCGCCTGGGCGTTCTCGACACTCGTCGGAATCTTCTACTACGGGAGGGAGCAGAAGGGCATCGAGGCCACCCTCGCTCGCGGAGCCGACGACCCCGAGGTCCGGCGCCGCCTGAACCGCTACTACCTCGTCGGCCGGCTCGACGCGCTCGTTCTCGTCGTGGCGGTCTTCGTGATGGCGACGAAGCCCTGGCTCTAGGCGCCGGCCTCTAGCCGTTCCTTCAGCTTCTGCTGGTCGCGCGGCACCTGCTTGCGCGCCTGGCTGCGCACGAGGGGCAGAAGCACCTTGCCGCCGAGGCCGTGGCCCTGGAAGTCGAGCTCGATCGTCACCCGTGAGCCGCCGCCCGACGGCTCGACCTGAACGGTGCCCAGCGGCCGGACCGGTCCGTCGACTCCGCGAAAGCTCGCGCTTCTCGGCGGGTCGTGTGCCGTGATCTCGTAGGTGATCTCCTGCTCGCCGCCGGGCACCTTGCGGCGGTCGCGCGCCCGCGAGCCGACCTTCGTCGGCCCGTCCGTCAGCACCGTCACCTGCTGGATCTGCTCCTGCCACTCGCCGTGCCGGGAGAGATCGTCGATGTAGGCGAAGACCTCCTCCGGCGGGCGGGCGATGTCGATCGATTCGACGATTGGCGCCATGCCTTCCTCCTTTACATGCCGACGGCGTGGTAGCCGGAGTCCACGTACAGCGTCGTCGCGGTCACGTTGCGGGCGGCGTCGGAGAGCAGATACGAGGCCGCCGCCCCGACGTCGTCGGCGTCGATGTGCCGGTGGAGCGGGGCACGCTCCTCGACGATCGCCTCCATCGTCGGAAAGCCGGCGATCGATCGCGCCGCGAGCGTCCGCACCGGCCCCGCGGAGATCGCGTTCACCCGGATGTTCTTCGCGCCGAGGTCCCACGCCAGGTACTTGACCGACGCGTCGAGCGCCGCCTTCGCGACGCCCATCACGTTGTAGTGGGGGACGGCGCGCTCGCCGCCGAGGTAGGTCATCGTCAGGATCGCGCCGCCGCCCGCCGCCTCCATCAACGGCTCCGCCGCGCGGGCGCACGCGACGAGCGAGTAGGCGCTGACGTCGACCGCGAGCCAGTAGCGGTCGCGGGGTGTGTCGGTGAACCGGCCCTCGAGGTCTTCCGCTGCCGCGTACGCGACCGAGTGGACGAGGATGTCGAGCTCACCGCCGAAGGCGTCGCCGACCTCCTTGAAGACGCGGGCGACGTCCTCGTCAGAGCGGACGTCACAGGCGGTGACGAGCGGGCTCTCGACGCTCCCGGCCAGCTCGCGGACGCCGGCCTCGATCCGCTCGCCCTGGTACGTGAACGCCAGCCGCGCCCCGCCCTCTGCGAGCCGTCGGGCGATCGCCCAGGCGATCGAGCGCTTGTTGGCGACGCCGAGGACGAGGCCACGCTTGCCGGCGAAGGCGGCGGTCACGGAGGTGCGAGTCTAAACAGGTTCAGATACCCTGGCCCCCTTGCGCCGCTCTCTCGCTTTTTTCGTGCTCGCGGCGGCGCTTCTCCTTTCCGATGTTGCCTCCGGAGCGTTCCAGCCCGTGCGGCGGAGCTTCGGCGAGCTGCAGATCCCGCGGCTGCGCGCCGGTGCGATCGTCGTTCCGAAAAGCCATGCACGCGGCCGCGTGACCGTCCTCGTGACGCTCAACCAGCCTCCGCTGGCGGCCAGGTTCGGCCGCTCGCTCGCCGCCGCGGGCGGCGCGCGGACGCTCGACGTCCGGACGGCAGCCTCGCGCGCCTACCTCGCCGAGCTGGCCCGCGTCCAGTCGCGCGCCGAGGCAGCGCTGCGTAAGGCGATCCCGCAGGCGACCGTCTCACGGAAGCTGCGGGTCATCCTGGACGCGCTCACCGTGGAGCTCCCCGTGGCGCAGCTGCCGAAGCTCTACCGGCTCGGGTTCGTGCACAAGGTCTATCCGAGCATGCGCTTCAGCCTCAGCCTGGACGACAGCCCCGCGATGATCGGCGCGACGGCTTTCACGAACGCGACCGGCGCCGACGGGAAGGGGATCAAGATCGCCGTCGTCGACGACGGGATCGACCAGAAGAACGCGTTCTTCGACCCGACCGGGTATGCGTATCCCGCGGGTTTCCCGCGCGGCCAGACCGCGTACACGACGCCCAAGGTCATCGTCGCGAAGTCCTACCCCGGCCCCGGAGCCGGCAAGGCGGAACGGCTCCCCTTCGATCCGAAGGCGTCCTTCCACGGCACGCACGTCGCAGGAATCGCCGCCGGCGACGCAGGGACGACGGCGCCGGCCGGCCCCGACCATCCCGAGGTGAAGGGCCTCTCCGGGGTCGCGCCGCGCGCGTGGCTCGGCAGCTACCGGGTCTTCAACGTGCCGACCCCCGTCGGCAACAGCGCCTTCACCCCGCAGATCGTCGCCGCCTTCGAGGACGCGGTCGCCGACGGGATGAACGTGATCAACTTCTCCGGGGGCGGCCCGATGAACGATCCCGCCAACGACGCGCTCGTCGAGGCGGTCCACAACGTGGTCCTCGCCGGCGTCGTCCCCGTCATCTCGGCGGGGAACGATCGCGACGACTTCGGTCTCGGCAGCGTCGGGGCGCCGGGCACCGCGCCCGACGCGATCAGCGTCGCCGCCGTGTCGAACACGCACGTGTTCTCGCCCGTGCTGACCGTGACGTCGCCGGCCGGCCTGCCGGAAATCCCCTTCAACCCGGGGCGCACGCCCGCTCCGCCCGCCTGGACGACGATCGACCAGAAGCTGGTCGACGTCGGCGCGATCGTCGGCACCGACAAGCAGCCCGTCGACCGCTACCTCTGCGGACCGCCGGGGAACGTCGAGGCGCCGCAGTCGACGCTCCCGTCCGGGTCGCTGTCGGGCTCGATCGCCCTCGTCTCGCGCGGCTTCTGCACGTTCCTCTCGAAAACGACGCGCGCGAAGGCCGCCGGCGCGGTCGGCGTGATCCTCGTCGACAACCGTCCGGGCGAGGCGAACGGGATTCCCGTCGACGTCGGGCTGCCGGCGGGGAT
Source organism: Gaiellaceae bacterium (assembly GCA_035274625.1). GTDB lineage: Bacteria > Actinomycetota > Thermoleophilia > Gaiellales > Gaiellaceae > DATBLE01. The sequence continues at coordinate 32,310 of DATENZ010000140.1, forward strand.
GATCGCCGACGCCGACGGCACCCGCCTGCGCGCGGCGCTGGCGCCGACCGGAGGCCGTGCGACCGTCCGCATCGGCCGCAACCCGGTCGAGATCCAGACCGGCCGCGGCGGGACGCCCACGAGCTTCTCCTCGGCCGGGCTGACGCCGTTCACCCACGACCTGAAGCCGGATCTCTCCGCCCCCGGCGGCGCGATCCTGTCCTCGACGGTGGCATCCGCGATCGGCGAGTCCTTTGCGGTCTTCGACGGTACGAGCATGGCGGCACCGCACGTCGCCGGGGCGGCGGCGCTGCTGCTCCAGCGCCACCCGACGTGGGGCTCGCCACAGGTGAAGACGGCGCTGATGTCGACCGCCGGCCCGGCATGGGGAGACACCGGCCGCACAACCGAAGCCTCGGTGCTGCTGGAAGGCGCGGGTCTGATCGACGTCGGCCGGGCGGACGACCCGCAGATCTTCACCGACCCGCCCTCGCTGTCATTCCGCTACCTGAACGTCAACCGCGGCTCGACGTCGCGGCCCCTGCTGACAACCCTGTCCGACGCCGGCGGCGGCTTCGGGACGTGGAAGGTCGAGCTTCAGTCGCAGTCGGCGACGGCGGGCGCGATGCTCGACCTGCCGGCGGAGATCACGATCCAGCCGGGCGGGGACGCGTTCCTGACCGCAGTTGCACGCGCCGCCGCGGATGCGGCGGTCGGCGACGACTACGGCTTCATCGTCCTGCGCAAGGGCGACGTGACGAGACGCATCCCCTACGAGTTCAGCGTCGAGCGCCCGGGCCTCGAGTCGGTGACGGCGAAGAAGCTCCAGACCGTGCAGATCGGCGACACCCGCGCCGGGCCGAGCCGCGTGGGCTCCTACCGCTGGCCCGCTGCGCCCTTCGGCCCCGCGGCGAGCTACTTCGGGCCGCCGCTGAGCGAGGACGGCGCCGAGCAGCTGTACGTCTACGACCTCGCGCAGCCGGCGGTGAACCTCGGCGTCGCGGTCGTCCTCCAATCGGCGAACTCGCTGATCGACCCGTTCTTCCTCGCGTCCCAGGACGAGAACGACGTGACGGGGTACACCGGCACGCCGGTGAACGTCAACGCCTACCTCCCGCACTACCACGCCGACGTCCAGGCGGCCGGGATCCAGTTCCCGCGCCAGGGGCAGTACTTCGTCGCCGTCGACTCGGGTCACAACGAGTTCACGGGTGCGCCGTTCGCCGGTCAGTATGTGCTGCGCTCGTGGCTGAACGACGTCGCGCCTCCTCTCGCTGCCATGGTCACGACGACCATCGCAGCGGGACGGCCGACCATCGTCGCGCGCACTCTCGACCTCCAGTCGGGCGTCGACCCGCTGTCGCTCGTGATCGGTTACGGACGCGTGTCCGTCGGCGCCGCCGCCTACGACCCCGTCTCCGGTTTCGCCGTCTTCCCGCTGCCGGCCGCCGCGCCCGCCCTCAAGAAGGGCAATGTGACGACAGTCTTCGTCGCCGGTGACTTCCAGGAGGACAAGAACGTCGACCAGGCCGGCGAGATCGAGTCGATCCTGCCCAACACCGCGTTCGTGCAGACGAAGCTGAAGGTGGTCGACGGGCCGACGGTGAACTGGCTCTTCCCCGAACGGAACCAGTGCGCCACCGCCCCCACCCGCCTGCTCGTCGTCGCGGGCGCGACGAAGAAGATCCGCGACGTTCGCTTCGCCGTCGGGGGCAAGCGGATCGCGACGGTCAAGCGCGGAGCCGGCGGCCTCTACTCGGCGGCGTGGTCGACGAAGGGCCTGAAGCCGGGGACGTACACGCTGCAGGCGACGGTCACGGATGCGGCGGGCGCGACCAAGGCGGCCACGCGTACCGCCAAGGTCTGCGGCAAGAAGAAGTAGCGCTCCCGCCGATGGACGAGCGCGTGGCCGTGATCACCGGCGGCTCGAGCGGCATCGGCGCCGCGCTCGGGCGCGAGCTGTGCGCGTCCGGCTGGCGCTGCGTGCTCGTCGCGCGCGGCGAGGAGCGCCTCCGCGAGCTGGCGGTGGAGATCGGCGCCGAGGCCGAGGTCTGCGACGTCGGCGACCGAGCGGCGGTCGACGCCCTCGCGGGGCGCGTCACTGCGCGCTACCCGCGGATCAAGCTGCTCGTCAACAACGCGGGCGTCCCGGGCCGGGCCGACTTCGTCAGCGGCGACGTCGAGCGGATCGAGCGCGTGATGCGCATCAACTACCTGGGCGGCGTCTGGTGCCTCCGGGCCTTTCTGCCCGCGCTCGAGGCGGCCGCGCCGTCGGACGTCGTCAACGTCGTCTCGGTCGCGGGCGCCGTCGTGATGCCCCCGTCCGGGCCGTACGGCGCCTCGAAGCACGCACAGCTCGCGTTCTCACGGGCGGTGGCGGCGCAGCTCCGCGGCCGCGGAGTCCGCGTGCACACCGTCCTCCCCGGCTTCGCGGAGACGCCCGGCTTCCCGCAGCACGGCGTGCTCCCGAAGCACCTCGAGTGGACGATCATCGGCCCGGAGCGGATCGCGCGGTCGATCCTCGCGTCGATCCGCCGCGACCGGCGCGAGAGCTTCGTACCGTGGTGGTACCGCCCGGTCGCGGTCCTGCAGGCGCTCGCGCCGTCAGTCGTCGCGCGCGTGCTTGCGAAAGGCCGCTACGGCGGCCCCGGCGCGGCGTAAGTCAAATCTGCCAGGAACCGCCGCTGAGAACCGGCGTGCGCGATCCGTCCTTCGCGACGCCGGTCACCTCGACGTCCTCGCCGCCGATCATGAAGTCGATGTGGATCGAGCTGTGGTTGCGGCGGCCGCGATCCTCCTCGGAGAGGCCCTCGTCCGAGCCGTCCCCGAGGGCGATGTGGCTGGCGGCGTTCTCGTCCAGCAAGGTGTCGTAGAAGACGGTCCCGAGCCGGCCGATCCGGCCTTCCCGGTCGACGAGCGCCACTTCGCCGAGGCGCGACGCGCCCTCGTCGAACGCCGCACGGCCCCGCATCACTCCGGCGCCCTGTGCCGCGTCGATGTCGACCGCACGGCCGCCCTCGAACCGGACATCCAGCCCGCGGATGATCGTGCCGTCGGCGAGCACGAGCGGCTTCGTCGAGCGCACGTAGCCGTCCGCGCGCTGCGGATCGGGCGTGGCGTACACCTCCTCGGTCGGCAGGTTCGCGAGGTGGACTACCCCGTCCACCGTCTCGTCCCGGGCGGCGTGAAAGGTCGAGGTCGAAAGGAGGCCGATCGTCAGATCCGTGCCCGGCCCCTCGAAGTGCAGTGCGTCGAAGTGACGGTCGTTCAGGCGGCCGGCCGCCGCCGTCAGATGCGCCGCGCGCTCGTTCCAGGCCGCAACGGGATCCGGCTCGTCCAGCCGGCAGACGTGCGCGACCTGCTCCCACAGCCGGTCGAGGGCCTCGTCGGGCGGGACGTCCGGGTAGACGAGGCACGCCCACGGCTGCGTCGGGCACGGAACGACCGTCCAGTTCGTCGTCCGCTTGCTGATCACGGTCAGGATCTCCTTGATGAACGGCAGCTGGTCGCGGCCTGCCCGCTGGTGGTCGAGATCGTCGAGCAACCCGGTCGTCGTCGGTCCCGCGAGCGAGATGCGGGCGGCCCGCTCCTCGCCGATCGCCAGCATCCGGTAGCTGAACCAGGAGGGCACGAAGGGGAGCGTCTCGTCGGCCGCGTGGGCGATCCGCGCGCGCTTCACGTAGGGGTCGAAGTACTGGACGTCGACGAACTTGGCGCCGCGCTTGTATGCGCTCTCGGCGATCGCGCGCGCGAGCTCGTACTGGCCGTGGTCGGCACCGACCGTGACGATCTGCCCGGGCTGGACGTTTGCGCCGAGCCCGACGGCGAGATCGGCCAGTTGGCGCGTCAGCTCCGCTCGATCCACGGCCCGCAGCTTACTTCTCAGGTCCGCGGGAGCGGCTTCTCGGCGAGGTACCAGCCGACGAGCGCCGTGTAGCCGCGAGGTGCGAGGGCGAGCGCCCGCTCCCGCGCCTCGCCCTCGCACGCGGCCAGATCGAGATACCGATCGAGGTCGCGGGGCTCCTCGGCGAAGTGCGTGCGGACGACGACGAGCCCGTTCGCCTCCAGCAGCGCCCGCACGTCGACGTCCGGGAGCAGGCGCTCGTGCTCGGGATCGCGAGCGCGCTCGAAGCGGTCGAGCTCGACGGCGAGCAGCGGATCGATCGGCGCGATCTGGTCGATGACGAGCACGCGGCCGCCCGGTCTGGCGACGCGGGCCAGCTCCGCGACCACGAGCTCCGGCCGGCGAACGTGGTGGAGCGTCCGGGCGCAGCCGGTGAGGTCGAAGCTGCCGGTCGTCAGGTCGAGCGCCGTCGCGTCGCCCTCGGCGAACGTGACGTTGGGGAACGCCGTCCCGCGACTCCGCGCCTCGTCGAGCAGCTCGGGGACGCGGTCGATCGCGAGCACCTCGTCCACGTGCGGCGCGAGCGCGAACGCGAGCGCACCGGTGCCGGTGCCGACGTCGAGTGCCCGCTCGTCACCGCGCGGCTGGACGAACCCGCGCACCCGCTCGGTCAGCTCCGCCCGCCGGCGCTGCTCGAGCTCGCCGATCCGTTCGGCTGTTCTAGCCCACCGCTCGCCGGACAAGCTCCAGCGCCTCCTCCCGCGTCGCGAGCGTCCCGGCCGCCCGCTCCTCTTCGATCAGCTCCAGCAGCTTGCCGACTTCGGGCCCGGGCGGGATCCCGAGCTCGTCGCCGCGGAGGAGCGGCTCAGCCGGATCCCGCTCGCGCGCCTCGCGGACCGCACCGGCAAACCGGTCTGCTCCCACGAACGCCAGCGCCTCGAGGGCCCACGGCTCCGTCGAGCGGCGGAAGCGGTGGAGCGCGCGCGGCGAATCGTCGGGCGGTGCCTCCGCGCGGAGCAGCGTGCCGACGAACCGCTCCAGCTCGTTCGGGATCGGCAGCCGCTTCAGGTTCGCCCCGAAGGTGACCGCGAGGCGGAACCACGGTGAGTCGAATGCCCGCAGCCTCGGATCCGTCGCTCCGCCGAGCGGCTCGAGCAGGCCGAGCTCCTCCAGGCGCTCGAAGCCGGCGGGCGAGAGCCGCAGGAGCTCGTCGAGGATCCGCTCCCCTGCCGGCCGGGCCACGAGCGGCGCGTGCTCACGGACAAGCTGCTCCGACCCCGGGTCGAGCGTGAAGTCGAGCTCGCCCTCGAGCCGCACCGCGCGCAGGAGCCGGAGAGGATCGTCCGCGAACACGCGCGGCGACACCACCCGGAGCAGCCGCCGCGCCATGTCGTCGCGGCCGCCGTGCGGGTCGACGGCGTCGCCGCCTCCGAGCGGCACCGCGATCGCGTTCACGGTGAAGTCCCGCGTCCCGAGGTCGGACTCGATCGACCCGCCGTGGAGCGGCGTGAAGTCGACGGTCGTCCCGTCCCGGAAGGCGACACGCCAACCGCCGTGCTGCGCGGAGAGCGGGAACACCGCCCCGCGCGCCCGCTCGGCGTAGACGCGGGCAGCGCGCTCCGGCTCGCCGCAGGCGATGTCCAGGTCCAGCACCGGCCGACCGAGCAGCTCGTCGCGGACGGCGCCGCCGACGACCCACGCGTCCTCGCCGGCCAGGACCTCGCACGCGGTTCGCCTGTCAACCATGCATGACCGTGCGGCGGGCCCGGGTCGGGCTCGAGTTGATCCCGCAGACGAGCTCGTACGTGATCGTGCCCGCGACGCGTGCGTGCTCCTCTGCGGGTACGCCGTCGCCGATCAGGGTGACCGGCGTTCCGACCGCGCGCTCGCCCGGCAGCTCGACCGCGAAGGAGTCCATCGAGATCGTCCCCGCGACCGGGCACAGATCGTCCCCCACGCGCACCTTCGTGCCGCTCAGGTCGCGGCGGAAGCCGTCGGCATAACCGACGGGCACGATCCCGATCCACGTCGGCCGGTCGGCCATATACGTGCGGCCGTAACCCGTGCTCTCGCCCGGTGCGCGCACCTTCACCTGGGCGAGCTCGCTGTGCCAGGCGAGCGCCGGCTGCAGCCCGTCCTCCGCCGGGTCGGCGCCGAACGGCGAGAGGCCGTAGAGCGCGATCCCGCAGCGCACGGCATCGAGCCGTGAAGACGGGAGGCGGAGCGCGGCCGCGCTGTTGGCGATGTGCTTGGTGATCCCCGGGTAGAGCGAGGTCGCCTCCCGAAAGCGCTCGATCTGCTGCTCGGCGAAGGCGGGGTCGGAGTCGGCCGTGGCCAGGTGTGACATGAGGCCGACCACGTCGTGCGTCACCTCGGGCAGCTCGGACAGGCCGTACCGGCCCATCCCCGTCTCGAGCTTGAGGTGGAGCGGAACCCCCTCGGGCAGCGGCGCCTGATCCGAGACCACGAGCTCCAGCCGGGCCTCTCGCGCCTGCGCGATCTCGCGGTTCGTCGCCGGGCCGAGCACGATGATCCGCACGCCGGAGAGCTCTCGCCGCAGCACGAGCGCCTCTGCGACGGTCGCCGTGCAGAGGGCTGTCGCACCGCCCCCCAGCGCCCCGTCGGCAACGCTCACGGCCCCGTGCCCGTAGCCGTCGGCCTTCACGACCGCCCAGAGCTCCGCCCCGTCGAGCGCCTCGAGGAGCCGCTTCGCGTTCCGCCGGACCGCGCCCAGGTCGATCGTCAGCTCAGACCGCGCCATCGGCCCCGGCTTGCTCGAGTGCCTTCGGCAGCAGCCCGACCACGTCGGAGGCGACCAGGCCGCGGGCGGGCCCGAGGCGCGCGGCGACATCGCAGGCGACCGCCCCCGCCGCCGCGGCCAACCGCGCATCCATCCCCTTCGCGAGAAACGCGGCGATCACGCCGGTGAGGACGTCCCCTGTCCCCGCGGTCGCGAGCGAGGGCGGCCCCAGCGCCGCCACGAGGACGCCCCGACCGGGTGCGGCGATCAGGACGTCCGCGCCCTTCAGCAGGCAGACGCAGCCGAACCGGCTCGCCGCCTCCTGCACGGCTTCGAGCCGGTGCGCAGCCACCCACGAGGACTCGCGGCCGAGCAGCCGCCCGAGCTCGCCCTCGTGCGGGGTGAGGACGGTCGGCCCCTCCCGCTCGAAGGGCTCCAGCCCGAAGAGCGCGTCGGCGTCGACGACGGCCGGAAGCGCCGTCTCCTCGAGCAGCCGGCGCACGAGCGCGCGCCGGTCGTCGCTGCGCCCGAGGCCCGGTCCCAGCGCGAGCGCGTCGTGCCGGCCGACCGCCTCCGGCGCCTCGTCGAGCGGCCGTTTCACCGCTTCGAGCAGCCGCGTCTCGATCACGGCCAGGGACTCCCGCGGGGCGCAGACGGTGACGTAACCGGCGTCGGCTCGGAACGCGGCCATCGCCGTCAGGCTGACGGCGCCGGTCATCCCGGGAGCTCCGCCGACGACGAGCACCGCGCCGGCCGTGTACTTCGTGTCCTCGTGCCGCTTGCGCGGGACGAGGTCGAGCACCGCGCGGGTGACGAGCCGGTGGTGGGTGTCGCGGTCCTCGAGCCCGATGTCGGCGACGACGACGAAGCCGGCGTGGAAGCGGCCGGGCGCGACCTCGAGGCCGACCTTGCGGCCGTGCATCGTCACGGTCAGTGCCGCGCGAACGGCCGCGCCGGCGACCTCGCCCGTGTCGGCGTCCACGCCCGACGGCAAATCGATCGCGACGACCGGTGCGTCCGCACGGTTCAGCTCGTCGATCAGGCGCGCCGCGTCCGCCCTCGGCTCGCCGTGGAACCCGGTGCCGAACAGGGCGTCGATCAGCACCTCGCCGGTCGTTCCCTCCTCGGCCCGCCGGCCGGCCGCGCGGAGCACCTCGAGCGCGATCCGGCCGTCGCCGCCGTTCGCTCCGCCGCCGCAGACGGCGCCGAACGAGCTCGCATCCGGAAAGCGACGCAGCGCCTCCTCGGCGACGGCGCGGCCCGCCCGCTCCATCAGCGCCGGCACGTCGTGCCCGGCCTCCGCGGCCTTCATCTCTGCCGCGCTGTAGAGCGGTTCAAGCATCGGCGACGCAGACGGCGGCGGCCACCTCCCGCGAGTGCGTCATCGAGAGGTCGAGCCGGCCCGCGCCGACACGCTCGGCCCAGGCGGCCATGCGGCCGGAGAGGTGCACGTCCGGCTTCGGCCGTCCCGCGATCTCGACCTCGCGCCACGCGAACGCGCGGGCGACGCCGAAGCCGAGTGCCTTCCCGACGGCCTCCTTGCCGGCGAACCGGGCCGCGTAGTGCTGCGCCGGGTTCGGCCGCGAGTCGCAGTACCGCTGCTCCTCCGAGGTGAAGCAGCGCTCGCGGAAGGACGGGTAGCGCTCGAGCGCGCGCCGAATCCGCGCAATCTCGATCAGATCGATACCGACCCGAGCGCCGCTCATGGGTCGCTCGCCCGTTGCGAATCGGAGCTTTTTTCCGCCGCCGCGACCGACCTGGCGGGCGCGGCACCCATCGGCAGCAGAGGTGCGGAGCGTCCCTGGGAAGGGGGCTCGCGGGGGAAACCGGCTGTTTCCCCCGCGGGAGCGAGCCGAAGGCGAGCGACAATCAAGGCTGCGCGACGGAGTCGAGCCACTCCGGCAGGTACGCGATCGAGCTGAGCACCGCGTCGGGGACGACGGTCGAGCGCTCGACCTCGTCCGGGCGGAACTTCCCCGTCCGCACGAGGACGGTCTTCAGCCCGAAGCCCTGAGCGCCCGCGATGTCGATCTCGAGGTCGTCGCCGACCATCCAGGTGAGAGCCGGCTCCGCATCGAGCGCGTCGAGCGCGGCCTCGAAGTAGGGGACGCTCGGCTTGCCGAGCACCGTCGCCTCCACTCCCGCCGCGTACTCGAGGCCCGCCACGAACGCGCCGGAATCGAGCATCGGCCCGCGCAGGGTCTGCCACCAGCGGTTCTTGTGCAGGCAGTACAGCTCGGCCCCGAGCTCCAGCTCGCCGAAGGCGCGCGCCAGGTTCATGTAGCTGAAGACCCGGCCCGTCTCCTCCGTCTCGTCGCAGCCGCCGAGAAGAACGGCCTCCGCGCCCTCGCCGACGAGCTCGATCCCGTCGAGGTCGTCGACCAGCCCGGCCATCACGAGCGCGAGCACGCGCTTCCCGGCCAGCGCCCTGGCGGCCGCCGCCGCCGGCGTCTGCAGCTCGCTGTTGTCGAGCGCGATTCCGGCCTCGCGCAGCTCGGCTGCCAGGGCTCCGCGGGACCGGGTCGTGTTGTTCGTGACGAAGCGCAGCCGGTGACCGCGCTCGCGCAGGGCCTCCACGGCCGCGGCGGCGCCGGAGATCGGCTGGTCGGACACGTGGAGCACGCCCTCGACGTCGAGCAGAATGGCCGCCATGCCCGCCGAGTCTATTCGTGTGACCCGCTCGGTGACCCTGCCCGTGGAGGAGATCGAGCTTCGCTTCTCGCGTTCGAGCGGCCCCGGCGGTCAGCACGCGCAGCGGTCGGAGACCCGGGTCGAAGCCGTTCTCGACGTGGAGGGCAGCTCGGCGCTCTCGCCGGTGCAGAAACGGCGCGTGATCGCGCGTGCGGGGCCGGTGCTGCGCGCGGTCGCGCAGGACGAGCGCAGCCAGTGGCGGAACCGCGAGCTCGCCGTCGAGCGCCTCGTGGCGAGCCTGCGCGAGGCGCTCAGGGTCGAGCGACCGCGCCGGCCGACGAAGCCGACCGCCGCCTCACGGGAACGCCGGTTGGAGGAGAAGCGGCGGCGCGCCGAGGTGAAGCGGCTTCGTCAGCGCCCCTCGTGACGCCCGGCCGACCACAGACAAGGAGGTACCTCGATGGCGAACCACCGGATCGGCACGCAGGAGGAGTGGCAGGCGGCGCGCGACGCGCTGCTGGTCGAGGAGAAGGAGCTCACCCGCAGGGGCGACGAGCTGGCGAGAAAACGGCGCGAGCTTCCCTGGGTCCCGGTCGAGAAGGAGTACCGGTTCGAGACCGAGAGCGCAACGAAAACTCTCGCAGAGCTCTTCGACGGACGCTCGCAGCTGATGGTCTACCACTTCATGTTCGGGCCGGATTGGGCTGCGGGCTGTCCGGTCTGCTCCTCGATCGCGGACACGCTCGCACCGCAGGTCGCGCACCTGCAGGCCAGGGACACGACGCTGCTGCTCACCTCGCGGGCCCCGGTCGACAAGCTCAGCGCCTACAGGCAGCGGATGGGCTGGCGCATCGATTGGGTCTCGAGCGGCGGCACCGACTTCAACCGCGACCTCGGCTTCCTGTACACCGAGGAGGAGCTGAAGCCCTTCCTCGAGGGCGACATCCCGGCGACCGTGGAGCAGAACGCACGCATGTGCGGGACGGACGCCGCCGGATACGTGAAGGAAGGGCCGGGCCTGAGCGTCTACGCGCGCTCGGACGCGACCGTCTACCGGACCTACGTGACGACGGCCCGCGGCCTCGAGCTCGCGATGGCGTACTACGGCCTGCTTGACCGGACGCCGAAGGGTCGCGACGAGGACCCTGCGACGCCGCTGTGGGTGCGGCGCCACGACGAGTACGAGGCCGACCACCCGCGCGGATGAGCGTCGTGAGGGTGCGGCAGGACCGGCAGGTCGCCAGAAGCGGGCCGCTAGTCTTGTCCGAGCCGCCCCGACCTTAAGGAGCCCCCCGCCCATGCGTCTCCGCCTGATGCTCGTCAGCGCTGCGTGCGCGCTCGTCGCTTCTCTGGTTCCGGCTGCCGCCTCCGCCCAGCCGAGGATGCTGATCGGCTTCCAGGACGACCCGAGCCTCAGGTGGCGCGACGACCGCGCGGCCGTGTTCGACATCGCGCAATCGGCCCACGCGGGCATCGTGCGGACGACCGTCTACTGGTCGCGGATCGCCGAGACCAAGCCCGCGAGCGCGATCAACCCCTTCGATCCGGCGTATCACTTCGACGACCTCGACGAGTTCGTGCGGAACGCGGGGCTGCACGGGATGGAGGTCATGCTGACGATCTGGGGCACGCCCGCCTGGGCGAACTCGGGGAAGGGCCAGAACTTCGCGCCCACGAATGCGGCCGCTCTCCAGAACTTCGCCCGGGCGCTCGCGACGCGGTATTCGGGCCGTTTTGCGGGACTGCCGTTCGTGCGGTACTACACGGTCTGGAACGAGTCGAATCTCGGCCAGTTCCTGTCGCCGCAGTACACCTCGAAGGGCGTTCCGGCGGCGCCGGCGATCTACGCGAAGATCTATCGCGCGGCATACGCGGGGATCAAGCTCGGAAACCCGCGCGCGCTGGTCGGGATCGGCGAGACGTCGGCACGCGGCCGTGACAAGTTCCTCGGCCGTGCGGGGACGCAGGAGACGGAGTCGCCCGGGCGCTTCGCCGAGCTGCTCTCCAAGCAGCCCGGCCTGAAGTTCGACGCCTGGTCGCACCACCCGTACCCGACCGCGATCAACGCGCCGCCGACCCAGAACGTCCGCTGGCCGAACGTCACGCTGACGCAGCTCCCCCGCTTCGAGAAGTCGCTCGACACGTGGTTCAAGCGCAAGGACATCCCGATCTGGATCACCGAGTACGGACACGAGACGCGACCCGAGGAGCCGAAGGGAGTCACCTACGCCCAACAGCAGGCGTACGTGCGTCAGGCGCTGACGATCGCCGCGAAGGATCCGAGAGTGCAGATGTTCATCTGGTTCATCCTCCGCGACGACCCGACGAGCGCCTGGCAGAGCGGCCTCGTCGAGCGAGACGGCGTCCGGAAGCCGGGCTTCCGCACCTTCGCGAGCCTGGCGGCGACGCTCGACGGCCGCGACCCCGAGCTGTTCGTCAAGGCCGGGACGACGAACCCGCTCGCCAAGTTCGCCGCCCTCGAGCTGTGGTCACGCTCCGGAACCGGAGCGAGCGTCGGTCTGACGATCGCGGTCTACGACAACGGCCGGGTGGTCAAGACGGCTCAGCCCGCGTCGACGATCGGCTCCGACGGCTGGATCTCGTTCCGGGTGCCGATCAAGACGGCCAAGGGGCACACCTACCAGGTCACGATCGCCGCCGTCGACATCAACGGCAACCGCGTCGACCGGTCGGTGCTGCTGCGCGTCGCCTGACGGCCGGCGCTACTCGACGGTGACCGTCTTCGCCAGGTTCCTAGGCTGGTCGACGTTCAGCCCACGGAGCCGCGCGATGCGGTAGGCGAGGAGCTGTAGCGGGACGACGGCGAGCGCGGCCTGGAGGAACGGGTGCGTGCGCGGGACGTAGATCACGTCGTCGGCGTGGTGCTGGATGTCCTCGTTGCCGTCGGTCGCGATCGCGATCACCTGCGCGCCCCGGGCGCGGGTCTCCTGAATGTTCGAGACGACCTTCTCGTACACGTGCGAGTCGGTCGCGATGCACACGACGGGCGTCTGCTCGTCGAGGAGCGCGATCGGGCCGTGCTTCATCTCGCCCGCCGAGTACGCCTCGGTCGGGATGTAGGAGATCTCCTTCAGCTTGAGCGCGCCCTCGAGGCAGACCGGGAGGCCGATGTGACGCCCCAGGTACAGGAAGAACGGCTTCTCGAAGTGGCGCTCGGCGATGTCGTCGATCGGATGGTCGCCCGCGAGGAACGAAGAGATCTTGCTCGGCAGCGACTCGACCTCCCGAAGCAGGCGCGTCAGCTCCTCCTCGGGCAGCGTTCGCCGCACCTGCGCGAGCTTCAAGGCGATCAGGTAGAAGAGCGCGACCTGCGCCGTGAAGGTCTTGGAGGCGGCGACGCCCATCTCGAGGCCGGCGCGCGTGTAGAGCACGGAGTCGACCTCGCGCGTGATCTGCGTGCCCATCATGTTCGTGATCGCGAGCGTGCGCGCGCCCTGGTCGTGGGCCAGGCGCATCGCGGCGAGCGTGTCGGCCGTCTCGCCCGACTGCGAGATCCCGATCACGAGCGTGTCCTTCGACAGGACCGGGTTCCGATAGCGCCACTCGCTCGCGATGTCCGGCTCGACGGGGACACGAGCCCATTCCTCGATCACGTACCGCGCGACCACGCCGGCGTGGTACGCGGTCCCGCACGCGAGCACGACGACGCGGCGCAGGTTCTGGATCTCGACGTCGGTCAGACCGAAGTCCTCGAGCGCGAGCCGCCCGTGGCGGACCCTGTCCCCGATCGTCTCGCGGACCGACTCGGGCTGCTCGTAGATCTCCTTGAGCATGAACGTCTCGTAGCCCTGCTTCTCGGCGCCTTCGTCGTCCCAGTCGACCTCGAGCTCCTCGCGGTCGACCTCACCGCTGCCGACGGCGCTGAACTGAGCGCCTTCCGGGGTGATGACGACGACCTCGTCGTCCTCGATCAGCTGGACGCGCTTCGTCTCGCGGAGAAAGGCGGCGATCGAGGATGCCAGGAACATCTCGCCGTCCCCGACGCCGACGACGAGCGGACACTGCCTGCGCGCACCGACGAGCATGTTCGGGTGGTCGTGATGGATGACCACGAACGCGAAGTGGCCCTCGAGCTGCGCGTACGCCTCGCGGACGGCGGCCGGGAGATCCCCGTCATATGCGCGCTCGATCAGGTGCACGACGACCTCGGCGTCGGTCTCCGAGCCGAACGCGTGCCCTTCGGCGAGCAGCGACTCCTTCAGCTCGCGGTAGTTCTCGACGATCCCGTTCAGGACGATCGCGAGCTTCCCGCTGTCGCAACCGGTGAGCGGGTGTGCGTTCTCCTCCGATACCCGCCCGTGGGTCGCCCAGCGCGTGTGGCCGAGGCCGGTCGACGACTGCGAGCCGTTCGGCCCGGCGGCGTCCTTCAGGAACTCGAGGTTCCCGACGGCGCGGACGTAGTCCAGGCCGCCGTCCTCGAGCAGCGCGAGCCCGGCCGAGTCGTACCCGCGGTACTCGAGCCGCTCGAGCCCCTGAAGCAGCAGCGGCTTACAGGCCCGCTGTCCGACATATCCGATGATCCCGCACACTGGGCGCTCCTTCTCGGATTATCGACACGTTCGGCGAAAAAAATACGACGAGCTCGGCTTTTCCGGCCCTCGATCGAACAGATATCGCCGGACGGTCAGCCGAGCTCTGCTACGAGGGCGGTGATGCTAGCACAGAGATCGGCAGCCTCCTGCTCGCTTTCTGCCTCGGCGAGCACCCGGATTACGGGCTCCGTGCCCGAGGGCCTGACAAGCACGCGGCCGCGTCCGGCGAGCTCGTCGTTGAGCCTCTGGACCTCGCTGCGCAAGTCGGCACCGAGCTCCTTTCGGGAGACCCTCACGTTCTCCTTCACCTGCGGGTAGCGCTCGAGCACTGCGGCGGCCTCGGCGAGCGAACGTCCGCCGAGGGCCGCGCAGAGCGACAGCGCCGCCGCGAGCCCGTCGCCGGTCACGTGCCCCTCGAGATAGATGATGTGCCCGGACTGCTCACCGCCGAGGACGGCGCCCTCGCGTGCGAGTGCCTCCAGCACGTAGCGGTCGCCGACGTCCGTCGTCGTCACCGCGATGCCGTGGTCGGCCATCAGGCGATGGAAGCCGAGGTTCGTCATCGACGTGACGACCACGTGGTCGACCCCGAGGTCGAGCGCCAGGATCGCCAGGATCTGGTCGCCGTCGAGGGTGTCGCCGTTGCCGTCGACCGCGAGCATCCGGTCGCCGTCGCCGTCGAAGGCGACTCCGAGGTCGAGCGACTCCTCGCGCACGAGCTGCTGGAGCGCCTTCAAGTCGGTCGCGCCGCAGCCGACGTTGATGTTCGTGCCGTCGGGCTCGACCCCGATCGCAGCGGTCTCGGCGCCGAGCTGCTCGAACGCACGCGGCGCCACCCACGAGTACGCGCCGTTGGCGCAGTCGACCCCGATGCGGAGGCCCGTCAGGTCGGACCCGAACCGCTCGACGACGTGATCCAGGTAGCTGTCGACCGCCACCTCGAGGTTGTCGATCCGGCCTCGCTCCGGGTCGCGCGGCGGCAGGTCGAGCAGGGCCTCGATCTGCTCCTCCTCTGCGTCGATCAGCTTCCGGCCGCTCTTGTGGAAGAACTTCACCCCGTTGTACTCGGGCGGGTTGTGCGACGCGGAGACGACGGCGCCGAGGTCGAGGGCGAGCAGCGCGACCGCCGGGGTCGGCAGCACACCGGCCAGGATGGCGTTGCCGCCGGCCGAGGCGACGCCGCTCGCGAACGCACGCTCGAGCTCGGGGCCCGACCCGCGCGTGTCGCGGCCGACGAAGACCGCCCCGCCTCCGCACCAGAGCGTCGCAGCGCGGCCGAGCCGCTCGACGAGATCCGGCGTCAGGTCCTCGCCGACGATGCCCCGGACACCGTCGGTACCGAAGTAGCGGCGCGCCATGACGGGCGCGAGCTTACGCGGTGCCTGCAGCATCGAGGAGCGACGCACGCGCCGCGCTCAGCGTTTGCTGAACTGCGGCGCCTTCCGGGCCTTGTGCAGGCCCGCCTTCTTGCGCTCGACGATCCGGGCGTCGCGGGCGAGGAAGCCCTCGCGCTTCAGCACCGTGCGCAGCTCCGGATCCGCCTCGACGAGGGCGCGGGCGATGCCGTGCCGGACCGCTCCGGCTTGACCGCTCGGGCCGCCGCCGTGGACGCGGACACGGACGTCGAACGTCCCCTCCAGGCCCGCCGCGCGCAGCGGCGCGAGCACCTGTATGCGATGGCCGAGCCGGGGAAAGTACTCCTCGAGCTTGCGCCCGTTGAACCACGTCGCCCCGTCGCCAGGGCGCAGGATGACGCGCGCGACCGAGGTCTTGCGCTTGCCGGTGCCGCGATAGGTTGCGAGTTCGCTCACTTGGTCTCCAGTTTCAGGGGCTCTGGCTTCTGCGCCTCGTGCGGATGCTCGGCGCCGGCGTAGATCTTCAGCTTGCCGATCTGCGCCCGGCCGAGGCGGTTCCGGGGGAGCATCCCCTTCACGGCCTTGCGCAACACCTCCGTTGGGCGGCGCTCGAGCTGCTGGCGCAGAGGCCGGCTGCGCAGCCCGCCGGGGTAGCCGGAGTGGCGGTGGTAGAGCTTCTGGTCGAGCTTCTTCCCCGTCACGTGGATCTTCTCGGCGTTGACCACGACGACGAAGTCGCCGGTGTCGACGTGCGGGGTGTACTCGGGCTTGCCCTTGCCGCGGAGGGTGTCGGCGATGCGCGTCGCGAGACGCCCGAGGGTCTGTCCCTCGGCATCGACGACATACCAGCGGCGATCGACCTCGCCCGGCTTCGCATTCCAGGTCTTCTGCATCAGAAAAAGCGGCGGACAGGCGTCCGCCGAGCCGGAATCGTAGCAGCAAGCTAGAGCAGGTCGGCGAGGCCGGATCGGAAGGCGGACGCCCCGCCGTGGGACGGGTGGCGAACGTACGGCGCGCCGGTCGCCTCTGCTGCGAGGCGACCGATCGCGACGATGCGGCGGCCGCGCGCGAGCTCAGCGAGGAAGAGGGCAGAGGCTCCGACCTCCTCGCGCGTCGGCCGCCGATTGCTATACGGGCGACCGGGCTCGTGTGGATGTGTCGGAACGACGTTCCACAGCAGGACCTGCTCCTGGAGCCCGAGCTCGGCCAGCACCCGGTGGACGATCGTCGCCGTCGCCTCGGCAGGCCCTCGTCCGGTCAGCTGGCGCTCGGAGGTGAACGGGACTCCGCTCACCCGCGCGCCGCGATAGCCGGCCGCCTCGCCGACGAGCAGGATCTCCGCGTGGCCGCGGGCGGCCAGATAGGCCGCCAGTCGCTCGCGCCGCAACCGCGAACGGCGGTACTGGTTGAAGGTCGTCCCGATCCGCGCGCCGGCGAGCGCATCTGTGAGTGAGCCGCAGCTGACCGGGCAAAGCCCGGACGGCGGCAACGGCGAGGCTACCAGTGCTCCCAGCGGACGACCTCCTCGAGCGGCTTCCAGCCGAACCTCCGCGAGCCCTGTGCCCCCTCGGGCCCCGGGTGGCCGATCGTGACGACGCCGACGACCGTCACGTCCTCGGGCAGGCCGAGCAGTTCGCGCAGCTGCTCGTTGTTCTCCGCGGGGAAAAGCCCGAACAGTCCCGCCCCGAGACCCTCGTCGACCGCGGCGAGCAGAAGCAGCATCATCGCCTTCCCGGCGTCGACCCACCACCACGGAACGTGCCAGGTGATCTCGCTGCCGTCTTCGAGCAGCTTGTCCGGCTTCCGGTAACGGTCGTGGTAGTCGTCCTCGCGCATTGCGACGACCACGTGGACGGGCGCCTGCGAGATCCACGGGGCGAATCCCTGCTTCACGTACTCGGGCTCCTGGCCGAGCTCCGCAATGCGGCGGCGCGTCTCCGGCTTGGTCACGACCACGAGGCGAAGGCCCTGGCTGAAGCCGCCGCTCGGCGCCTTGCGCCCCCGCGCGACGATCCGCTCCACGACCTCGCGCGGAACGGGCTCGTCGCTGTAGCTCCGAACCATCTTGCGGCGGCGGAGGACGTCCGCAAACTCCATGATGGGCGACATGATGACGGTGACGACCCTGACCGACGGGGGCCAGCAGCCGGTCGAGATCGCCCGCCTCCTGCGCGACTTCCTCGGCGAGGCGCGCACCACGCTCGATGTCGCCGTGTACGACCTGAAGCTGGAGGGCGAGACCGAGCAGCTCGTCGTCGGAGCGATCGAGGAGGCAGGTCGGCGCGGCGTGGCCGTTCGCGTCGCCTACAACCTCGACTTCCGCGCCCCGATCCCCGTCCCGCCTCCGCCCGAGTCGGCACCGGAGGACATCGAGCGCCTGAGCGTCCCGACGAAGCCGATCGCCGGTATTCCCGACCTGATGCATCACAAGTACGTGATCCGCGACAAGAGCGCGGTCTGGACCGGCTCGACGAACTGGACCGACGACTCGTGGTCGCGCGAGGAGAACGTGATCGCCGTGGTCGAGTCCGGTGAGCTCGCACACGCCTTCAGCCTCGACTTCGAGCAGCTGTGGGCGGCGGGGGATGTCGCGGGAACGGGCGCAGTCGAGCCGCGCCCCGTGCGCGTCGACGGCATCGAGGTTCGGCCGTGGTTCTGTCCCGGCTTCGGGGATGCGCTCTCGCACCGGGTCGCGAAGGCGATCGGCCGTGCCCGCAGGCGCGTCCGCGTCTGCTCGCCGGTGATCACCGCGGCGCCGGTGCTGGCGACCCTTGCGCAGGTGATCGCCGACGGGAAGGTGGACGTCGCCGGGGCGGTCGACCACACGCAGATCGAGCAGGTGCGCGACCAGTGGGGACCGACCGGCGTGTCGTCGTGGAAACTGCCGCTCCTCCGGCAGGTGATCAACTCGGGCCGGTTCGCCGGCAAGCGCTCGACGCCCTGGCGGCCGGACGCCGTCCACGACTACATGCACGCCAAGCTGACTGTCGCCGACGATGTCGTCTTCCTCGGGAGCTTCAACCTCTCCCACTCGGGCGAGCAGAACGCCGAGAACGTGCTCGAGATCCACGACCCGGCCCTGGCCGAGCGCCTGGCCGGGTTCGTGGACGAAGTCAGGGCTCGCTATCCCGCTGCGAGCCTCGCAGAGTGATCGCGGTCGCTACGCCTTGATGATGTTGTGCACGTCGCGGTACGTGACCTCCGGCGGAGCCGGGATCCCAACCTGCTGCGTGTACGGCCCGATCTGATCCTGGGCGAACCGCTCGTACTGCTCCTTCGACTCCCAGACGTCGACGACGCGAATTCCGTCGTCGGTCTCGGCGACCCAGTGGAAGAGTCCGCCGGGCGGGGCAGGCGTCCCGGGAGTGAGTCCCATCAGCTCGATCACCTGGTCGTACTGATCGAGGGTCGCGCCCTTGAAGTTCATCTCGACTGCAACTGGCATCTCAACCTCCTTGCCGGTCTGGGATACGACGCGGAATCTTCGCAGAGGAAGCGCAAACGGTTCCCTCCGCGCGGCCTACGGTGAAGCGCCGGCTGAGCCGTCGGGCCAGTCGACGTCCGAGAGGCGGGCGAGCGCGAGCACGAGCGCTTGCGTTCCGCGGCGCCCACCGCCCTGTGCGCGTAGAGCGAGGTAGAGCTCGTGTGCGAGCGAGAGGCCAGGCAGCGCGAGATTCATCCGGCGTGCTTCGGCAAGCGCGATCTCCATGTCCTTGAGGAAGTGCTCGACGAAGAAGCCCGGCTCGAAGTCGCCATTCAGGATTCGAGGCACGTAGTTCGACAACGACCAGGAGCCTGCGGCGCCGCCGCTCACCGACTCGAGAACGGTCTCGATGTCGAGGCCGGCCCTGTAGGCATAGAGCAGCGCTTCGCAGATCCCGATCATTCCGGTCGCGATCAGGGTCTGGTTGACCATCTTGGTGTGTTGGCCGGCTCCGGCGGGACCTTGGTGGACGATCGTCTTGCCCATCAGCTCCAAGAGCGGACGGACAGCTGCCAAGGCGCCTTCGTCGCCGCCGACCATGATGGAGAGGGCGGCGTTTCGCGCGCCGACGTCGCCCCCGGAGACGGGCGCATCGAGGCTCGCGACCGACTTCGCCTGGGCCAGGTCGGAGATTTCCCGCGCGAGCGAAGGCTCGCTTGTCGTCATGTCGACGAGCACGCTCCCCGGTCGGGCGCCGGCGAGAACGCCGTCGTCGGCGAGGACGACGTGCCGGACGTCGGATGGAAATCCGACCATCGTGAACACGACGTCCGCCGCAGCTGCGACCTCTGCCGGGGAGTCCGCCCAACTCGCGCCCTTCGCCACCAGCGGTTCGGCGCGCTCACGCGTCCGCGAGTAGACCGATGTGCGATACCCGCCGTCGATCAGGTGGCCGCACATCGAGCTGCCCATCACGCCGGTGCCGATCCAACCGACGGTCGTCCTTTCCGGGCTAGCCCCCACGCTCACGTCTCGATGCGGCCGGCCCACTCCATCACGGCGGGCTCGCCCTGGATGAGGCGGTAGCGGTGGAGCTCACCAGTCCGTCTGACGTAGTCCGAGGTGACCGGCTCGGCGCCGCCGATCGACTCGAACAGGCGGAAACCGACGGCCCTGGTCACCTCGACGGTCAACTCGACGTCGAGCGGTGCCTCGAGATCGACGAGCTCGCCGTTGACCGGGCCTGAGCGCAACTGGACTCGGACGACCTCCACCGCCCGATTATCTCTGTCCGCTCCCGAAGCCGCCCCAGGAGCGCCGCCGTCGGGCAGAACGTGTAACCACTGTTGCACGAAGCCTGATAATTCAGCGGTGTCGGAAATCGCCGAGATGCGCCCGCACGATGCGGCCTCCAGCCACGCGCGGACCCTGGCCGGCTTGTTCCGGTACTTCCTGAAGCTCGGGTCATGGGGCTTCGGCGGGCCGATCGCGCTGTGCGGATACATGCGCCGTGACCTCGTCGACAGTCGCCGCTGGTACAGCGACGAGGAGTACCAACAGGGGCTCGCGATTGCGCAGACGATGCCCGGGCCGCTCGCCGCCCAGCTCGCGATGTGGCTCGGCTACCTGGAGCGCGGGGCGCTCGGTGCGGCGATCGTCTCGATCCCGTTCATCGTCCCGTCGTTCCTGCTCGTCACGGCAATCGGCGTCGTCTACGCCAAGTACCAGGGCCTGGCGATCGTGGAGGACATCTTCTTCGGTGTCGCGCCGGCCGTGCTCGCAATCATCGCCGTCGCCTCCTGGAAGCTCGCCCGCTCGACCAACAAGCGCGACCCCGTGCTCTGGGTGCTCGCGGGAACTGTCTGCGCCGCCACCGCGGCGAGTGGCGCCGAGATCGTCTGGCTGTTCATCGCTGCCGGACTCTTCGGCGCCCTCTTCTACGGCGGAGGGCTGCCGCGGTTCCGGGCCGGAGCTGCGCTCGTGGCGCCGTGGCCGCTGGCAGTGGTTCGCGGGTTCGCCTGGTTCGACGCCGGAGGCTCGCTCGCCACGATGGCCGGATTCTTCGCCAAAGCCAGCGCCTTCACGGTCGGCTCCGGGCTGGCGATGGTGCCGTTCCTCCATCAGGGACTCGTCAGCGACCACCACTGGCTGACGGAGCAGCAATTCACCGACGCGGTGGCGATGGGCCTCATCTCGCCGGGGCCCGTCGTGATCATGTCGACGTTCGCCGGCTATCTCGTCGCAGGGGTCGCCGGCGCCGTCATTGCCACGATCGCCGTCTTCCTGCCTGTCTACCTCTTCGTCGTCGTGCCCGGACGCCTCTTCCGCCGCGTCGAACGCCACCCACGCGTTCGAGGCTTCGTCGCCGGCGCCACGGCGGCCGCAGCCGGCGCGATCGCCGGCGCCGCAATCGTCATCGGCCGCCAGACCATCGAGGGGAGCCAGTGGTGGCTGTCGCTCGTGATCGGGCTTGTCTCGCTGGCGCTGCTACTGCAAAAGCGGAAGAAAGTACCCGAGCCTGCACTGGTCGTCGCCGGAGCGGTTGTGGGGATCGCGCTCCACTGAGGCGGCTCAGAAGCGCGCTACACCCGGGCTCACTCCCACTCGATCGTCGCCGGCGGCTTCGAGGTCAGGTCGAGCGCGACGCGGTTCACTGCCGGGATCTCGTTGACGATCCGGCTCGAAACCGTCTCGAGCAGGTCGTAGGGCAGGCGGGCCCAGTCGGCGGTCATCGCGTCGTCGGAGGTGACGGCGCGGATCACGACGGGATAGCCGTAGGTGCGCTCGTCGCCCTGGACACCGACCGACCGAACCGCCGGCAGCACGGCGAAGCACTGCCAGAGCTCACGGTAGAGCCCCGCGCGCCGCACCTCCTCCAGCAGGACCGCGTCCGCCTCGCGCAGGATCTCGAGCCGCTCGTTCGTCACCTCGCCGATGATCCGGATCGCGAGGCCCGGCCCCGGGAAGGGATGCCGCCAGACCATCGCCTCGGGCAGACCGAGTTCCTCGCCGACCCGGCGCACCTCGTCTTTGAAGAGCGCGCGCAGCGGCTCGACCAGCTCCATCGTCATGTCCGCCGGCAGGCCGCCGACGTTGTGGTGCGACTTGATCTTCGCGGCGACGCCCTCGGTCCCGCCCGACTCGATCACGTCGGAGTACAAGGTGCCCTGAACGAGGAACCTCGTCCGTCCCAGCGTCGCAGCCTCCTCTTCGAAGACGCGGATGAACTCCTCGCCGACGATCCGCCGCTTCTGCTCCGGGTCGGTCACGCCCTCGAGGCGCGCGAGAAAACGTCCGGCGGCGTCGACGTGCACGAGCGGGACGTGAAAGTGGCCCTCGAACGTCTCGATCACCTGCACTGCCTCGTCCTTCCGCAGCAGGCCGTGGTCGACGAAGACGCAGGTGAGCTGGTCGCCGACCGCCTTGTGCACGAGCAGGGCTGCGACCGCCGAGTCGACGCCGCCGGAGAGCGCGCAGAGCACGCGCTCACGGCCGACCTGCGCGCGGATCCGCTCGACCTGCTCCTCGATCACGGCCGCCGGGGTCCACACCGGCCGCGCGCCGGCGACCTCGTACAGGAAGTTCTTCAGCAGGTCTTGTCCGTGCGGCGTGTGCACCACCTCCGGGTGGAACTGAACGCCGTACAGGCCGCGCTCGCGCGACTCGAAGGCGGCGATGGGCGTCGACTCCGAGCCCGCCGTGACCTCGGCGCCGTCGGGCGGCGCCGACACGGAATCCCGGTGGCTCATCCACCCGATCTGCTCCTCGGGCAGGCCCTTTCCGAGCGCTCCGCCCAGGCGAAGCGCGGTCTTCCCGAATTCGCCTGCCCCACGCTCGACCCGGCCGCCGAGCTCCTGCGCCATCAGCTGCATCCCGTAGCAGATGCCGAGCACCGGCACCCCGAGCTCGAAGAGAGCCGGCTCGACCGACGGCGCATCGTCCGCGTAGACGGAAGCGGGCCCGCCGCTGAGGATCAACGCGACCGGATTGCGCGCGCGCAGCGCCGCCGCCGGCGTCCGGTGACCGACGAGCTCCGAGTAGACACGCGCCTCGCGGACGCGGCGGGCGATCAGCTGCGAGTACTGCCCGCCCAGGTCGACGACGAGGACCGGGCGGTCCTCCGGCGCCGGCTCCGGGAACGCGACGACCTCAGCGCCGATAGTTGGGCGCCTCCTTCGTGATCGTCACGTCGTGCGGGTGGCTCTCGTGCAGTCCGGCGGCGGTGATTCGCACGAAGCGCGTCTTGGTCTTCATCTCCTCGATCGTCGCCGCGCCGCAGTAGCCCATCGACTGGCGCAGACCGCCGACGAACTGGTGCAAGACGTTCTGGGCCGGCCCCTTGTACGGGACGCGGCCCTCGATGCCCTCCGGCACGAGCTTGTCGACGTCCTCGACGTCGCCCTGGAAGTACCGGTCCTTCGAGAACCCGCGCGCTTTCATGGCGCCGAGCGAGCCCATGCCGCGGTACTCCTTGAAGCGCTCACCCTGAACGAGGATCACGTCGCCCGGCGCCTCGTCCGTGCCCGCGAGGGCGGAGCCGAGCATGACGCAGTCGGCGCCGGCGGCGATCGCCTTCGCGACATCACCGGAGTTGCGGATCCCACCGTCGGCGATCAGCGGCACGTCCTCGGCAGCACAGGCGGCGGCGCATTCGTAGACCGCCGTCACCTGCGGCACCCCGACGCCCGCGACGACTCGGGTTGTGCAGATCGACCCGGGGCCCACTCCCGACTTGACTCCGTCGACGCCGGCCGCGATCAGCGCCTCGGCTCCCTCGCGCGTCGCGACGTTCCCGGCGACGAGCTCCACGTCGAGCCGGGATTTGAGTTCGCGCGCCATCTCGATCACCCCGTGCGAATGCCCGTGCGCCGTGTCGAGCACGAGCGCGTCGGCGCCGGCAGCGACCAACGCCTCGGCGCGCTCGAGCGCGTCCGAGCCGACCCCGACGGCGGCGGCGACGCGGAGCCTCCCCTGGTCGTCCTTCGTCGCCTGCGGGTACTCGATCCGCTTCGAGATGTCCTTGACGGTGATCAGGCCCTTCAGACGGCCGTCGGCATCGACGACCGGGAGCTTCTCGACCTTGTTGCGGTGGAGGATCCGCTCCGCCTCGCCGAGCGTCGTCCCCACCGGCGCGGTGACCAGGTTCCGCGCCGTCATCAGCGCGCTCACGGGCTGCGCGGTGTCGGTCTCGAAGCGAAGGTCGCGGTTGGTGAGGATCCCGACGAGCCTGCCGTCGGCGTCGGTGATCGGCACGCCGGAAATCCGATAGCGCGCCATCAGTGCGAGGGCCGCGGCGACCGGAGCGTCCGGCGGGAGCGTCACCGGCTCGACGATCATCCCCGCCTCCGACCGCTTCACCTTGTCCACCTCCGCCACCTGGTCCTCGATCGACAGGTTCCGGTGGATCACGCCGATGCCGCCGGTGCGGGCGAGGGCGACCGCGAGGCGAGCCTCGGTGACGGTGTCCATCGCCGCCGAGACGACGGGGACGGCGAGCTCGATCCCGCGCGTCAGCCGCGTCCGCGTCGAGACGTCGTTCGGGAGCACCTCGGACTCGGCCGGGACGAGCAGGACGTCGTCGAACGCCAGGCCCTCTTTCGCGAACTTGTCCTCCAGCGCGAGGAGCCGCTCGATCTCGATCCGGCCTAGCTCCAGTCCCTCCAAGGAGGTCAGTCTAACCGGGGCGTCGGCGGCTACTGGTCGACGCCGACGGCCTCGAGGTCCTCGAGCGCGACGTCCGGCGTCAGCTGCGAGGCGACGCGCGGGTCGAACCGGCCCGCGCCAAGCTCGAGCGTCGCCGCCGCGCCGGCCGCGACCGCGGCCCGGACCGCCTCCTCCAGCGGCCGTCCCTCGACGTGGGCGGCGATGTAGCCGGCGATCAGCACGTCGCCCGCGCCGACGGTCGACACCGGCTCCACCTGCGGCGCGAGCGCGCGGTAACGCCGCGTCTTCCGGCCCTCGCGGAACAGCGCGAAGCAACCGGTCTCGTTCGTGATCAGGACGTTGCGTGCTCCGAGCTCCGCGATGTGCTCAAGCGCGAGCGCGAAGTCCTGCAGCTCGTAGAACTCCTGGCCGACCAGCGCCTCCGCCTCGCGCTGGTTCGGCGAGACGAGGAACGGCTCGGCCTCGAGCCCGAGGCGCAGCGGCTCGCCCTCCGAGTCGAGCACCGTCTGCACCTGCCGCCGGTTCAGGTCGCGGATCAGCTCGGCGTAGACGCCCGAGTCGATTCCGCGCGGCAGCGAGCCGGCGAGGACGACGAAGTCGGCGCCGCGGGAGAGGTAGCGCACCTTCTCGAGCAGCATCTCCAGCTCCTCGTCCGCGACGTGCGGGCCCCATTCGTTGATCTCGGTGTACGAGCCGCTCGTCGGGTCGACGACCGCCGTCGACGTCCGCGACTCGTCGGCGATCCGGACGAAGTCGTTCAGGACCGCCTCGGCGGTGAGCTCCTCGACGAGGCGCGTGCCGGTGCGCCCGCCCGCCAGACCGCACGCGACGACGGGCAGCCCGAGCCGCTTCAGCGCACGGGCGACGTTGATCCCCTTGCCGCCGGCGAGCGTGATTCCGGCGCTCGCGCGGTGTCGCTGGCCGAGCTGGAAGTTCGGCACGGTCAGGGTCCGGTCGATCGCGGCATTGAGCGTGACGGTGACGATCATCGGCGCGGGACTCTCACGTGACCCAGCTCCAAGCGTGGTGAACGATACGGCCCGCGTACCACGCTGTGCGGCCGCCGAATCCCGGCCGCGCAATCGACCGGCTCGCGACGAGCGGCCGCCGCGCCAGGAGCGTCGAGCCGGCGTACACGCGCACCTCCCCGAGGCGCTCGCCCTTTCGCACCGGCAGCGAGACCGCGGTCGGCGCCGTCACCCGCTCGACGAGCGGCCGGTCGATGCGCACGATCCGCCGCTCCGTGCCGGCGGCAACGAGGGTGAGCGCGCGGCGCCCGTAGGGCGCACGGGCGGTTGCGTACGCCCGGCCCTGGGAGACGAGCCGGACCGTGCGGTACCGCGAGAGACCCCACGCGAGCAGCTGCGTCAGGTCCGAGTTGCGGCCGGCTCTCGTCGCCCCGCCGAGGAGCGTCGCGTAGACCGTCACGCCGTGCGCCCGCGCCGCGGCCACCTCCGACCAGCCGGCGTCGGTCGTGTGGCCGGTCTTGACGCCGAAGAGGCCCGGGAAGGTGGACAGCAGGTCGTTCCAGGTGGAGAGGACGCGGCCCCCGGAGATCGTCGCGGTCGACCGGCCGACGACCGCGTGGATCACGGGGTTCTTCATCGCGATCCGCGCCAGGCGGGTCACGTCGCGTGCGCTCGAGTAGTGGCCGGTCGCGTCCAGCCCGTCCGGGTTGGCGAAGTGGGTATCACGGAGGCCGAGCCGCCGTGCCTCCGCGTTCATCATCGCGACGAAGCGGTCCTGGCTGCCGCCGACGTGCTCGGCAAGGGCGACGGCGGCGTCGTTGGCGCTCTGGATCAGCGCGGCCTCGACGAGCTCGCGAACCGTCAGCTGCTCGCCTGGGCGCAGGAAGATCGACGACTCCCCCACGCGCGCCGCCCGGCCGCTGACCGTGACGACGTCGTCGAGCCGCGCGTGCCGGAGCGCGACGAGCACGGTCATCAGCTTCGTGATGCTCGCGATCGGCAGGCGCTCGCGCGGGTGGCTCGCCAGCAGCACCTCGCCGTTGACGCCGTTCTGCACGACGTACGCGCGGGCGGTCACGTGCGGAGCGGCCGCGAAGGCCGGCGCGGCGGCGAGAACCACGGCCGCGACGAGCGCGAGCCGGAACCTCACTTGATGCGCACCTCCTGGCCCGGCCTCAGCGTCGTCGGCTCGATTCCCGGGTTCAGCTCGAGGAGCCTCGCCACCGTCGTGTTCAGGCGGCCGGCGATCGACTCGAGCGTGTCGCCGCTGCGAATCACGTAGAAGCGCTTCAGCACCGGCTGCGGCTTCGGCGTCGCCGGATCCGCTGCGGACTTCGCGGGGACGCGTGCCGGCGCGGTCCGCGTGACGGCGTCGTCCGGCGAGCGCAGACTGGACCGGACGAGGAGGACGGCGATCGTCACGGCGAGCAGGAAGACGGCGGGCGCGACGTACCGCACCACCTGGACGCGGCTCACCATCCGGAGACGGCCCACACCTCGTGCATCAAGCGCGCCGCCGCGGCGGACGCCGCGCCGCGCCAGTCGTCCTCACCCTGCCGGAAGGCGTAGATGACCGCCCGGGAAGCGGTGACGAGGGCGCTCGCGGGGCCGCTCATGAACGCGCGGGCGATGTCCGCGGGCGTCGCTCCCTGCGCGCCGACGCCCGGCAGCAGCAGGATCGCCTGCGGCAGCAGCTTCCGCGCCTCGCCGACCGCACGCGGATACGTCGCCCCGACGACGGCGCCGACGCTCGAGAGGCCGCAGTCGCCGACCAGCTCCTCGCCGAGCTCCTGGACGAGCAGCGCCACCTGGTGCCAGAGCGGCCGGCCGTCGGAGAGCGTCAGGTCCTGGACGTCGGCGCTGCCGGCGTTCGACGTCTTGACGAGGCAGAACAGGCCCCCGCCGCCCCGCCGGCACGCGGCGACGAAGGGCTCCAGCGAGTCGCGGCCGAGGTAGGTGTTGACGGTGAGGGCGTCGGCGAGGGGCTCGCGACCGCCGCTCGGCTCGAGGTACGCGTCCGCGTAGGCGCGGGCGGTCGAGCCGATGTCGCCGCGCTTCCCGTCGGCGATGACGAGCAGCCCGGCCGACCGCGCGTAGCCGGCCACGCGCTCGAAAGCGCCGAGCCCGTCAGGGCCGAGCGCCTCGAAGAAGGCGAGCTGCGGCTTGACCGCGACGACGTACGGCGCGACGGCGTCGATGATCCCGCAGCAGAAGCGCGCGGTCGCCTCCGCGGCCGCCGGCCGGCCGACGTGCGCGTCGCCGCGCAGCTCGAGCGGGAGCAGATCGAGGCGCGGGTCGAGCCCGACGACGAGCTGGCTCCGTTTCTGCTCGACCGCCTCGGCGACGCGATCCGGGAAGAGCGTCGTC
Source organism: Gaiellaceae bacterium (assembly GCA_035274625.1). Lineage (GTDB taxonomy): Bacteria > Actinomycetota > Thermoleophilia > Gaiellales > Gaiellaceae > DATBLE01. The sequence goes on from DATENZ010000140.1 coordinate 59,835, forward strand.
GCAACGGCTGCCGAGGCTTCCATGTCCCCAGGGTAGAGACCGAGGGCCGCGGTTGCGGCCCTCGGCGCAACGTTGGAGGAGGCCCTCAGTCTCCCCTTTTCGAAGGCACCTGCCGGAGCAGTGCCTAGCCGCGAACTGCCTGCTTGAGCGCGCTGCCGGCGGTGAACTTCGGCACGGTCGCCGCCGGGATCTGCACCTTCTCACCCGGGTTGCGGGGGTTGACGCCCATGCGCGCCTTGCGCTCAGATGTCGCGAACTTGCCGAAGCCGGTGAAGTTGATCTGGTCGCGCCGCTTGAGCGCCTCCTGGATCGTCTCGAGCACGGCATCGACAGCCTGGGCTGCCTCGCGGCGGTTGAGTCCGCTCTTCTGGGCAACCGCGTCGACGAATTCCTGCTTGGTCACGAGCTCCTCCTCCTAGAGGGGTTTGGGCGGGGGGGAACCTATCAAGCGCCGTCTTTCGGCTCAATCATGCGGTTCGCGACAGGTTACGCCCCCTCGACGACGTCGGCCGCACGGAACAAGGGGTGCAGGCGCACGCCGAGGCGTGCCAGGGCGTCGACACCGCCCTCCTCCCGGTCGATGACGCAGACGGCCGTACGGCATACGAGATCAGCTTGGCGAAGGGCTCGGACGGCATCGGCCGCCGCTCCGCCGGAAGTGACGACGTCCTCGATCAGGACGACGTGCTCCCCGGGCTCGAACGCACCCTCGATCCGGTTCGCCGTTCCGTAGGCCTTCGCCCGGCCGCGCACGATCAGGAACGGAAGGCGAGACGCGAGCGAGGCAGCGGTGGCGAGCGCGACGGCGCCGAGCTCGGGCCCGGCCAGCCTGGCCGCACCCGGCTCGACCTCGGCCGCCTTTGCCGCCAGCCGCTCGCCGAGGGCCTCGAGCACCTCCGGGACGGTCTCGAAGCGGTACTTGTCCAGGTAGTACCGCGACCGCTTCCCGGAGCGGAGGACGAAATCGCCCTCCAGGTACGCATGCCGCCGCAGCGCTCCCAGCAGCGCGGCGTCGTCCATCGCTAGCGGCGGGCGGTCTCGAGGATCCGGTGGGCGAGCGGGAGCACCGTCGACGCCTCCGGCGACCCCTCCGCCAGCGAGAGCATCGAGCCGTCCTCGAAGTACACGTCGACGCGGTCGCGGCGTGCAGCCGAGCGCCGGCGGTAGAAGATCGTCCCGGCGAGAGATCCCGCGAACAGCAGCAGGCCGGTCAGCACCTTACGCCGGCGCATCGGTCTCGGCCTTCTCCTTCTGGCGCCGCGCCCTCGGCTTCGGCGCCGGCTTCTCGGCGCCGGCGGCGCTGCGGAGGCAGCTCTTCAGGTCGTAGAAGACGAGCCCGACCGTCGGCTCGGGGCCCGTCGTGGCCGCGATCGTGCGAGAGCCGTCGCGGACGAGGAACACGCTCCCGGCGGCCGTCGAGACCTCGAGCTGGGCCAGCTCCCGGTCGCTGCCCGCACTCGTGCGCACCTTCGCGAGGAGCTCCTGCGTCGCCTCGGCAAGCTCGCGCGCCCGGGAGTCGTCGAGCGTGGAGGCGACGATCGACCCGTCGCCGTCGAGGATCACCGCGGCCTGGATCTGGGACGAGATCTCGGTCAGATCCGCTAACGCTTGCGCCGCGTCCATCGGCGGAACACGCTAACACAGTGATTCGGCAGACCTTTGCCAAGTTCTTCGCCGACCGCGGGACGCACCTGGCGGCGATGATCGCGTACTTCGCGCTCCTCTCGTTCGTCCCGCTCCTCTTCCTCGCGCTCGCCCTGCTCGGCCTCGCCGGGCGCGCGGACGAGACGAGCTACTTCGTCACGGAGCTGCAGAAGATCTTCCCGGGCGCGTCGATCTCGAGCATCGTCGGCGTGATCCGGACGATCCAGCGGAACGCGACGTCGCTCGGGATCCTCGGCGGCGGCTTCCTGCTCTGGTCGTCGCTGTCGCTGTTCAGCGTCCTCGAGTCGGCGCTGAACATCGTCTATAACCGGCCGAACCGGGCGTTCCTGCGCGGGAAGGCGCTGGCGGTCGTGTTCATGCTCGCCTCGCTCGTCACGCTCTTCACCGGCCTCCTCGCCGGCAGCATCGGCGCGAGCGTGCTGAACCGGTTCGCGCCCGGCTTCCTCGGCAACGAGGTCGTCGCGACGATCGTGTCGATCGCGGTCTCCACGCTCGGGATCTTCCTTTTCCTCGTCTCCGCGTATCGCTACCTGACGAACGCGGAGGTGACCTACCGAGAGGTGCTCCCAGGGGCGATCGTGGCGACGGTCGCGCTGGAGGCGACGTTCCAGGTGCTGCCGATCTACCTCCGGCTGTCGAAGCACGTCCCCGCCGCGCAGGCCTTCGGCGGACCGGCGCTCCTGCTGATCTGGCTCTACGTGATGGCGAACGTGATCGTCTTCGGCGCCGAGGTCAACTGGCGCCTTGCTCGCGGAGAGCCTCGAGCAGTGCCGCTGCCGCTCGCGCCCGATGCGAGTGCCGCCGCTTCCAGTCGTTCCCAAGCTCCGCGACCGTCCGCTCCTCGCCCTCGGGAATGAAGATCGGGTCGTAGCCGAACCCCTCGGTGCCCCGAATCTCCGTCGCGACCTCGCCCGCGAGCACACCGGCGACGGCGAGCTCGCGCCCGTCGGGCGCGATCGCCACGAGGTGCGTGATCATGCGCGCGCCGCGGTTCGATTGTCCCGCGAGGAGCTCGAGCAGCCGGGGCTTGCTCTGCCCGGGCGCGGCCCAGCGCGCCGAGTGCACGCCCGGTGCGCCGCCGAGCGCTTCGACCTCGATGCCGGAATCCTCGCCGAGCATCCAGGCATCTCGCGGGCCGGCCGCGCGGCCGTACGCGGCCTTCGCCCGGGCGTTCTCCTCATACGTGTCGCCCGTCTCCGGCGGGTAGTCGCTCGCCTCGAGGAGGGTGACGGTCCATCCGAGCAGCGCGGCCTCGAGCTCTTCGCGCTTGTGCTCGTTGCGCGAGCAGAGGATCAGTGCTCCCAGCGAGCCTCCTCGACCTCGTCGAGGGCCGCCACGTCCTCGAGCGCCATGCGCCGGCGCTCGAGGTCGATCCGGAGCTCGATCTCGAGCCGCTGCCCGTCGCGCCGCAGCGCGAGCAGGTCGCCCAGCCGCTCGACGGTTGTCAGGACGTCGCCGCTCGAGGCACCCTCCGCGAGCTCGACGTGGAGGCGCGCCGCGGCGCGCTGGGGCAGCATTCGCTCCTTCACCCACTCGAGCGGGCGGAGGCTGACGAGGCCGACAACCGAGGCGATGACCGCGCCGGCCCAGAAGCCCGCACCGGCGGCCATCCCGATCGCTGCCACGACCCACAGGCTCGCCGCCGTCGTCAGCCCGCGAATCGTGAACCCCTGCCGGAAGATCACGCCCGCGCCGAGGAAGCCGATCCCGGTCACGATCTGGGCCGCGATCCGCCCCGGATCCGCGCGCACGACCGGATCGCCGGTGGCGAGGAAGTCGTGGAACCCGTAGGCGCCGACCATCGTGAACAACGCGGAGCCGACCGAGACGAGCATGTGCGTGCGCAGCCCCGCCGCCTTCTCGTCGAGCTCGCGCTCGAGGCCGATGACAGCGCCCAGGCCGGCGGCGGCGCCGAGCCGCAGAAGCGAGCCTTCCCAGCCGAGCGACGGGATGTCAAGCGCGAGGAGCATCCACTGCTTCCTCCTGCGCCTTGCGAATCAGGTCGGTGCCCCTGGCTGCGAGGTCGAGGAGCTCGTCGAGCTCAGCACGGCCGAACGGCACCCGCTCAGCGGTCGCCTGCACCTCGACCAGGCGCCCGTCGCCTGTGATGACGACGTTCAGGTCGACGTCGGCGGCAGAGTCCTCGGAGTAATCGAGGTCGAGCAGCAGCTCGCCCGCGACGATGCCGAGCGAGACGGCTGCGACGGAGCCCGGCATCGCCTTCGAGAGCCCGAAGCGGTCGAGCGCTCGGCGGGTGGCGACGTAGGCGCCGGAGATCGCGGCGCAGCGGGTCCCGCCGTCCGCCTGGAGCACGTCGCAGTCGAGCCACAAGGTCCGCTCGCCGAGCGCCTGGAAATCCGTCACGGCCCGGACCGCCCGCCCGATCAGGCGCTGGATCTCGACCGTCCGCCCCTTCTGCCGCCCGGCCGACGCCTCCCGCTGCGTGCGCTGTCCAGTCGACGCCGGCAGCAGCGAGTACTCGGCGGTGATCCAGCCCACACCCCGCCCGGCCATCCAGCGCGGGACGCTCTCCTCGATCGACGCGGTGCAGAGGACGCGCGTCTTCCCCTGCGAGTACAGCACCGCTCCGTGCGGTTGCTCGAGGTAGTCGGGAAGGATCTCGACCGCCCGGAGCTGGTCGGCGCGTCTGCCGTCCGCGCGGCTCACGCGGCCGCCCGCTCGAGCTCCGCCAGCTCGACCGCTTCCACCTCGTCGATCGGCAGCTGGAGGAACCGAGCGCCCATCACCCGGAAGAGCTCGGCGTCGCCGGTCGTCAGGAACCGGTACGCGCCCTCGCGGTCGGGCTCGTTCTCGATCCCCTTGCGGGCGAGCGTCTCCGCGACCTCGCGGGCCGTCTCCTCCGCCGAGAACACGAGCGTCACGCCGCGGCCGAAGACTCGCTGGAAGATCGGCCGGATCAGCGGATAGTGCGTGCAGCCGAGGACGACGGTGTCGACGCCCGCCTCCTTCAACGGCTCCGCGTACTCGCGAACGGCGTCGACCGTCTCCGGCCCGAAGGGATCCTCGCTCTCGATCAGCGGCACGAGCCGCGGGCATGCAACGGATGTCGTCCGCACGCCGGCGTCCAGCGTGCGGACGAGCTGCTCGTAACGACCCGACGCAACCGTTGCCTTTGTCGCCAACAGACCGATGCGCCGGTTCCGCGTCGCCTGCACCGCGGCGTGCGCCTCGGGCGCGATCACGCCGACCACCGGCACCGGCACGGACTGCTGCAGCGCCGGCAGAGCCGCGGCGGTCGCCGAGTTGCACGCGACGAGGATCAGCTTCACGCCCTGGCCGTCGAGGTACGCGGCGATCTCCGCGGCGAAGCGCGCCACCTCCGGCAGCGGACGCGGCCCGTACGGCAGGCGAGCCGCATCTCCGAGGTAGACGAAGTCCTCGTGGGGCATCGTGACGAGGCACTCGTGCAGGACGGTGAGGCCGCCCATGCCCGAGTCGAACACGCCGACCGGCCGCGAGTCCACGCGGGAGAGACTACTCCCTGCCTCCGTTGTACCCTTGGCTGCCGTGGTCGGTCGGCTTTCGGCCGTGCTCGTCGCGCTCCTCGTCGCGGTCGCCACCGCGGGCCACGCGTCCGCCTTCACGAGGACGGACGGAACGCTCACGATGGACGACGGGACGCGGATCGCGACAAGCCTGTACCTCCCCGGCGGGACGCCGCCGGCGGCGGGGTGGCCGGCCGTCCTCATGCTCCACGGCCTGGGCGGCAAGCGGCAGGACATGAACACCCTCGCCCAGACGTACTTCGTGCCGCAGGGCTACGCCGTTCTCACCTACGACCTCCGCGGGCACGGCCAGTCCGGGGGAGTCGTCACGATCGCCGGGTCGCGCGAGGTCGCGGACGTCCGCGCGCTCGAGGCCGCCCTGGCGGGACGGCCGGACGTCGACGATGCACACGTCGGCGCCTGGGGCATCTCGTACGGCGCCGGCGAGGAGTGGCTCGCGGCCGTGCAGGGCGTCCCCTTCGCGGCCATCGAGCTCTGCGAGACCTGGACCGACCTGTACGCGACGCTCTTCCCCGGCGGCCTGTCCAAGTCGGGCGCCGTCGGAGGCCTGATCAACGCGATCCCGGGGGGCAGGCTGGCGCCGCAGTTCTCGTGGCTTCCGGACGCCGCGATCCGCGGCACCGACCTCGACAGGCTCCGCGTGTTCACCGCGGAGCGCTCGCCGCTGCCGCTGATCGGGAACCTCACCGTGCCGGCCCTGATGCTCCAGGGCCGCCGCGACTTCGTCTTCGGGATCGAGCAGGCGATCAACGCCTTCCAGCGCCTCAAGGGCCCGAAGCTGCTCTACCTCGGCGACCACGGCCACACCCCCTCCACCTTCCCCGCCGCCGACACCGACTACGCGATGACGCTCTCGCGCACCTGGTTCGACCGCTTCCTGAAGGGACAGCCGAACGGCGTCGACACCGGCGCGACCGTGCAGCTCGCCCCCGACCCGTGGAAGGGCAAGGCCGTCGGGTACCCCGGGCTGCCCCCGACGAAGACGCTCACCTTCCCCGTTCCCGGCCCGGCACGCACGATCGGGGCCTCCGACCACCTGTTCCGCGTCGTCACGCGGATCGCGACAGCGCTGGAGGACTTCGGTGCGCCCGTCCTGACGGTGACGGCGAGCGCGAGCCGCGGCTGGAGCCGCCTCGTCGCGCTGCTCACGGCTGTGACGCCGACGGGTCAGAAGATCGTGGTCAGCGCCGGCGGAGTTCCCACGACGCCCGGGAGGCGGAAGTACACGTTCAGGCTGATCTCGCAGGTGACCGCGATCCCTGCGGGTTCGCGACTCGCGCTCACGCTCGGCAGCTCGACGTCGGGAACGGCCGGCGGCTCTCTCTACCTCGCCTTCCCTGCGGCCGGAACGCCGATGCTGACGGTCGGCCCCGCGTCGCTGCGAATGCCCGTGCTCGTCACGCCCGTCTCGAGATGATCCGAAACGGCAAAGCAGGCGGAGCCGCACCGATCCGCATCGGAACGTGCTCCTGGGCGGACGAGGGCCTCGTCAAGCGCTGGTACCCGCGCGGGGTCAGCTCCCCCGCTGCCCGGCTGGCGTACTACGCGGAGCGCTTCGACACCGTCGAGGTCGACTCGCCCTTCTACCACCTGCCGTCGCCGGAGACGGCGGCGAAGTGGGCGGAGCGGACGCCGGCCGGCTTCGTCTTCCACGCGAAGGCGAGCGCGGAGATGACCGGGCACAAGGAGGCCGACCGGGAGGAGGCCTTCGGCGCGTTTCGCGAGGCCCTGGCGCCGCTCGAGGAGGCAGGGAAGCTGCACGGCGTCCTGCTGCAGTACCCGTCGCGGTTCGTCAAGTCGCGCGCTTCCCTCGAGGAGCTCGCCGCAGTTGCGCCGCTGCTCGACCCGCTGGTGCCGCTGATCGAGTTCCGGCACCGGTCGTGGGTCGAGGAGGAGGAGCGCGCCGACACCTTCTCGTTCCTGGAGCGCCACGGGCTGGCGTACGTGTCCGTCGACTCGCCGCGGACGCGAGCGAGCAACGTGCTGCCGAGGATCTCGGTCGCGACGCACCCGGTCGCGTACGTTCGGTTCCACGGCCGCAACTGGCGCACCTGGAACCTGAAGGGCAAGACCTCGGCGGAGCGCTTCGACTGGCTCTACGACCATACGGAGCTCGAGGAGTGGGTCGAGCCGCTCGCGGAGCTCGCGAACCAGTCGGAACAGGCCTACGCGCTGATGAACAACAACCGGTACGACTACGCCCCGCGGAGCGCCCGGATTCTCCGGGAGCTGCTCGACGAGCACGGCGTTCCCGCCACCGGAGGCGTCGAGCCGCCCGAGAGCGGCCAACTACAGTTGGCCTAGTGCTCCGATGAACGTCCTGGCCGTCATCCATGGCCGCAACGCACCCGGCGGCATCTTCGGCGACGTCGTCGCCGAGGCCGGCCACCGCTACGAGGAGTGGAGCCTCGTCTGGGGCACGCCGCCGCCGCGGCGGCTCGAGGACTACGGCGCCGTGCTCGTCTTCGGCGGGTCGATGCACGCCGACCAGGAGGACCAGCATCCGTGGCTGCGCGAGGAGGACACGTTCATCCGCGGCCTGCTCGAGCGCGGCGTGCCGATGCTCGGCGTCTGCCTCGGGATCCAGCTGATGGCGAAGGCCGACGGGGCAGCCGCGTATCCGCTCGAGGGCGGCCCCGAGATCGGCTGGTTCCCCGTCGAGGTCACCGACGACGCGGCGGCGGATCCGATCTTCGGCCGCCTGCCCGCGACCTTCGAGGCGTTCGGGTGGCACTACTACACGTACGACCTTCCCGAGCAGGCCGTCGAGCTTGCGCGGAGCGCACGCTGCAACCAGGCGATTCGTCTGCGCGAGCACGCCTGGGGGATCCAGTTCCACGCCGAGGTGACGCGGGAGACGGCGCGATCCTGGCTGGACGACCCGACCGAGGTCGAACTCGACCTCGACCGAGGCCGGCTCGGAGCGGAGATCGACGAGCGGATCGGCACGTGGAACGCGATCGGCCGCGAGCTCTGCGGCGCGTTCGTCGAGATCGCCGAGCGCGCGGCCGTCGCGGCCTAGCGTCCGGCGCGCGCCAGCCGCTCGCCGAGCTCGCGCAGCTGCCCGCGTAGCTCGTCCGGCCGGACGACACGGAAGTCCGCACCGAGGCTCGCCAGGAACCCGGCAGCCCACTCGAGCGAGTCGGCCCCGAGCTCCAGCCGTGTGCCGTTCGCATCCGGCTTGAGCTCCCCGAGCGTGGCCGGCACGCGTCTCGAGATCTCCTCGATCGGGGCCTCGAGCACGACCTCCACGCGCCACTCGTACGGCAGCCGGGCAAGCATCCGGACCACATGGGCCGCGGGGTCGAACCCCGGCTCGCGCGGCGACGCCGGCTCGCCGATGTCGGCGCGGCCGATCCGGTCCGCCCTGAAGGTGCGCAGCTCGCCGGTCCGCCGGTCGTGTGCAGGGACGTACCACCGCCCCCGCCGCGCGACGAGGCCCAGCGGCTCGATCACGCGCGAGCTCGCCCGGCCGTCGGCCCGGACGTAGTCGACCTCCAGCGACCGCCGTCGGCGGACGGCTTCCGCGACGACGAGCAGGACGTTGCTGGCCGCGACAGGCGCCGAGTGGGGCTCGCCGAGCAGCGTGACCTCGTCGCGCAGGCGCTCGATGCGCCTGGCGAGCCGCTCCGGGAGGACGCGCATCACCTTGGCGAGCGCATCGCCGGCGGCGATGCCGCGGCGCTCGGCGACGACGAGGCCGAAGGCGATCGCGGTCGCTTCGTCGTCGGAGAGCATCAGCGGCGGCAGCCGCGTCCCCGCCCGCAGCCGGTAGCCGCCGCCGACGCCGGGCTGTCCGTCGACCGGGATCCCGATGTCGTGCAGCGCGACGGCGTATCGGCGGATCGTCCGTTCCGTCACGCCCAGGTCGGTCGCCGCGGCGCGCCCGTCGACGACCGGCCGGCTCTGGAGCAGCTCGAGGAATGCGAGCAGGCGGGACGCGGGCCGCGACACCTCTGGGATTCAACCACCGCTGCGGACAGAAAATGTCCTCAATTGTCCATACGCTGCCGCTCGATCATCGAGCGCAAAAGGAGCGAGACATGGACGACGGCCGGCACGACTTCGACTTCCTCTTCGGCGGGTGGCAGATCGCGAACCGGAAGCGCGTCAACCCTTTGACTCCGGCCGACGGCGAGTGGATCGAGTTCGAGGCGCAGTCGTGGGCGCAGCCGATCGTCGCCGGCCTCGGCAACATCGACACCTACCGCGCCCCGGACTTTCCCGGCAGGCCCGGCTTCGAGGGGTTCACACTGCGCCTGTTCGAGCCGAAGACGGCGCTCTGGCGGATCTGGTGGGCGTCGTCCCTCGGGACCGGCGTCCTCGACGAGCCGGTCGTCGGCCGGTTCGAGGACGACGGCGTCGGCCGGTTCGAGTGCGACGACATCCTCGACGGTGTCCACGTCCGCGTGCGCTACGAGTGGCGTGTCATCGACACCGACACGCTCAGGTGGGAGCAGGCGTTCTCGTTCGACGGCCGCCGCACCTGGGACACGAACTGGGTGATGGACTCGACGCGGATCGCGAGCCCCGTGCGCCCGCTCGTCGCTGAGCTGACCGCGGCTTAGCGTTCCATCGGCAGGTCGAGGTGGCGCGACCACTCGTGCCAGGAGCCGGGGTAGTTCCGTGCCCGGTAGCCGGCCGAGCGGAGCGCCATCGCGGCCAGCGCGGAGCGTGAGCCCGAGTGGCAGTACGCGACGATCTCCGCGCCGTCGGCCAGCCCGACGAGCGACCGGATCTCCTCCGGCGGCCGCGGCGTGCCCGGAGCCGCGAAGAGCTCCCCCACCTCGATGTGTCTCGCACCCGGGATGTGCCCCTGCCGCGGATCGCAGGGGTAGCCGCCCCGGCCGCTGTACTCGTCGTCGCGCCGCACGTCGAGGATGGTCAGGTCGGAGTCGCCGAGCCGCGCGCGCAGCTCCTCGACCGTCGGCACGGCCTCGAAGCGCGGATCGAGCTCGTTCCGGTTCTTGTCCAGCTCCACCACCCCCTGCTCCGTCTCCCCCTGCCAGGCCGAAAAACCGCCCGCCATCACCGCCACCGCCGGATGCCCGGCCAGCTCCGCGAGCTGCGCCGACGACGACGCACCGATGCAGTCGCCGCCGTCGTAGAGCACGAGGCGTTCGTCGCCGGTGACGCCGTGCCGGCGCAGTCGCAGCGCGACCTCCGCGGCGAGGGACTTCAGCACCTCCGGCTCGGTTACCGGCGCCGGCGAGCCGAGGACGAGCGGGATCGATCCAGGGAGATGACCCCGCGCATGCGCGTTCGGCCCGCGGACGTCGGCGAGCAGCAGGTCGGGCTCACCGAGGTGCGCGGCCACCCACGCTGCGTCGACGACCGGCGGCAGCGTCATACCGTCGCGAGGAAGCTCGTGAGGATGCGGTTGAACTCCTCGGGGCGCTCCATGTTCGGCAGGTGCCCGCATCCTTCCAGCACCTCGATGCGCGCATGGGGAGCCGAGGCGGCAAGGTCGCGCGCGACCTGCACCGGAATGCCCTGATCCTCCTCCCCGTGGACGATGAGCAGCGGGATCCCGCTCGTCACCGCCTCGGTCGAGTCGGGCCGGTCGCGGATCGCCTCGATTGCCCGAACGAGCCCGTCCGGATCCTGCTCCTGAACGATCTGGTGCCCGCGCTCGACGATCGCCGGCTCGGCCGCCGGCGAGAAGAAGTTCCTCCCCACCTCCTCCCAGAACGCCTCCGCCCCGCGCTCGCGGGCGATCTGGATCCAGTGGTCGCGGACCGGCCGACGGTCGGCGGGATCGGCGTCCGCCCGGGACCCCGTCAGGACGAGCGCCCGCAGGCGCTCGGGGGCGAGCCGCGCGATCGCGCCGCCGCAGTACCCGCCCATCGACGCTCCGACCACGACGAATTGCCCGGGCACCTCCTGCAGGACGCCGAGCGCCCACTCGTCCATGCTCGAGCCGAGGTCGTAGAGGCGCGGCGTGTGCAGCTCGTGGTCGGCGAGCGCCGCGAGCTGCGGCTCCCACAGCCGCTCGTCGAACGGAAGCGCGTGGAGAAGCGCGATCTTCATGCCGCGAGCGCCGCGACGGTCTCGAGCTCGACGGCGACCGCCGGCCGCGCCGCGGCCCGCTCGAGCCATGCGGCGAGGTGAGCGGGCAGCTCGAGGCCGAGCATTTCGCGCGCCCGGACGATCCACGGGAGGTAGGCGATGTCGACGAACGCCTGGTGGCCGAGATCGAGCTCGGCGAGCCGCTGCTCGAGCCGGTTCGGCTCCCCGCGCCGGTAGGCGTAGTAGTCGTCGCCGAGCCGATCGTCGAAGCGCTCAACCTGCAGGCGCGCGAGCGCCCGGGCGGCTGGATCCGCCGGCAAAAGCGCGGGCTGCGGATAGCGCTCGTCGAGGTACTCCATGATCACGGGCGACTCCGGCAGCACGAATGAGTCCTCCTCGATCACCGGGACTTTCCCGCTCGGGTTCTTCTCGTACAGCCACGCCGGCCGGTCCGAGAGGTCGATCGCCACGACCTCGTGCTCGACGCCCTTCTCGGCCAGCACGATCCGCACGCGGGCGCAGTAGGGGCAGCGCGCGGCGTCGTAGAGCGTGATCACGGGCTGGACCCTACCCCGAGAACCTCGGTCAGCTGCGCGAGAAGCTGATCCGGCGGCGGCAGCTCGTCGGGGGACACGGCCGTTCGGGCGACCGACCGCAGCCGGGCAGCGTCGGCGCCCGTCAGCCGCTGCGCGACCGTCGGGTTCGCCGCCAGCGCGACGACGTCGCCCGGCGGCAGCGGGCCGAAGTGCTCCGGGACGGACGCGTACTCGTCCGCGACGCCGCCGCGATCCCACAGGACGTACCGCACGACCGCGCCCTCCTCGATCCCGAGCGTGAGCACGATCGCGCCCAGCGCGAGCGAGAGCTCCCGGCCGAGCCGCCGCAGCGCCCTCGGGTCGCGGCTGCAGAGCTCGTCGTCGACGCATACCCACCCGTTCGCCGGCGGCCGCACCTCCGTCCCCCCGGAGCGGCCGATTCGCGGCAGGTACTTGCGGACTGCTCGCTCCACCGAGTCGCGATCGTCGGTCTGGACGTAGGCGGCGCCGCTGGACGGCGCGCCCTCGGCCGGGCCGAGCCGCGCCTCGAGCTCGTCCACGCTCGACGCGAGGTAGTACTTGTCGTCCTTGAATCCGAGCCGCCTCCAGGCGGCGACCCCGGCCTCGTTGTCCGCCTGCACGTCGAGCGTGACCCGCGTCGCCCCTCGGTTCCGTCCCTCGCGGAGCACCTCGCGCATCAGCCGCTTCAGCAGGCCCTGCCGGCGCGCACGTGGCCGAACGTGAGCGAAGACGACGTACCAGACGTTCGCCTCGATCGCCTTGGCCCGGACCGCGCCGACGACGCCCTCACCGTCCTCGGCGAGGTAGACGGCGCCGCGCCCGCCGATGTCGGCCTCGACGTCCTGCCATTCGTCCGCCCAGGTCTCGACGAACTCGGGCGGTGCGGGAATCTCCGCCTCGAACTCTTCCCAGAGCTCGCGGAGCGCGGCCTCGTCCGCAAGCGTCGCGGGCCGGACGATCATGCGCCGACCACTCGGAGTCCCGTCAGGAGGTAGTGAGCGGTCAGGTTCTGGAAGGGGTCGAAGCGAGCGCCGATGGCCCGCACGTCGGCCTCACCATAGAACGCCGCGACCGCCTTCCGCAGCCCGAGGTCGCCCGCCGGCCACGCGCGCGGGCGCGCGAGATGACGCGCGAGGAACCAGTCGGCAGTCCACTCGCCCAGCCCGCGCTGAGCGACGATGCGCTCCTTCACCTGCTCGTCAGGCAGGGCCGCGAGCGCCTCCAGGTCGAGATCCGACCGGGCCAGCCCATTCACGTACTCCGCCTTCCGGCGGGAGAACCCGACGGCGACGATCTCCTCCTCGCTCGCCCCGGCCAGCCGCTCGCGCGTCGGAAAGGCGTACGCATGCTCGGCCCGCTCCCCGAAGCGCTCGATCAGGCGGTTCCGGATCGCGAACGCCGCGAAGAGCGAGACCTGCTGCGCCGTGATCGCACCGACGAGCGCCTCGAACGGGTCCGGAGCGAGCGGCGGCCGGAACCCCGCAAGGCCGACCGCCAGCCGCCGGACGACCGCGTCCGCACGCTTCGCCCAGCGAGCGAAGCCCTCGAGGTCGAACGGGAGCCCGAGCAGCGTTCGCACCTCGGCGTCGATCGTCGCGTCGTGCGGCTCGACGACGACGCCCCCGGGCGCGGCCTCGATTCGAACCTCCCGCCCATCGACGACGCGGTGCAGCCCGCCCTCGTGCCAGAGATTCGCGAGGTCCGGCCCGAACGCGCGGAAGCGCTCGGTGGAGACGTCGAAGTCGTAGGGCCGCGGTACCCGAAGGAGTGCCATCGGCGCCAGGGTATGCAGACAGCGCTTGCGTTTGGATCAACGAGCGCTACTCGCGGCGGTTGCACACCGCCGCAGGCTCACGAGGAGAGTGTCCAGCTCGTTCCCGAGCCGCACAAGTCCAGTCAGCCGAGTGCGGCTACGACGTCGCGGAGATCCTCGAACCCCTCGTAGCTCACGCCCTGCTCGTCGAGGTACCGCGCGAGCCCGGCCGTCGCGAAGACGCGGTCGGCTGCGAGCGCGACGCAGCGATCGGAGTAGCCGTCGCCGACGTAGACGATCTCGCCGCCGCCGGGCAGCGTCGCGCGCTTGCACGCCTCGCCGCACACGGCGCAGACGGCCTCGTCGCGCCACAGCACC